>NZ_JBIQNW010000004.1:0-57300 GCF_047228265.1 Nostoc sp. UIC 10607 | reverse complement strand
ACAAAACGTCTGCTGGGGGATGAACACCCCGATGTGGCAACTAGCCTGAACAATTTGGCACTCCTCTACAATTCACAAGGAAGGTACAGCGATGCCGAACCTTTGTTAATCGAAGCTTTGGCGATGACAAAACGTCTGCTGGGGGATGAACACCCCGATGTGGCAACTAGCCTGAACAATTTGGCACTCCTCTACAATTCACAAGGAAGGTACAGCAATGCCGAACCTTTGTTAATCGAAGCTTTGGCGATGAGAAAACGTTTGCTGGGGGATGAACACCCCAATGTGGCAAGTAGCCTGAAAAATTTGGCACTCCTCTACGATTCACAGGGAAGGTACAGCGATGCCGAACCTTTGTACATCGAAGCTTTGGCGATGAGAAAACGTCTGCTGAGGGATGAACACCCCGATGTGGCAACTAGCCTGAACAATTTGGCACTCCTCTACAATTCACAGGGAAGGTACAGCGATACCGAACCTTTGTTAATCGAAGCTTTGGCGATGAGAAAACGTCTGCTGGGGGATGAACACCCCGATGTGGCAACTAGCCTGAACAATTTGGCACTCCTCTACAATTCACAGGGAAGGTACAGCAATGCCGAACCTTTGTATATCGAAGCTTTGGAAATTGCTGAACAACGGTTAGGGGCAAATCATCCCAAAACAATAGCCATTCGTAAAAATCAGGAAGACTTGCGGCGGAATCGTCAGCCTTGATTCAGGAGAATGGTTGCTTTTGTCTCCCATTGGTTTCAGTAATTTAGGTAATCTGCATCGGCTGCATTACTCGCCTGGGATTCAAATCCTAGTCTAATAAGTAGGCAATATAATTAATTACACAAATGTCATTGCAAATGCAGTGAAGCAAAATAAAGCGATCGCAACGCCTAAAACTACTTCTCTACGATATGCTTTGCGAAGGGTGCGATCGCACTAACTGTAAATATTTTTGTTTATCTACTTAATGAGCCTCTGAACTCCGTCAACGAGTATTTTATCTCCGTTAACGAGGCTTTTATCTCCGTCAACGAGTATTTTATCTCCGTTAACGAGTATTTTCGCTCCGTCAACGAGTATTTTCGCTCCGTCAACGAGTATTTTCGCTCCGTTAACGAGTCTTTTATCTCCGTTAACGAGGCTTTTATCTCCGTTAACGAGTATTTTATCTCCGTTAACGAGTCTGTTTTCATTGAGCAAATCCCCGACTTCTTCAAGAAATCGGGGATCTAAATCTAGCTTAAGTACGTAACTCACCATCCAGGTTTTCGGTGCGTTAGCCTACGGCATAACACACCCTACGAAACTACGAGGCTACCAGTTACCTACAGGTTGAGCAGTAGCACCCAGCATTGATGGATCGATTGAAATGCCCAATCCTTCAGCTACACGACGACCATAAGAAATATCTGCCCGGAAGAAGTGGCAAAGTTGGCGCATTTGAATGTCTTCCCTTGCTTGAGAGAGACTGCCGACAATATTTTTAGCCAGACGCTCTTGCTGTTCAGGAGTTAGTAACCGATACAGATTACCTGCTTGGGTGTAATCGTCGTTTCCTTCACGATGACTGTAACGATCGACTGTGACATCGCCCAAATGACTAGGTGGTTCTGCATAAGCTGGATTTTCTTTGGGCGTACCCTCAGCACTATTCGGTTCATAGTTAGGAACGCTACCGCCGTTGTTCCCCGATGCCATAAAGCCATCTCGCTGATAATGCATCACTGGACATTTGGGCTGATTAACAGGTAGTTGCTGATAGTTACCACCCAAGCGATACCGTTGAGCATCTGGGTAAGAAAAAATTCGAGCTTGCAGCATTTTGTCTGGAGAGAAACTAACGCCAGGAACCACGGCACTAGGGCTAAAAGCGGCTTGCTCTACTTCAGCGAAATAATTCTCAGGGTTCCGATTTAGCTCTAATATCCCGACTTCGATTAAAGGATATTCTCCTTGTTTCCAAACTTTGGTTAAGTCAAAAGGATTATCTGGATGTTTTTCCGCTTGCTCCTCGGTCATCACCTGAATACACATCCGCCACTTAGGATAGTCACCTTGAGCGATCGCTTCAAACAAATCATGAGTCGCATGATCGGGATCTTCGCCCTTAATCTTAGCGGATTCTTCCTCCGTCAAGGTTTGATGCCCTTGCAGAGTCTTAAAGTGAAATTTACACCAAACGCGATCGCCCTGAGCATTAATTAAACTGAAGGTATGGCTACCAAAACCGTCCATGTGGCGATAGGTTTTGGGAATTCCCCGATCTGAAAACAGGATCGTCACTTGGTGAAGCGATTCTGGACTGAGTGACCAAAAATCCCACTTTGCATTCTGGTCTTTGCAATTGGTTTGGGGATTGCGCTTTTGGGTATGGATGAAATCAGGAAACTTCAAAGGGTCGCGGATGAAGAAAATAGGGGTATTGTTACCTACAAGATCCCAGTTACCCTCCTCAGTATAAAACTTGAGGGAAAAACCTCTAGGGTCACGCTCGGCATCTGCTGAACCTTTTTCTCCTCCGACTGTAGAGAAACGCAAGAGAAGTTCCGTTTTCTTGCCAATTTCAGAAAAAAGTTTGGCTTTACTGTAGCGGGTGATGTCATTGGTAATAGTCAAAGTACCATGAGCAGCCGCACCTTTGGCATGGACAACTCTTTCAGGAATACGTTCTCTGTTGAAATGAGCCAGCTTTTCTATGAGGTGGAAATCCTGCATTAATACAGGGCCACGCGCTCCAGCCGTGAGTGAGTTCTGATTATCCGCAACAGGAATACCGTCAGCAGTTGTCAAGTTTTGGGGTTCAGTCATGGGTAAAGAAGCTCTCCATTAAGTTACTTAGATTGCCCACAGTACATTTTAGTCAGTAGATGGATACCTACTGATAGAACAAACTAATTCATAGTCATAACGAGTTTATATATAAAGCATACTCGATATGATTATGAATTACCATAAATTGTTTTGTATCTTGGTAGGATGTAGAGAGGTGATACATCCTGTGTCTACTGCCTTTCAGGTATTTAAGTGTTTGAGAATCAACGAGCAAACATCTGTCGCCTCAATTTGATTTTCATTAACTAGGTGAGTTTGATGGGTGATAAATAGAGGCCCTTCATCTGGAGAAGTAGTAATGTGACCGTGAGAGCCACGTACTAGAGAAGCATCTAGAGGAATCACATCCATTAAGTAGCGAAAACCCAGTTGTTTCTTAAGTAGCTTGAGAGCAATTTTTCCTTGAGGAAATTTAATCTGCGGATCAAGGAAAAGTTCTACAGGATCGTAACCAGGTTTGCGGTGGATATCTACAGTTCTAGCAAAATCAGGCGCTTTTGCATCATCGAGCCAATAATAATAGGTAAACCAAGCATCAGATTGAGCGATCGCCACCAACTCACCCGATCTAGGATGATCGAGATGGTAGGCTTGCTTACCCTCTTCATCCAATACCTGCGCCACACCTTCAGTCGCTTCTAAAAGCGATCGCACTTTCGGGATATACGCCGGATCATTCACATAAACATGAGCAATTTGATGATCGGCAACGGCAAAGGCAATGCTAGCCCCAAAATCGAGCAGTTCTCGCCCTAATTCCTCGCGTACAGCAATTAAACCATTTTCCCGTAGTACGCGGTTCAAATCCACAGCTTTAGAAACTGGGGTAATGCCATACTCAGAAAGAATAATTACCTGAGTATTACGTGCTTGATAATATTTAATTAAATCGCCACAAACAGCATCAATTTCTCGCAAATCTGCTTGAATCTGTGTTTGATTGTTACCAAACTTTTGCAGACAGTAGTCTAAATGTGGTAGATAAACTAGTGATAATGTTGGGCTGTAGCGTTCCTCAATCCATTTTGCGGAATTGGCAATCCATTGGCTAGAACTAATGGAAGTTTTGGGCCCCCAGAAATCGAATAGAGGGAAGTTTCCTAAATCAGATTGAATTTGCGATCGCACATCACTAGGATGTGTATAAATATCAGGTAATTTTCTCCCATCTGCGGGATACATCGGTCGCGGTGTAATGGCATAATCTGCTGTAGAGTACATGTTGTACCACCAAAAAAGGTTGGCACAAGTAAAGTTTGGATCAATTGATTTAGCTATTTCCCAAACTTTAGGAGCTTGCACTAGTTTATTAGACTGCCGCCAAAACTTCACTTCACATTCATCGCGGAAGTACCAACCATTAGCAACAATTCCATGTTCATCAGGCAATTTTCCTGTTAAATAAGTAGCCTGAACTGAACAAGTTACAGCAGGTAACACTTTTTTGATGGAAGCTACCCGTCCTTTAGCAGCCCAAGAAGATAAAAACGGCGTGCTTTCTCCTAGTAAACTGGGCGTTAATCCCACGACATTTAGAACAACTGTTTTCTGCATAAACTTAATCCTCTTTCATAGCAATTTCAAAAAATAACTAGAAACACACAATAATGTATCTCTAAAGATTTAAACTAGAAAACTAAGTTTAAACCTTTAATTACGAATTACGTTAGCGTAGCGGGGCGAAGCCCATTACGAACTACGAATTAATTTTAATACCCACTCATATTCACGCTGAATAGAAGTCAGCAAATCTATCTTCATTTCTGATGGCAATACATCCCAAGTGTAAGTTTCAATTTCTAAATGGGAGCAAGCATTGTTGGTTTTAAGTAGATGCAAAACAGTAGCAATGTCATCTTGGGTAGATTGCAAAATTTGATAATCATGAATAAAAATCGGCACATGGAAATGAGTCCGCCATTCTTCAGCTAGAGATTGCTCTAAATGTGGTAAGGCATTTATTAAGTCAGGATAGTGATGGAATGTACCATTACTGCGACGTTCTATTACCTGGTGAAGATAAGTAGATTCAGCAAAAGGACGTAAGCGTTCAACTATCAAACTACGTTTTTCAACATCAGCAGGAATTTTTACTTTAATCGCGGCGCTGATTTGAATCTTACCAATCTTAATTCCTGCCGAGTGCAAACGCTCGAATACAGATTGTGGTTCCTCATACTCAACTGAAAAATGGCAGGTGTCATAGCAAACCCGAACGTGTTCTAGTAATTTGCTCTCTGCTAAATTCTGCTCGATATTCAACTTTTCTGATAAGTAATTACCGCCAATTGGCAATAACCAATTTTGGTAGAAGTCAATTAATTCTGAGGTATTTTCAATTAATCCATCAGGCTCAGGTTCTAAATCAATATGGAGTGTCTTTCCTGTCTCTTCGCGGATGCGAATCATTTCTACAACAACTGATGCTATGTTCAAACAACTCTTTTTCAGAACTGTCTCGAAAGTTGCTTGGTCTTTTTCCCACCAAGGTTTATAGGATAATGGTAATGTAGAAATTCCGCCATCAAGTTCTTCTGGTAACAGATTTGCTAAAATATATGTCAAGTTTAATGTGTAATTCACCCGTTCTTGTGTAGACCAATCTGGTGCATAAACTTGATCTTTTACCACCTGTCGATGGAATCCGCCATAAGGGAATCCATTTAAGGTAAAAACGTATAAATCTTGTTGAGTTAACCAAGCTTGGAATTGAGCTAAGTTATTATTTTGTAATAGTTCTTTGGCTGCTGCATCTGCTAACCTTAAACCAATACCAAAAGGTTCTGTTGGTGATAAACGTGATTTGAGATTGAGAACATATTTTTCTAAATTGGCGAAAACTTCTAGCCAACTTTCACCAGGATGAATATTGGTACAATAAGTTAAGTGAAAATTATTGTTTTTTGTAATTTTCATTTTCTAGCTTTATCCCTTGTATATGTAATCTATTTTCTTTGGCTTATACTATTCCACAAAAGACTTGCAATTCATGGCTATGGGCGCACTTATATGCGCCCATACAGCCGATTTATAGTATTACTGGGTGTATACATTCAAATTTAAGTAACAGCAAATACTTTTGCTAACTTCATCGAAAATGGTAGCAAGATTAGAACTAATAGACCGTAATACAAACCAGCAAAACCAGATGCAACGGTTGCATCTAAGACTATTAGGGATAAAACACCTATTTTCACAGCATTGCGGATATTTTCGGCTATCGGTTCCCGCGCCGCTTTGATAAAGTTAGGCAAGATTCTGATAGCTAATAAAATAGCGAACGGTAATGCTGCGATCGCTGTATACTCTCTTAATAATCCTAAAGCTAAAACTGCCGTCAAAACTATTGCAATTAGCAGTAGTGCGAGTACTCCCGTAATCTTCTTACCTCCGTGAACTTCACCTTGGCTAATTGCGGTGATAGCAGCAATGTAAAGAACAGGAATCAGCGCTAAATACCAACGTTCTCCTATTATTATAGGTACAGCACTTACACCTAATAATAAGTTACTGCCACGACACAAACCCATATTTAAAGGGCCAAAAAAAGGATGATGTTTGGCGAGTGAGTCATATAGGAGGGATGAAAGAGTGATAAATATAGCGATCGCAGCACTCAACAATGATACTTGAAAAGCAGCTATAATCCCGATTGCAAATAGTATACTCCCCAAGAAAGTAGCATTTTCACGAGATACGCGACCACTGGGAATTGCTCTATTTGGTCGCTCTTTTGCATCTAATTCAGCATCAAAAACATCATTAAAAACTATACCGCCGCCGTATAAACCAGTTGTAGCCAATAACAGCCAAGCCAATGGAATTAGTATGGCAAAACTCGCTTCTCCATTGATTAATTGGGCAAAAATAATTCCAGCGCCAGAAGCAGCAAAACCAACAAGAATATCTGCCCAAGCAGTAACAATATTAGCAGGACGCATCAATTCTAGATAACCCCGCCAGCTTTGAAAATTTAAGCTTGCAACATTCACTTATCTGCCTCCATGCCTAGTAATTTATCAAAATAAACCGCATATTAAAAATGAATCAGATATTTATGCAATTCGTCTTCCCCACTCTCCAGTACAGACGCGAATAATCGCGTCTCTCCCCAATTTTCTACTCAATCAACACATAATCTGAAGCTGATTTGATTCCTGGTTCTTGTCCACGCAACACAGAATTACCATTGAACAACTGACGCTGATCAACAGATTGAGGATTAAGCCAGTCTGATGCTTGCATCTGCCCAGTTTGACTGTAAGCAGCTAGGGCGTTTTCATAACAAACTGCGCGTACATGTTCTTCAGGGATGCCCCTATCTAACATCAACTGAGCAGTTTTCGGGACTGCCAAAGGATCGCTAATACCCCAATCAGCGCTACTATCTACAATGATGCGATCGCATCCATATTTGCGGACAACTTCTACCATCCTGGCGTTACCCATCTTCGTCTGTGGGTAAATCGTAAAAGCTGCCCAAAAACCCCTTCCTAATACTTCCTCAACGGTTTCCTCGTTGTTGTGGTCAATAATTACTTGTGAAGGATCTAAGCCATATTCAATACAGCGATCCATACTCCGACTAGCACCCGCCTTTTTATTGCGATGAGGCGTATGAATTAGCACCAACATATCGAGTTCTTTGGCTAATGCTAACTGTTGACAAAAGTACTTATCTTCTGATTCTGTCATGTCGTCATAGCCAATTTCGCCAATGGCAACAACTCCCTCTTTACACGCATAAAGTGGTAGCAGTTCTATAACTTCTGCTGCTAGCGCCTCGTTGTTAGCTTCTTTCGGATTTAGACCAATTGTGCAGTAATGTTGGATGCCAAACTGACTAGCACGAAACCGTTCCCAGCCCACAAGACTGCTGAAGTAGTCTTTGAATGTGCCAGCGTTGGTTCGCGGTTGTCCTAACCAAAAGGCTGGTTCAATAACGGCGACAATACCATATTCCCGCATTACTAAGTAATCGTAAGTAGTACGCGAACACATGTGAATGTGAGGATCGATAAACATCATAAGTAATTCAAAATTCAAAATTCAAAATGAAAAACCCGGTATCAGCAAATATCCTGGCTGTTGACTGTATGCGGTTTTAATGTGGAATGGCTTGCTGTTGCTGAATGATGGATAATTTCATTTGCAGACTGACAGGCGTTAGCGTAGCTCGCCGCAGGCATCGCGGCTAAAACTGCTCCAAGTCAGATTACCTTGTTGAATGGATGACTGTAAATCTGGGTAACGAGAAAGTAATTCTTGTGCTTGGGGTAAAGGAGACTCAGCACAAGCTAACGCTGCTGCTTCTTGCTCGTGTATATCCCCATTAGCCAGTACTTTTTCTAAATCTGTGATGATTGCGTTATCCGCAAACCGCCCTACCGGTCGCCAAAGTTCTGGCGTAACTGAGCGTTTAGCTGCCCAACGTTCATGGGCATAGTCTGCTAACATCCTCGCCAATTCTGGGTTAGCACGTCGATCCAGTCCCCAAATTAGATGCAACGGACTGCCAACAAACACAGCCTTCAGCACCATCTGATTCCAAGCAGCATTGTCTAAATAATCCGCTGGATAAGGGTTACGTAGTGCTATGGCTTGAAATACATTACTCATATTGCTGCGAATTCCCTCAGCAGCACGATGGCGATGTAACTCTGGATGTGGTAGTAGCGGCAAACTTTGATAAAGGACAACTAACTCCCCCATATCGGCAGTGGAGAAGAATTTATCAAGCGATCGCACATAGCCCTCAGCATCATCGTGAGGCAAAGCTAGAAGCAAGAGTGTGCGACCTGCTTGATCTACACTCCAATGACCAGGATACCAACCGGGAATCACATCCTGCGCTGCTTCCAAGTCTTGGAATGTTAGCTGCAAATCCTGTTTACCTAGATAACGCGGTACAGCACTAAAAGCCGTAAAAAACACTCGTTCAGCAGCGCCGCTAGCAATCTGTGCCTGCTTTTGTTCCAGCCAAGCAAAAGCTTTCTCTGAAAGAGACTTTAACAGCCAGTGATGCAGTAACTTGTTTACTTTACTCATGATGAATTTCAGGAGAAGTTGCCCAACTTTTTTTGTGACAACTAAGTATAAAATCTAGCACTAAACTTGATACTTTGTGATTAAAGCAGCTACATAACGTACTACTGAGTTCATAACTTTACTGAATCTATAAAAATCTCCCGATTTTAAAGAAGATACTGTAAAGATACCATTTTCATTAAACAAATCCTAAAATTATCTTACGTAAAAATTTAAAATCTTATGTAATGATGATATTTATTGCCAACCTTAAGATATAAAATCTAGGCATCAATAAAATTGTAAATTAATGTTATTCTAATCCTCCTGTTCGAGGGTAAAATCACTTCAAAAGTATGATGGTTTGAGTAGATAAAATTATCTAAACAATCATTTTTAATTGAAGTGTTAAATGTATTTACCCCGATAAATTTACTGTCAATCTTAATTGCAGTATTAGTTCTATTTACAGTTACTTTAAAAGTAATAATATTTAAATGGCTATTAAACAAAAAACCGCTCTTAATCTGCAACCAATTAACCAATGTGTCCGCGTAAGCTTCAACTATGATGTTCACTTCACTAAAGGCTTGTTTCAGTTAGATAATCCTTTACTCGCACAAGTGATTGCTACAGATGGGGAGACAACCCCAAAACAAGTGCTAGCAGTGGTAGATGCAGGGTTTTTACAGTACCAGGATGGGTTGCTAAAAAAATTATCAGTCTATGCCCAATATTATGAAGATGTACTAAGGCTGAGTGGTGAGCCGATAGTAGTTCCGGGTGGAGAAGCAGTCAAGAACGATTCTAGATTTATAGATCAAATTCATCAGCAGATAAATGCAGCTGGATTATGCCGTCACTCCTACGTCTTAGCGATTGGAGGTGGAGCCGTGCTAGACATGGCAGGATACGCAGCAACAACGGCTCACCGAGGAATTCGGCTGCTACGAGTACCGACAACAGTATTAGGGCAAAACGATTCGGGTGTAGGGGTAAAGAACGGAATCAATGCCTTCGGCAAGAAAAACTTTTTGGGTACATTCATGCCACCTTATGCTGTCTTGAATGACTTTGATTTTATTACTAGCCTTGATGATCGAGATTGGCGATCGGGTATTGCAGAAGCGGTGAAAGTGGCGCTGATTAAAGATGCAGATTTCTTCGATTTCATTATGACTAATGCCGAGAAATTGGCTAATCGAGACATGGACATAATGGAAAGGCTGATCTATCGCTGTTCCCAGTTGCACTTAGAGCATATTGCTGGTAGCGGCGACCCCTTTGAAATGGGTTCATCGCGTCCTTTGGATTTTGGACACTGGGCTGCTCACAAACTAGAGCATTTAACCAATTACAGCCTACGTCATGGTGAAGCTGTAGCGATCGGCATTGCTTTGGATACGACCTATTCATATTTAACAGGACAACTGTTGCAATCTGAGTGGCACAGGGTTATGAGCACACTCAAGAAATTAGGCTTTACCTTGTACGTATCAGCGCTGACAGAACAATTAGATCAACTAGACCATCCCCATTGTCTATTTAGGGGGCTTACCGAGTTCCGTGAGCACTTGGGAGGAAAATTGACAATCACCCTTCTCCAAGGAATCGGACAAGGAATAGAAGTTCATCAGGTGGATTTGTCTTTGTATAAAGATGCTATTTTAATGCTGCAAGATTGGGAACTTTTACATTAATTATCCTTTGGATGGATCGCCCAATTGCGATTCTGCTATGCAAATGGAACACTAAATTTTCAAGGCGATCGCTATTTTGTGGTTCGGAATTGCAAAATACTTTTTAGTTCCTCTTCTTCCTTGAAAACGTGGTAAATTTCCTAATTTTGTTGGAGTTTTAATTAAAACTCTGAGCTATTTCCGAAAAATTTTGATCACCTTATTGCCGTACTAGGTGTAATACCTCGCTTTTTATTTACAAGCTCATTTATTCACTGAAAAGGAACCTGAAGTGCATCTGCAAGTTCTCTTTGGGTTATTCCCATTGGGTCTAGAAAATCTTTAAGTAATATTTCACCTGGATGTGATGGAGGTCTATACTTTGGAACTCTCATCTGTTCTTATCTCCTCAACCGCCCTTGGTGTTCACAATGGAAACCTCGATTCTCCCAAGCTTGCATATCTACTTGGGTAAGCCTTGTTACATTTGAGCACTGCGGTTGAATAATTTGACTTAAAATCGCCCAAAATAAGCTGCGTGTTACATCTAATCCAGTTTTGACCCAAGATTCACGATTACCAGGAATACCTAACTCCTGAACAATCTGTGGCTCTACCCAAATACCATGAGCACCTAAAAGAATCTGTGCCATCCATTTAGCTCTGGGTAAATGACTTGGTGAGGTAATCAACATGACTTTATGCACTCCCCAACGCCGCAGAATTGGAATACCATAATAAAAATTTTCAAAAGTAGAATTCGCGCACTTTTCTAACCAAACGTTTTGTAAACTTGCTAATTCCGCCTGAAAAATTAACCATATACAGGGGTCTGGGGAACCATGAGAAATTAAAATTGGGGTTTGTGGGTATTGTTTTGCTTGTTGGGCAACATAAGTTTCTCGACTAATACTGCCACCAAGCACAAAGAAGGCATCTACAGGCTGCGAGGAAGCAAAAACTAGGGTTATAGTAGTAAAAATCAGCCAAACACCCAGAACAACATACAATCCACCACTTAGTTTTTGTAACAATTGCCACAGATTAGCAAATTTTTTTTTAATAGAAATTAATGATTTTATGGGAAATTTGCGTTTCATGACTTAGGTAATAAAAGCTGATTTAATGGCTGTCTAACAGTACTGCAATTCAGTGAACAAAGTGCTATCTTATAAAAGTAATCTAGAATGCAAACATGACGCTAATCAAAGTGTCACATGTTCAGTATAGCCTTCCGGAGAAGGCTAACAAACTGAGAAATGGTTGTTAATAATGCAGTAATTTCGGCATCATTAAACAATAAAAATGATGAAGAGAGAATAGCCGAGTTTGGGGTATAAAAACTTAAAATTTTTTGGAAAGCCTGATTGCTAAACTGTCAACAACACAATTATTTCAGCTAATATACATGAACCAATCTGCAAAAAGTTACTCACCGCTCCAAGTAGCCTTGATTGGTGGAGCGATCGCCACTACTGCTACTATGTCTGTGTTCGGCCCCGCTTGGACTCGTGGTGTCCGTGCCGCTCTAGCCCTACAAGACAGCCCAAAAGCGATAGTTGACCAAGTTTGGCAACTGGTGAATCATGAATATGTTGATGGCAAATTTAATCAACAAAATTGGCAAGCAACCAGACAAAGCCTGTTGAGCAAAGACTACTCTTCTCGTGAAGAAGCTTATGCTGCAATCCGCGTAGCTTTGCAAACCTTGGGAGATCCTTACACTCGGTTCATGGACCCCCAACAGTTTGAAGCCCTGACTAGCCAAACATCCGGGGAAGTCTCAGGCATTGGCATTCGGATGGAAGTAAACGAAAAAACTCAGCGGCTGACTGTTGTCGAAGCCATAGAAAATTCTCCGGCGCTGAAATCTGGGATCAAAGCAGGCGATGAAATTTTAGCCATTGATGGCAAACCCACTCTTAAAATGAAAGTGGATGATGCTTCCAAGCTGATTCGCGGCAAAGCAGGTACTCCCATCAAGCTACGGCTGGGACGGAAAGGGCAAAATGCCTTTGATTTGAAACTGACGAGAGCAAATATTGAAGTGCCAACGGTACTTTATACCCTCAAGCAAGAAGGGAATCGCCGCGTTGGCTATATCCGTTTGCGGGAATTTAGCGCCCACGCCGCAGAGCAAATGCAACGAGCCATCCGCGATTTGAACAGTAAGAAAGTTGATTCTTATGTCTTGGATTTGCGGGGAAATCCTGGCGGTTTGTTGCAGGCCAGCATTGAAATTGCCCGCATGTGGTACGATAACGGCGGAATTGTCAAGACAGTAGACCGTGTAGGCGGCACTGAGGAAACTAAAGCCAATCGCACTGCTTTAACAAGTCGTCCTTTGGCGGTCTTAGTGGATGGTAATTCAGCGAGTGCTAGCGAAATCCTCACAGGGGCACTCAAAGATAATAAGCGGGCGGTAGTCGTAGGTGGTCAAACCTTTGGCAAAGCCTTAGTGCAGTCAGTTCATCAACTCGCAGATGGTTCCGGCTTGGCAGTTACCATTGCCCATTACTACACCCCGGCAGGAACCGATATTAACCATAAAGGGATTACGCCAGATATCAAGCTAGACTTGACAGAGGCACAAGAGCGCCAGTTGGCTTCTAATCCAGATTTAATCGGAACTAAGAGCGATCCGCAATATGCCCGTGCGATCGCAATTCTATCAAATAACAACTTTGCCCAACCGCCGGCAAATCAGCCTACTCGACCGATGAGCCGCGCCGATAACCTGAAATTTTAGATTGACGCGAGTGATATAGTAGTATTCCCAAATCCAGATTTTTGGAGTTATAAAAACTGCCTGATATTACCGTTATAGGGTTTTGGTTTGGGAATACTAGTTACTAATCCCAAACCAAAATCTCAGATTTATGAATCATCAGCCAGTTGATACAACCACCGCCACCAGCTTTTTACCAATGGTGTCGGTGGTTGTTCCTATTTATAACGGTGAGGCGGATTTACCAGAGTTAATCAATTGTCTGTTGTCTCAAACCTACCCAAAAGACCAGGTAGAGTACTTGTTGGTGGACAATAATAGTAGCGATCGCACTCTCACCATCCTCAAAACATCTGCTGAAAATTATCCCATCAGAATCCGCCCATTGAGCGAAAACCAAATTCAAAGCTCCTATGCTGCTCGTAATACTGGGATTCGCGTCGCTACGGGTGAAATCATAGTTTTTACTGATGCAGATTGTCGTCCACAACCGCAATGGTTAAATTCATTAATTCAGCCTTTTGTCAACCAAGAAGTGCTGATTGTCGCTGGTGAAATTTTAGCACTACCAGGCACAACTCTGCTAGAACAACACGCAGACCGTCAAGAAACTTTGTCGCAAAAGCATACCCTTGCTTATTCCCGTCCATATGGTCAAACTGCTAATTTAGCGATTCGACGCATTGCCTTAGAAAAAGCAGGTTTATTTCGTCCCTATCTTACTACTGGTGGCGATGCCGACATTTGCTGGCGAATTTTGGGGGAAAATATCGGGTGTTTGGAATTTGCCCCAAATGCGATCGTTCAACACCGCCACCGCGCTACACTTCAAGAACTGCAAAGTCAATGGCGGCGCTATGGACGCTCCAATCGATATTTGCACGAACTGCATGGTGTCAATTTAATGCGAGAGATGACAGCCAAAGAATACGGCTATCGATTGGCACGTTGGTTATTGAAGGAAGTACCAAGAGATATTAAAAAGGCGATAGCGGGTAAAGCCACCCTTGTAGATTTATTAAATACTCCCATTGGTTTGTTCACTGCTAGGGCGCGTGCTGCTGGGCAAAGAGACGCCAAGCTGCCAGAAAATGCCAAGATAATTGATCGACTGTAACAATACTAGGGGGCTGCAATATAAGCAGTCAGTTCTGTAGAGTGTCTAAAATGCCCCTCAGAGTTGAATTTGCCGGATCACAAACGCTCTTGTCAGCCCAAAAGCATCGCCTGAAACCCTTATTTTTCGTTAAAATCACAAAAGTGAATATATCTTAATAAGTATTTAAAAAACTAAGCACTGCAAATATACTGTTATGATAAAGTTTTAAAGTTGATAACTTGTATTTAATAAAGTAAAAATTTCAGCAGGTAGGGCTTGCTCTAAGTTTGTGCTTTGGTCATTAATGGACAAGTTTGTAGTAATGAATAGGGCGAAGAGTTGATTTGAGCGTGCACAAATTTGATTGTTCCCTCATCATTGATAGATAAGTTAGTAAATCAAGAAAACAAGTTCTGCCATATTTATTGACAACGCGTCCGCTCTTGCAATTAACCCGCTCCTTGCCTGCTCCGAGGAAGGCATGGGGTTTGCCTCCCATAATCTCTTCATTCACAGCTACGCTTCATAGTTTTGTGAGTAGAGCAATATGAACGTGGATGGATTTAGCCAACAGATAGAAAAATTATGCTCACAGATACAGGGACTATTGCAATCTAATGTTACTAATCTAAACTCACAGCAGGAGATCATTAAAGAGGCTTTCGAGGAACTTCACACTGCAATGGAAGAACTATTGACAGCCTCCGAAGAGTTACAAATAACACGAGCGGCAGTAGAGAAAGAACGCCAGCGTTACCAAGATTTGTTTGAGTTCGCTCCAGATGGTTACTTAGTAACTAATACCACTGGGACAATCGAAGAGGCTAACCATGTAGCAGCAACCTTGCTTGGTGTACACCAAAAGTATCTAGTAGGTAAACCATTAATTCTTTTTATTGCTCAACAAGACCGCCAGTCCTTTAGCTTTCAGATAAAGAATTTCCAGGAGCTACGGAATTGGGAAATTAACCTACAACCACGAGGAGGAAAGTCTTTCCCTGCTAGTGTTAAAGCGTCTGCGGTGTACGATTTACAGGGCAAGCCGGTTGGCTGGCGTTGGCTTCTGTTCAACATCAGTGAATGCAAACAAACTGAAGAAATGTTGCACCAAGCTTACAGTGAGTTAGAAATACGAGTAGCAGAACGGACAGCGGAACTGGTAAAAACAAATCAGAAATTGCTAACTGAAATTACAGAGCGTAAACGAGTCGAATCACAACTGCTGCACCTTGCCTTTCACGATGCACTGACAGGTTTACCGAACCGCGCTGCATTTATGAACCGCCTAAGACGTGCAATCGATTATTCAAAACGGCATTCAGATTATCTATTTGCTGTACTATTTATCGACCTCGATCGATTTAAGCTGATCAATGACAGTCTGGGACACATCAAAGGAGACCAATTTCTGCTTGCTATTGCAAATAAGCTAGAAGTATGTGTACGCTCCATAGATACAGCCGCACGGCTTGGGGGAGATGAATTTACAATCCTGCTTGAAGGAATCCAAGATGTGTCAGATGCAATCAAAGCGGTTGAGCGGATTCAACAGGAACTGGCATTACCCTTTGAGCTTGACGGACAAGAAGTGTTCACAACGGCAAGTATTGGTATTGCGTTGAGTTCAACAGTAGACTATGAACAGCCAGAAGACCTGTTGAGGGATGCTGATACGGCAATGTACCAAGCCAAGATGTTGGGCAGAGCGCGTTATGAGCTATTCAACTCAGATATGTATGCTAATGTTCTGGCAAAATTGCAGCTAGAGTCAGAGTTGCGCCGAGCAATTGAACGCCTTGAGTTTCAAGTTTATTACCAACCAATTGTTTCGCTCACCAAAGGCTCTATTTTTGGTTTTGAGGCTCTGTTACGCTGGCAGCATCCAGAGCGTGGTTTGCTTAATCCAGCAGATTTTATTTCCCTGGCAGAAGAAACTGGACTAATTTTCCCCATTGGCAACTGGGTGTTGCATGAAGCCTGTTGCCAGATGCAAGCTTGGCGAATGTGCCATCATTCCAACTTCTTAGAAAAAATCAGTGTTAATCTCTCCCTCAAGCAATTTTCCCAGCCGGATTTGATTGAGCAGATTGGGCAAATTTTGCATTCAACTGGTCTTGATGCTGGCACTCTAGTGCTAGAGATTACTGAAAGTGTAATTAAGGAAAATGGCGATAAGGCAACTGCCGCACTCTTAAAACTTCGAGAGATGGGCATTGAGTTATCAATTGATGACTTTGGTACGGGCTACTCCTCATTAAGTCGTCTTTATAACTTTCCGATTAGTGTGTTGAAGATTGACCGTTCTTTCATCAGCCCGATGGGCGCTAATAGTCAAAATTTAGAAATCATTGAGATAATTGTCACATTGGCACATAAGCTGGGTGTGGATGTGCTCGCCGAAGGAGTAGAAACAAAAGAGCAACTAAGACTTCTAAGAAAGTTGAACTGTGAATATGCTCAGGGAAATTTTTTCTCTGTCCCATTAAATAGTTCAGCAGCAGAAGCATTAATTATGGCAAATCCTCGGTGGTAAGGGTTATTTAAAAAAAATTGCGTCCTACCCTGCGGGAAGTCACTTCTCTAAGAGACGCTCCGCGAACGTGTCTATGTGTCTTTCTCTAACGAGACGCTGCGCTAATAGCAGCCCATCATAAAAGCTTTCGGGACGGTAGAGGCGAATTCAGGTTGTTCAATGCCTACCAACTTTCGCTAAATTGGAAAAAGGAAAACTCAAGGGAATTTTAAATGTCAGCACAATTGTTACTGGTGGATGATGAACCAGGAATACGGGAAGCCGTGAAAGACTATTTGCAAGAGAGCGGTTTCAGCGTTCAAGTCGCCAGTAACGCCGTTGAAGGTTGGGAATGGATGCAGATGAATACACCTGACTTAGTGATTTCCGATGTCATGATGCCCCAGGTGGATGGCTATCAGTTCCTCAAGCAACTGCGAGAAGACCCCCGCTTTCAAGCACTCCCGGTAGTATTTTTAACTGCTAAAGGTATGACAGGCGATCGCATCCAAGGCTATCATGCTGGTGTTGATGCCTATCTTCCCAAACCCTTTGATCCAGATGAGTTAGTGGCTATAGTCGAAAATTTGCTAGCCCGCCGCGCCGCTAAAACTCCAACTACGGGAGATGAGGTTGAAACCCCTGATCTTGCTGAACTGGCCAATCAGATTGCCCAAATTAAGGCATTGCTAACTCAAAGAAATGCTATTTCCCAATCGCCAGCCCCTTTCAAAATTGATTTGACTCCCAGAGAACAAAGTGTTCTAAACTTGGTCGCTGAAGGATTGATGAACAAAGAAATCGCCCGTCGCTTAGAAACCAGTGTCCGCAATGTAGAAAAGTACGTTAGCCGTTTGTTTAGTAAAACTGGCACCAATAGCCGTACAGAGTTAGTTCGTTTTGCTTTAGAACACGGTCTAGCTAAATAGACAGTCTTTGAATAGGCTGTGGGGCATTGGGCATGGTTATTCATCTTGTCCCCTTGTCCCCTTGTCTTTGCTGCTTCCCCTCTTTGCGTCCTCTTCGTCAAATCTTCTTTTGATTGTGAGTAAGTGGTAATAGGTAAGTGGCTGCTAAACCATAACCTATTACCAGTAATAGATAAAACATAAGTATTTCAGCAAATCAGGCACTTAGCTAAAGCAAAAAGCTAAAAGTAAGGTTATTTATTTTTACTTTGGTCTTTTAGGTTTTCATTGAATTCGCGCCTGTTGTCCAATTCCCCATCTGTAAAGACACAGGGTTTTGTTCTTCCTGTAATGTTTTGATAAAAACTCGGTAAAATGCACCCGGCTGAATTTGCTCTTAGATTCTACCAGTACCCTTTGCTACAAAGTTTTTAATAGAGGAAACTATTCCTGGGACTTTGTGCTGCTAAATAAGACTTTCACAAAGTAGAAATCACAATATTTTATGAATTCTACTTGCTGCTTAGTTTTTATTGCAACGGTGCATGGGATCAACATTTGATTTGATGCCCAATTCATGTTTTTTCACTACTTAAATCATACCTTTAAGCTTGGGGATTTTCAGCAGCATTACGCAAGCGCATTAGCTGGCGTCGCATTTGAGGTGAGGCTTTAAACTCAGATATTTCCTGCGCTTTCACGGACGCTTGCAGCGTCTCCAGAAAGTCATCAGAACCCTCAGTTAAAGCATCAAGTAGCACCTGTAATAGTTGCTCGCGATCGCCCAGTAGACTCTTTTCCTCAATCAACCGAAATTTGAGATGGATTTCGCACTCATAAACACCTACTTCGAGATTATTTATCTGGCGTGGTAATGCTTTGGAGTTCATAGCTATTGAGATTCCTTTACTTGGTGGTCATGAGGGTAAGGAGGTAGATGTCCAGCAAAATTCTTTATATCTTTTTTGAATCCAAAGTGCTTGAATTAAGAATTTTTCTTCATCAATCACCTTTGTATTCCATTTCACTCTCCTGTGTTTTATTTTCAAGCTAGATTTTCACTGTCTAGACTTTGGTGTTCCTGTGCCAGATGTAGCTTATGGTAAGCCATAACTATTATTCAGTTTTTAAGATTCTACACAATAAAGTTTCTGTAAGAAGTTGTTCGACCTTTTTAAAGGTTTTTACATCAACTTTATGTTAACGTCAAGAACAGTTTGACTTGTTACTTTAAATTTGGTGTTTATACGTAAGTAAAACCGCTTAATTTTTTTCAGTTTATTAAAGCCAGAGGTAGATGTAGCGGTATTCAGTAAAATTACTTGGTGTACGTTTTTTTCAATAGAAAATTCTGGAGAAATTGATCGGCATAATTATTAAGGTAAAAATTTATGTTCCTCATAACAAAATGTACACAGATCAAATTATTCCTACCAAGTGCTTCACCCTACTGCCTTTTGCGCTTGATTGAGTACAAAAATTTTAGCCGTAGGTAAGATTAGTACACCGCTTTGACTTGTTTATATACCCCAAATGAAAACACCTAGTCAGCAATTTTTACAGAAAAATATTTGGACTACTGTCAGTACTAGTAGATCGTTTTGTCTTCAACTCCTAACAGAAGTAGTAAGTTAAACAGTACAGATGATATTTTTACTTATGCCCATTCAATATACCCTTTTGAAATTGCGTTCAAAGCTTGTAAATTGAGAGCATTCAAGCTCAGATATAGCGTTTACAATAATTTCAGTGTAATCCACCCAAATCTTACACCCTTTTATGGATAACCCGATGCTGCTCAAGTCCACAACCCGGCATGTCCGCATTTTTGCAGGTGAAATTAACCGGGATGGCGAACTGGTTCCTAGTGAACAGGTCTTAACGTTAGATATTGACCCAGATAACGAATTTAACTGGAATGAAGATGCGCTGCAAAAAGTTTATCGAAAATTTGATGAACTAGTAGAAGCATCTAGTGGCGCAGACCTCACAGACTATAACTTACGCCGTGTTGGGTCAGACTTAGAGCATTATCTGCGATCGCTCCTGCAAGTCGGCGAAATCAGCTACAATCTCTCTGCCCGCGTTACCAACTACAGCATGGGAGTTCCCCAAGTTGCAATTGACGACAAACAATAAGCAAATGAGTTAGTAGCGATCTGGCTGAACCTTTCTGACAATTCAGGTCATCTGGAAAAGTCCACGAAAAATCTAACCCCCTTCCCGCATCGGGAAGGGAGAAAATTTCAAGTCTTGCTCTTTGTCGGAGAAAGGTTTCCAGATATCGTGAAAAGTCAGCTGAACCTTTCTGTGCCAACTTACAGCTATTTTGATTAGTATCTCGTTCCCAGCAAGAGGCTGTAAATGCCCTCTGTGAGGCTTTGCGACCTCCTCAAAGAGCATTTCCTTCTTAGAACCTGGAAACGAGATTACGAGATTTTTAAAGCCACTTCATGCGTCAGGTACTTTTGCTAAAAGTGTATTTAGTTATCTTAATTCTTAATTAAAGTTAATTGTTGCTATCCTACTTATAAACTAAATAAATACCAAGATTATCTGTCTCTTGATGATGGGGTAATTCAGTAAAAGCAAATAGCGCACTACGCTTGGGTTATGCTTTGGTAACAGGGTTGGAGTTCGTTGCTTTGGCGATGAAGAGTCACAGAGCAATAGAGGCTATGATGAGGCTGTAGGGTTGACTTAGGAGCGTATTCTTTGGATAAGTAAGTATTAGCACCTGCTGATATCCGCCAGCTAAAATCATCATCTAAAGTCTGGGTATGTCAAGTTTAAGAAAGATGAGCGGTCTAGATTGTCCCTAATAATGCTGTTAAAGAAATTGCCAATCGCTGATCGGTGCGAAAACTATGGAAAATGACGCGGCAACGCTCTACTGTCCAAATGAAAATTGTCAGGCTGCCAACCCCCTGACTCACAAGTTTTGCCAGCGATGTTCCACGCCCCTACCCAAAAATTACCTCTGGGCTGTGGTAGATGGCCCGAGTGTGGGTAGTCCTGGAGAAATATTAGCCGATCGCTATTTAGTCCTTGATAAATTTGTTCTCTTAGATACGAAGCCTGGTTTATTAGCGCTAACACCTGAGTTAGATAATTTACAACCTCTAAAAGCTTACCTGCGACTGATTCCCTACCGTTTACACGTACCGCAGGTATATGGAATACTTTTTCTCGCTGATGGTCCCTCCCAGCGAGAAATATTACTCTTAGAAAAACCGCCACTATTAGTAGATGACAGCATCCAACAAGTGCATTTGGGCAGCGAGTTAACGGTCGCTTGGCGTGATGCGACATCGATGCGCCAACTAAATTGGTTATGGCAAATAGCTCATCTATGGCAACCTCTTGTGAGTGAAGGTGTTGCCTCTAGCTTGCTTGACTCATCTGTATTACGGGTAGAAGGATCATTAGTACGTTTATTGGAATTGCGTTTCGACGCAGCAAAATCACCAGAATTGACCCAATTAGGTGAATTCTGGCAGCAGTTAGTTAGTTATTCTAAACCAGCCATAGTTGAATTTGTTGATCAGGTTAGCCTTTCCTTAATTCAGGGGAAGATTAATTCAACCGATCAATTAATCGGAATTTTAGATAGCGGACTGGCACAATTAGGGCGATCGCAAACACCTACGATCAAAATTATCACCAAAACCGACACTGGGCCAAGTCGCCAACGTAACGAAGACGCTTGTAGCCCTCCCAGTGGAACTCTGGTCAGCAAACCACCCCAGCCCACAGCCTTAGCAATTGTCTGTGATGGCATCGGTGGACACGAAGGTGGCAATGTCGCATCAAATTTAGCCATTGAAACGATCCAGCAACAGGTACAGCAACTAACAAAAGTTCCCTACGACCACATAGACCCTTCATTGCTGCTTAATGACCTAGAAAAGGCAGTGGCAATTGCCAATGACAAAATTAGTCAGCGCAATGACAGTGAAAATCGCCAAGGGCGGCAGCGGATGGGCACAACTTTAGTAATGGCATTGCCTGTTGCTCACGAAATGTACATTACCCACGTTGGCGATAGTCGTGCTTACTGGATTACCCGCCACGGCTGTTATCAAGTTACCCTCGATGATGATGTTGCTTCCCGTGAGGTGCGGCTAGGCTATGCCATTTACCGCGAGGCTGTACAACAAAGTGCTGCTGGCTCTCTCGTCCAGGCTTTGGGCATGGGGCCCAGCACTTCATTGCATCCCACATCAGCACGGTTTATGCTCGACGAAGATGCTGTTTTTCTGCTGACATCCGATGGTTTGAGTGATTTTGATCGGGTGGAGGAATACTGGGAAACAGAAATTTTGCCGATTTTAGTTGGGGAAGCAAATATAGCGAATGTTGCGGATAGATTAATCGAAATCGCTAACACTAAGAATGGACACGATAATGTCACCATCGCTTTAGTCCACTATCAAGTCCAATACTGGGAACCAGAAATCACCATCAAAGCCATCATTCCAGAAAGTTATTCTGCCAAAACTGTTGATTTTGCATCCAGAACGACAGATGCGACACTTTTAGGCAGCCCAAACCACAAAACTCAGGTGATTCCAGACACTGAGCCTGCTAAAACGCGCAGTTTACCGCTACATTGGATTGTTCCGTTAATATTTGTGGTAGCAGCAGGTTCTTTAGGATTGTTCGTCAAGCAACTGCGATCGCCATCAGGAGCCTTGCCAGTTTTTTCCAATCCATTACAAACTCAAAACCCTGCCATAGAAGCGACACCCGCACCGCGATCGCTTGCTAATCTTTCTCCTGGCTGGGTAATTAAAACCAACAATCCAATCTCCTTGGGAAACAACCAATCACTTCCCCCTGGAGCTTTTTTAGAAGTTATCAACACAAAACCAAATCCCAACCCTGCTTCTGTTAATTTTTCGGTGTCTATGCGAGTCTGTGCCAATAAAAGCACGCAAACTCCAGCTAATACTAATAATCCAGCAGTAATTTCCTCAGTTCCACCTAATTCAAAACCTTTGCCAGAAACAGTATTGCTGGAATTATCCCAACTGAAACGCTTTGGTGTAACGGTTTTACAACCAGATGCACCAAGTCCATGTAGAACCGTCACGCAACCGCCAGTTAATCAATCACCTGACACTAGTCCAACTTAATCAAATACTCGATAAACTGGTAAAAACCTGGAATAATAACAGTAACAATCAGAGTAAAAAACTTACAAGGTAAAAAAGTAGAAAATTTTTACTTTGGAGAATTGTTATTTGAAATTATTTGTTTTAGTTTTTATTTTGATGAATCCATGCCATCCCTGAATTTGGCGATCGCCCGTCTCTTAAACACTGGCACTGACAATTTCGCCATTTGGGTGGTCAAGGCTCCCTATCCCAGTGGCTACGTTTTGCGTGACTGTGTATGGCCTGTGGAACTCAATCAAGTCTGGCAAGAATGGCAACAGATGTTTGCTGGTCATAGTCGCTTAGATATTTCTCCAAGCTCAACATCTCAAAAGTCCAACCCATTCCCCATAGATTGGATTTCACCCCCTTCAAGTCAGACGACTGGCCCTTACAGTAGTCGTCTGATGCAATATTTGGGAATGAATTTATGGCGCTGGGTATTCGATGGGCAAATTCTTGGTAGCCTAGAACGCAGTCGCGGGATTGCGATGGGTCAGCATACACGTTTGCGCTTCCGCCTGGAAATTCGTGACCCGGATCTAATCGCTCTCCCTTGGGAAATTATGCAGCGTGAGCCTGGTCAATCAGCTATGTCTCTCTCCCAAGATTTGCTATTTAGTCGCACCAGCAGCGAAGTTGACCCCTTACCGTATTTGCGAACTGACCAAGCTTTAAGTATCCTGCTGGTTTTAGGTCATGATGATAAGCTGCAACTAGAACAAGAAGCTGCTATCTTACAGCAAGCTCTTGCTGATACGGCTGTGGGTGGTAATTCCCAAAGATATGCACCTTGTATAGTAAATCAACTCCTACAACCAACGCCACAAGAGTTAATTCAAGAATTAGAAACCAAAGCATACAACGTTTTCTTTTACGCTGGACATGGTTTGCCAGACCCAGACGGAGGATTACTGTTTTTGCGGCCAAACATGCCCCTGAATGGGATAGAATTGGCGCAAGTATTGACCCGTACAGGTGTGAAACTAGCAGTTTTTAATGCCTGTTGGGGCGCACAACCAGCCGCTATCAATCATCAAGCTATACCTGCCAGCAGTTTAGCAGAAGTGCTGATTCGTCATGGTGTGCCTGCGGTTTTGGGAATGCGCGATGAAATCGCAGACCACGAAAGCCACAGCTTTATTCAAGCCTTTACCCAAGCTTTGCGATCGCACAAGCCAATTGATGAAGCCGTAGCCCAGGCTAGGCAAGAATTATTAACACTGTATAAATTTAATCAACCTGCTTGGACTTTGCCTGTTCTCTACCTGCATCCAGATTTTAATGGCGAACTCATTAAAAATCTGGATGAAGGGATTACGGAACTACCAGATACAGCCATTCCTGATATAGGTTCCCCGCTTCCTACTGCAACTTTACGATCGCTCACTCCAAAAGGTAAAACTTGGTTGTTGCGTTATGGAGTCACCCGCATCGGTCGCACGAAAGATAATGATATTGTCATTCCCGAACCATCTGTATCCAAACGCCACGCCGAAATCTTTTGTCGCAATACTCTTACTGATGCTACATTGGTGCGAACTTATTATTTGCAAGATTTTTCCACCTACGGGACAACCTGGTTTTTAGGCCCTAATGGTTGGCAACAAATCCTCCGAGAGGAAGTCCCATTGAAATCGGGAATGCAGTTAAAGTTTGGAAGTGCTAGAGGTGAAACCTGGGAGTTTCTGATTGAAGACTCCTAGCAGAGCTATTGCATAAATCGATTTAAATCTTTAGATCAGCTTTTCAAATCTGTTTTTCCCGAAGAAAAAATCAAATGTTTTTGCGGAAATCTCTTCTTGGAAATTGTAGCTGTCAATACCACTAAATAATCGTAAGGTAAGAAAAAATGGCGAATAAAATTAACGGCTCAGACACTTTCTCTTCTTTGCCATCTCAAGTAGATTTAGAATTATTGGAAGCGTTACTGGAACCAGACGATGCTACCTATCCCTGGAATCCAGCTGATGAAGAATCAGAAGCTTATTTTCAGGAATTAGAACAACAGTTCGGCATGCAAGATTTGCTTGAGGAAGAACTGACAACGCGATCGCAAGATTTTTACAGCCATCTAGACACACTTTGGTCTGGTATCTCCCTTGGGGAGAGCTATAATCACAATCCCCAACAAGCACTAGCGCTTAACCTTCAAGAAAAATTATGTAGTACTTTTGCCGCGTGTGTGCCTCAAGCATTGCTCAACACTATCGCTACCAAAGCTACTGAAATTTTTGCTGCCCAGCAATCAATCGGTGAACAACTGGTTGAGTGTGTTCAGACAGTACTACCAACCTGGGGAACAGAGGATCTTTTAGTTTTGGCTCGTCCTTTTACTTACGCTATGCGAAGTAGCGAATCGCAAAACGGGGCATCTGCCATCAGTAATCTTAAAAATAGCGAGTGGACAGCTTTATCAGAAGTAGAGAAAGCGAAGGTTACTTTAGCGATCGCTTCCTATGCTTTTACTCAACTCAACAAGTCTCAGTCGGAATCATAAATAGGGAACAGGTGACAGGTGACAGGAAATAGAAAAAGTAGAGAAAGCTAAAATTTTTATCTGCTGTGTTCGCGTAGCCCGCGTTTTGTGTTCACTCTGTTCAGAGGCGTCTCTTGCAAAGATGTTGGTTTGCCTTCCACAGAGGGGCAAAGAAAGAGTCGAAAATCAAGACTTTTGCAAGAAGTTTTATGATCTTTATTTTTTAGGTATAGTTACCCAAAGTAGATTTACGGTACGCTGATTTTCTCATTAGGACATCTATCCCAAGACATAAATATTTAAGAGCCTTTGGGCATTGGTTGTTCTCCTTCATCTTCCCCTGCTTCCTCTGCTCCCCATCTCTTATTTTGGGCCAAGAAATCGGGTAGCAAAATTTTGCGATCGCGTTGGTGACAGCGCCCGTGCCTTGAGAATTGCCGCCATCAAAAAGGCGTAAGATAATACCCCAACAACTACCAAAAGTAAGGCATTGATTGATCCTGTAGCATTCCACAAAGCGTGGAGAGCAGAGGCACTAAGATAACCAATAGAGAGAATTTGCCAACTTCTACTGGGTTTAAGGACAGCCAACCCGATAAAATAACCCAAGTAGCCACTATAAGCCATGTGTCCGGCTACAGAGCCTAAAATTCGCGGAATCAGCAGTTGTAAACCCGCCAGTTGACCAGCAGCGCCTATGCCCACCTGTTGCGTGACATTTTGAGTGATATCTGGCACGTATTGTCCAAGTGTTTCCAATAGAGTGAAGCCCACAGCAGAAGCCGTTCCCAGGAGAATACCATCTAGAGGTTCCAAGACTCCAATACGTTCTCGCCAAGGTGAAGGTAATCCACTGCCGATAAAATATGCGCCGATTACAGGCAATGCCTTGAGTAATTCCTCCATCAACCCAGCACCGAAAAACATCCGCACCAGCAACTCTGTGAACGTAATAGATTCTTGGGGTGAGGGCAAGTTTCCAGGTAGGACGGTGCGAAACACGAAGATAAATAGATCCAACAGCGGACTGAGCAAAATCAGCGTTGTACTCAATGCCGCAGCCATTAGCACCCACCAAGGCTTCTGTTTACCGCAAAGTTGGTAAACGAAATAGTAAGCAGCGAAGGCAATGTAAGTTGCTACGATAACTTGATTAGCTTGGGGTTGACCGACTGTAGCAAACATTAACACTACAAAAATTACGGTCAGTATTCCCGGTATGAGGTAAGCTTTACGAGTTAAATCTTTACCAGTGGAAATAATGGGAAAAAGCTGGGTGAAGCTAACAGAATCTGGCTGCTTTAATTGCGTGTGGCTGTGGTAATTTGTCGCCGAAGGTAATGGTGTAACTTGGTTAAGTGTCGTTGCCGGCGTGAGTGAGGTAAACTCGTACTCAAAAACGTATTGCGGCCCATCAGCACCTAGAGAAATGCGATCGCCTGGGTGCAATTCCTGACATTCATACAAGCGTTGTCCATTCAAATAAGTGCCATTAGCACTATTCAAATCACAAAGCACCCAGCTGAATTTGCTATCTGGGGATAGAGAAAGGGGACGAACCACTGCATGACGACGAGATACCATTCGGTACATCATGGCATCCAAGACAACTTGGCAGCTGGGGTCGCGTCCAATTACCATCTCTTTACTGGGGGGCAGCGAGTAGCGAGATTCTGATCCGAAAGCTGCCCCATTACCAGACACTAGCCGCAGAAATGCATTATGTCTTGCGTGTTTGCCTGTCATCGATAAGAAGTGCGTTTCTAAACTAATTCTTCACATAATTTGGCAGCAGGACTAACCTTAGCCACATTAACAGCAGCATTGCTAAATCCACTATAGCTTCACTTACTGCTAAGAAATTTAAAATTCTAAATGCAAAATTTTAAATTCTTTCACCTAATGTAAATAAGTATTCCATTTACTGAGAGTTTGTCCCAAACTTGGTTTATTAGACGGATAAATCAGATTGTATCTGTGGTGTACTCTTGACATCCTAGCTACAACTTAAACCTATGGCAATTTATCAAAAATAGTAGTTTTTACTGCATTTAGTTCTATTCCAAAAATATATAATTTTTGGTGGTCTGTTGTTAGCCAGTAACTCTTCTCCCTACAGCCCTTTTCCTAAAGGAGACGCTACGCGTAGCAAGATCCCCCTAGAGGCTAATTGACTAAGCCGCTTCGGAACAAGGAGTAGGGAAAGAAACTGCCCTGAAGATCGAACCAAAACATTTCCGGTATCTTGCCTCAAACAACTGTAGCCAGTTCTGGGTGTTCAATCCTAGTTCCAAGTACTGTGAGGAATTCTGCCAACCAATGAGGGTGAGCAGGCCAAGCTGGTGCTGTCACCAAGTTACCATCAACTATTGCCTCATCAACAGGGATATCGACATAAATCCCTCCAGCACTCTTGACATCTGGACTACAAGCAGGGTAGCCAGTACATCTCTTGCCTTGCAGTACATCGGCAGCTGCCAATAACTGCAAGCCGTGACAGATGGCAGCAATCGGTTTATTCGTTTGGGCAAAGTGACGGGTAATTTCTAGCACCTGCTGATTCAGGCGGATATATTCTGGTGCCCGTCCTCCAGGAATGACTAAGCCATCGTAAGTTTCGGCTTTTATTTCTGCAAAGGTAGCATTTAAAGTGAAGTTGTGACCGGGTTTTTCACTATAAGTTTGATCTCCTTCAAAGTCGTGAACTGCTGTCCGCACCTTGTCGCCAGCTTTTTTGTCTGGGCAAACTGCATGGACAGTGTGTCCCACCATTTGCAACGCCTGGAAAGGAACCATCACTTCATAGTCTTCTACATAGTCTCCAACTAGCATCAAAAGTTTCTTTGCAGCCATATTTTTGTTACCCTCACCTATTAGTCAATAGTTGTATAAAGTAAATATTAATTTAGAGTCAGCGATGTTAGGCGTTAGCCTATATGCAAATTTTTGATACATTACATCACTAATTGGGCTGTAATGTATCATTTGACGGGTGTAATGCTCCCTACAGATTTTTTCTGTTAATGACTATTGACTAATTAAAGCAGATTAAATTCTGCGATCGCTCTCTTAAAGTTTTTGTTTTCGTGTCCTGGGCGGCTGAGTTTAATCAAGGCAAAACGCTGTAAGGGCGTTAAAGCTTCCCAATGTTGCTGTGTCAGGGTTACACCTATTTCTTGAGCTTTTTCCTGGAGGCTAGGTGGTACAGTGCCAGAGTCAAGCCATGCGGGATGTGGCTCGATGGGCAATTTTGTAGCTGGTATACCTGTGCGTTGTAAAATTAATTGCTGGATATGTTCGCGGTAAGACTGAATTTCTGTTTCTGTAGTGCAAGGTAATTCGACTAAAGCTTGACGCTCGGCTGTAGTCATTTGATTCCAATCAGACAATTTTAGCTTGATGCCACAAGTATCTAAATTGCAACGCACCTGCATGGGGATACAGCGCAGGGAATCAACAAAGTCTGCTTCAAATTCAAAGAATTCTGTCATAAGAAAGTATTTAAAATTCGATCATTCTAAATTAAGGATTTTTAATCATCCATAATTTTTTATATTTAAGTTACATAAATTAGGAATTAAAAACAAGACTTAACTAGCGATCGCACATTAATCGTTTGTCTAAAATACAGTTTAGGCTGCTGTTAAGTATTAAGTATACTATATTATCTCCAAAGTGATCAAAATAACCTATGTCTAACTAAATTGTATGCCAGACAAGAGCTTATTAAATATTTATTTTTAATAGTTAATTTTTGGAATTACTAAGACGAATTATCAAATAACTAATTGACAGGGCGAGAATAGCAATTCCTAAACCAATTATATCAATACCTCCAACTTTTTCTAAGTCAAGAATAATAATTTTTCTGGCCACAGCAATTAAAGATGTGACAATAACTAATTCAACTTGGAAAACGTGTTTTCGTAAATAAGCTGTGATATTTTCTAAAATTTCTAAAGCAATTAAAATATTCAGAAATAGCCCAAAAATTTTATACAAGGTTGTGTTAAACTTTGCATAAGGCGCTGTAAATAACTCTTTAAGAATAAATACTCCTAAATCCCCGATCGCTACCAAAATTACAATTACCATGAAAATAGATAGAACTTTAGAAACTAGCACTTCTATGTTTTCAATGATGTGCATGAAGTTCTCATCTTTGGTAGATCCTAGAATTTGCCTCAGTAACTTTTTCATTTGCTGCACCCGGCTTTAAAATAAAATAAAATCCTATAGATAAATCTAGAGGATTAAAAAAAGATGATTTGTAATACTATCTGATTTTTATTTTTTCCCATAGCTCAACTCGGCGCTAGTCAAACCTCTGGTTATTATAAATTTAACCTCTTTAAATATGCTAATTGCTATGGGTCAATAGTAGAGAGCCATAAAAAATGATAATCACTATTGGATATTGATTATTGACTAAATTACCTTTTGAGCGGTACAGTTAGGAACTTATCCTTTTGAGGACTGGAGTTGATAATCTTTGGCTGTAACTTCTACAGAGATTGGTATCAGCTGCACAGCACAGGCTTTTAATTCTGGTTGCAGTGAATCGGGGCAAGATTCTGGATGGGTGAGGGCGTTGGCTTCGGCATTATCTGCCCACAGCGAACCCCAATGCATGGGGACAAAAACTGTACCAGGCGCGATCGCTTTTGTGACTTTAGCAGGAAACTTAGCTTTACCCCGACGCGATCGCACTTCTACATACATACTATCTACAATACCTAACCGAGCAGCATCACGGGGATGAATTTCTATAAACGGTTCGGGATGCATTTTGCAAATTTTTTCAATCCGGCCGGTGCGCGTCTGCGTATGCCAATGTCCGTAAAGTCTTCCAGTAGTTAACACCAAAGGGTAATCTGGGTCGGGTGGTTCTGCCAATCCCTTTGAGTAATATGCCCCAAATCGAGCGCGTCCGTCAGAGGTGTGAAAGCGCAAATCAGTATAAAGTCTTTTGGAGTTTGAAGTTTGGAGTGAGGAGTTTAGAGTTGAAGATTCTAATTCATAACTCCTAACTCTTAACTCATCACTTTTTTCTGGATGGGGCCATTGAGTTGGGCCTTCTGATTGTAATTGCGCGTGACTGATACCCGTCATCTCGCAGGGGCGATTTTTAGTTAGTTTGACAAACTCAGCATAAACTTCAGCAGAGTTAGCAAAGGCAAATTCTTTTTCAAAACCTAATTTCCGTCCAACTTCGGCAAAAATTTCCCAATCTGCTTTAGCTTCTCTTGGCGGTTGGCGAAATGCTTGACACAAAGTTACCACTCGTTCAGAATTTGTCATCACACCAGTTTTTTCACCCCATTGGGCTGCTGGTAGCAGAACATGAGCGTAGGCAGAGGTTTCTGTAGGATAATAAGCGTCTTGGTAGATGGTAAAAGGCGATCGCAATAACGCCTTTTTCGTCCGCTCTAAATCTGGCATACTTACAGCTGGATTAGTAGCCGCAATCCACAGTAACCCCACAGCATCATTTTCCAACCCAGTAATCATGTCCCAAGCAGTTAAACCGGGATTGGGCGAAATCTGTCCTGGCTTGAGTCCCCAAAACTCCTCAACTTCTGTGCGGTGCTGGGGATTTTTCACCACCCGATAACCCGGTAATAAATGCGCTAAACCTCCGGCTTCCCTTCCTCCCATTGCGTTTGGCTGACCAGTGAGGGAAAAAGGGCCAGCCCCAGGTTTACCAATCTGTGCAGTCATCAGGTGCAGGTTAATGATCGTTCTTACCTTGGCTGTTCCTTCCGAGGATTGATTCACACCCATTGACCATAAAGACAGTACCCGCTTCGATTCCCCCCAATAGCGAGCTGCTGTTTCTAAATCTTCAATGCTGATTCCACATCGATGAGCTACTATTTCTGGGGGATAGTGGCGAATCACTTCCGCATAAGCCGGAAAGTTGCTAGTGCAGTCCTCCATGAACATGGTGTCGATGTAGTCCCAGCGCATCAACAAGTGGGCGATGCCGTTCAACAGGTCGATATCTGTACCGGGACGAATGGCTAAATGCAAGTCAGCGGCTTCTGCGGTTGGCGTGCGACGGGGATCAACCACAATCATTTTGACTTTGCGGTTCTTTTTGTGATACTTCTCCAGTCGGTTAAAAACGATGGGGTGACACTCAGCTGTATTAGTACCAATTAAAAATGCACAGTCAGTTAACTCCAGGTCTTCGTAACAGCAGGGCGGGCCATCTGAGCCAAAGCTTTGAATATAGCCAGACACAGCACTAGACATACACAAACGGGAGTTGGCATCAAAATTATTAGTGCCCAGACAGCCTTTCATCAGCTTCTGGGCTATGTAATAATCCTCAGTTTGAAACTGACCAGAACCATACATACATAAGGCTTCTGACCCTTGAGTGAAGCGTACTGTTTGAATGCGCTGCGTGATGAGATCAAAAGCTTCATCCCAACTAACGCGGCGAAACTCTTGATCTAACGAGTCTCGCACCATTGGATAATGTAATCTATTTTTATCTAAAGATTCTGCGATCGTTGCACCTTTGACGCAAACCATACCCTGACTAGATGGATGAGCTTTATCACCCCGCACCCGCCAAATTGGATTACCTTGACTATCTCGATTAGTTGCTTTGTTATGTTGGGCTGGAGGTGAAACTTCTAAACCACAGCCAACACCACAGTAAGGACAAAGGGTTTTGGTAAATTCACTCATGGCAGTTGTACCATTTTGTTATTTTGATTGTGCAACCTCAGATGTAGCGACTGTTTGAAAAGCGCAAGTTAATACAGCTTTGCGTAAAATCGTGGTGAATTGAGGGGTGAAATTTAAACGAAGAGGGGCGCAAAGTAGAGCGCAGAGGAGCGCAAAGTTTGTTTGAGTCTATTCGCTACGAACTATAAGAATTTATGACAGGTCTATTCTTCTGCTAAAAAGTTAGGGTTTTTAGTTGCGGTTTCTGGTGCTTCACCTTCATAAGCAGCAGCAAAGGAACCTTTGGGTTCTTTGAGGAAGAAGGCACACATAAAAGCACAGACTAAAGCAGCTATACCCATCGTGGTAAATAGCGTTGGAGCGTCGGTTAAGCTAAAAATTGTTAGGTAAACTACGCCACCAAAATTCCCGTAAGCTCCCACATTTCCAGCAATTTGTCCAGTGGCTTCCTTCTTAATCATGGGTACAATGCTGTAGGTTGCACCGCAGCCAGCTTGGGCAAAGTAGGCGGCAAACATTGTAACTGCGATCGCTAGCGGAATTGGCCAGCTACTATTAATAAAATGTGCCGTCAAATAACTAAAACCAATGCCGATACTGATAATTGTCATTGTCCATTTACGGGAGCTAAATTTATCAGAAATTAAGCCACCACTGGGACGAGAAACCAAATTTAAGAAGGGATAGGTAGCGGCAATCATCCCAGCAACAACATGCTCTAAAGCAAAGGTTTTTTCAAAAAATGCCGGGAGCATAGAAACAACTGCCAATTCGCTGCCAAAGTTAGTTATGTAAGTGAATTCCAGTAAAGCTACTTGACCAAATTGAAAGCGTTCCGATGGAGCGTAAGTTTTTTTACCAGTTAGAAGTTCTCGGTTTACCTGCCAAGCTTGGTAACTTTGGTAAGCAAACAATCCTGCTAATAGCAACCAAGCCAGATACATTTGGCTCAAAGTTAGGAAGTGAATATTCTTTTGTTCTAAGCGCCAAGCTAATAAACCTAGAGCGAAAATCAAACCAAAATTCGAGGCAATCAGCGCCCAGAAGCTTTTGATACTAGTCACTTCTAGGGAACCATTTTTCTTAGGCTTCTTGTAGACTTTGCCTGCGGGCGTATCTTGAACGCTGTTGTAATAAATTACGCCGTAAATAGCAGTAATTATCCCTGTAAGTGCGATCGCAAACCGCCAATTAGAAGCGCCACCAGCGAAAAAGCTAGTAGAAACTGCAAGTATCGGCAAAGCAAACTCTGCGCCAAAAGCCCCAAAGTTGCCCCAACCGCCATAAATGCCTTGAGCAATTCCCATCTCCTTCGGCTGGAACCATTCCGCCACCATGCGGATACCCACGACAAACCCAGATCCGACTATTCCCATCAGCAAACGACTGATGACTAGTTGATTAAAATCTTGCGCTAACGCCGTCGCCAAACAAGGAACGACCGCAAACATTAGCAGCATTGAATAGGTGATTCTGGGGCCAAAACGATCCAGAAGCATCCCAATAATGAGCCGTGCAGGGATTGTGAGGGCGAGGTTACAGATGCCCAAAGTTTTGATTTGTTCAGGCGCTAAACTTAGTTCTTTGCCAATGGTTGTAGCGAAGGGAGCAAAGTTAAACCAACAGACAAAGGTGAGAAAGAAGGCAAACCAAGTTTGATGTAAGATGCGGTAGCGATCGCTGAATGAAAATAATCCTTTAAGCATTGCAATCTTCCTAATTGAAGAGGACGGTAGGGAAGCAGGGGGAGCAGGGGAGGTAAGGGAAGAGAATAATTAATGACTCTTGGTTCTTGTAGAGACGCGATTAATCGCGTCTACTCTTGACTCCGCAAAGCGGTAACTACTCATCAGCGTGAGCAAATCGGCGGAATAGGAAGTCTAGAGCGTAGTTTCGCAGGTTATAGTATTCTGGGTCTTCCATGATGCGGCGACGATTGCGGGGACGGGAGAAGGGAATATTCAGGATTTCGCCAATGTGAGCAGATGGGCCGTTAGTCATCATCACAACTCTGTCTGCGAGGAAAAGCGCCTCATCGATGTCATGAGTAATCATCAGTACGGTGACTTGATGATCACGCCAGATTTGTAGGAGTTCTTCTTGTAATTCCTCTTTTGTGATGGCATCTAATGCCCCAAAGGGTTCATCGAGAATCAAGACTTGTGGACGGATGGAAAGGGCGCGAGCGATCGCAACTCGCTGTTTCATCCCACCAGAAAGCTGATTGGGTTTTTTGTCAGATGCTTCTGTGAGTCCCACCATTGCCAAATGCTCTCTAACGATCGCCCGTTTTTCTGCCTGGGGTTTTTTAGGAAACACCGAATCAACAGCCAGATAAACGTTATCAAAGACACTCAGCCAAGGCAGTAGACAATAATTTTGGAATACCATCATCCGGTCTGGGCCTGGTTCGGTGATGGGTTTGTCTTGCAGCAGGACAATACCATCGGTGGGAGTATTAAACCCAGAAACCATGTTAAGCAGAGTTGATTTGCCGCAGCCAGAGTGACCGATTATGCAAACAAATTCGCCTTCCCGCACTTTCAGGTCAACTCCATCCAGTACGGTGTAAGGGCCTTCAGAAGTTGGATAAATTTTGCTTACACCTTCAATTACCAAAAAATCTTCTGCTTTTTTCGTTTGCAGTTTATTGATTTGAGTTTTACTGTTAATTCCGTTTACTGTTTGCATGATGAATTGAGTAATTTGTTAAATTTTTGTTTTTTCTCTCTGCGCTCTCTGCGTCTCTGTGGTTAGATAAATTATTTTTTAACCGCAGAGGCACAGAGAACACAGAGTCAAGAAGAATTCTTTTCCCAAAACTTTACTTACATTGACTAAATAAATACTTCTTCAATACGTATTTGCCGTTTAATTTCCAGACTTTTGAGATACTCTATCGGCTCTGATGGGTTAAAAACTTTACCATCAAATAAGTGAACAGGGTCATCTTCTCCGATATCGAGTAAGCCGAGTTCGCGGGCAGCAGCACCAAATATATCTGTGCGGCAGACTCTTTCAATTACCTCCACCCAGTTTTTCGGGAAGGGTGTTAAACCCCAACGTGCTAGCTGAGTAGCCATCCACAAAATTTCTGTGCGGTTGGGATAGTTGGTTTGATTGAGATAAAACTGGTTGTATGCTTTAAATTCTTGTGGTTCTGTACCGTCGCCGCGATCGTAGCGATCGAGGAAACCAGGACGAACATATACAGGATCTATGTCTAAGTACTCAGGACGGCAGAGGATTTCTAAAATTTCTTCGCGGTTGCGGAAATCGTCACAGTATTTACAAGCTTCTAACAGTGCTTTAAGCAGAGCAAGATAAGTTTCTGGATATTTCTGCGCCCAATCTTCCCGCACTCCCAAGACTTTTTTCGGCTGTCCTGACCAAATTTCTAAAGCTGTGGCGGCAACAAAGCCTAAGTCTTGATGAACAGCAATATAATTCCAGGGTTCTCCAGCACAGTAACCGTCAATATTTCCGGCTTTGAGTTGAGAAACCATTTCCATTGGTGGAATCACCGTTAGGCTGACATCTTGATCGGGATCGATGCCACCAGCCGCCAGCCAATAACGCAGAATTAGGTTCACCATTGAAGTAGAGTGAGATACACCCAAAGTCAGAATTTGGTCGGGAGCGGCGTTAATGGCTACTTTTAAGTCAGCCAGATTTCTGACACCTTGGCTATATAATCTTTTGCTTAATGTGATGGCGTTCGCATTGCGAGAGATATTTAGGGCATTGATTATAGGAATTGGTTTTTTACCACCAGCACCCAAAGTTAGGGCTAAGGGCATTCCTGCCAGCATTTGGGCTGCATCTAATTTGCCAGTAACAACCCCTTGAGCTATTTCCTTCCAGCTATTAGCACGAGTGAGGGTGATATTTTCTAAACCGTACTGGGCAAAGAAGCCTTTTTCTTGAGCAACGATTAAAGGTGCAGCATCAGTCAGAGGCATAAAGCCAATTTCTAAATTGACTTTTTCTAAGCCGTTGCGGGATATGGCTACTGGTGCTGAAGTTTGCTGTGCTTTGCGTTTCTTAACCAGCTTTTGTTGGTTGAGGAAGTAAATCATTTCATTCCGCAGACTGTAGTAGCTGGGATGTTTGACGACTTCCAAGCGTTGACGCGGGCGAGGGATTGGCACTTCGAGAATTTGCCCGATATGAGCTTCTGGGCCATTAGTGAGCATGACAACGCGATCGCTCAACAAAAGCGCCTCATCTACGTCATGTGTCACCATCACACAAGTAACGTTGTGTTCGTTGCAGATTTTCATCAGTTGTTCTTGCAAACTACCCCGTGTTAGGGCATCCAACGCTCCAAAGGGTTCGTCTAGCAGTAATAACTTGGGGCGGGTTGCTAAGGCGCGAGCGATCGCTACCCGTTGTTTCATTCCCCCAGATAACTCGCTAGGACGTTTATTCGCCGCCAGATGCAGCCCCACCATATCGATATGTTCTTCGATAATACTTCTGCGATCGCCTTTGGGCTTACCCTTGTACACTTCGTCCACAGCTAGGGCGATATTTTCCCGTACTGTTAACCAAGGCAGCAAAGAGTAGTTTTGAAATACAACCATCCGATCTGGACTGGGTTCTCTAACTTCCCGCCCTTCTAAAGTCACACCTCCAACACTTGCTCTATCTAAACCTGCAATGATGTTGAGCAAAGTAGATTTACCACAACCAGAATGTCCAATTAGAGAAACAAATTCCCCTTCTTGGATTTTCAATTCAATGTTTTTTAGAGCAATATATTTGCCGCCATTCGGAAGTTCAAATACACGGTCAATGTGGTCAACTTCAACAAAAGTAGTCATTTGTTAATTCGTAATTCGTAATTCGTAATTCGTAATTGGGGAAGTAAATTATTCCCTATTCCCTATTCCCTAGTCTGGTACAACTTTGCTGGCTATAAAGCCAACCATTCTATCTAGAATTAATCCGACTAAACCAACATAAATTAGTGCGAGGATAATTTCACTTAAGTTAGTTTCTGTGGTTGTGTTGTAAGCATCCCAAATAAATGAACCAATTCCCACGCCGCCGACTAACATTTCTGCTGCAACGATTGCTAGCCAAGATAAACCAATGCCAATGCGTAACCCTGTGAATATATAAGGAACAGTTGCAGGAAACACAACTTTTAGGAAATACTTTAGTCCTTTCAAACGTAAAACTCTAGCTACGTTTACATAGTCTTGAGGAATTTGTTGTACGCCCACCGTGGTGTTGATCACAATCGGCCAAATCGATGTAATGAAAATCACGAAAATAGCTGAAGGATTCGCTTGTTGAAATGCTGCCAAGGAAATTGGTAGCCATGCTAGAGGCGGTACAGTTCGCAACACTTGGAAAATAGGATCTACAGCATTATAGAGTAACTTGTTAGCACCAACAAAAATTCCTAATGCAATGCCAACAATTGCTGCTAGCGAAAAGCCCAAAGCGACTCTTCCCAAACTACTAAGTATTTGCCATCCCAAACCTTTATCACTTTCACCATTATCGAAAAATGGATCAATGATAAAAGGGTTCCAAGTTTCTGAAAAAGTTTCTATTGGCCCAGGTAAGCCAAAGTTAGGAGTTAAACAAACTAGTTGCCAAATTACTAGAAATATAGCTAATGCTACCAGTGGCGGCACAATTTTTTGCGAAACTAATTTATTGAGATTTTTACGGTTATTTTTTTTGAGAGTGCGACTTCCAAGGATAGCTGCCATTACCTTTTTTCTCCAATTGCCTTTATGTAGTCAAGCGTAAAAATTAAAGTTTGTAGTAAGGACTTCAGTCCTAACAAACCTTGCTATTAGCGAGAATCATCTCACTAATAACTAGAATTATGTTAGATATTTCATTATCCCTAAAAGCTTCATTAAACCTTCTTAATTTTTAAACTTTGCAAATATTCCTCTGGTTTCTCAGGGTCAAATTTTACACCATCGAAGAAAGTCTCAACTCCACGAGAACTACTATTAGGAATTTCAGAATCAGCAACACCAATAGCTTTAGCTGCTTGTTTCCACAAGTCCTCTTTATTCACTTGATTAACTATTTCCTGAACCTTAGTATCTTTTGGTAAATAGCCCCAGCGAATTTCTTCTGTTAAAAACCAAATATCATGACTTTTGAAAGGATAGGAGGCATTATCTACCCAGAATTTCATCGGATGTGAAAAGTTTTGCTCAGTCCGTCCATCACCGAAGTCAATATTGCCTTTAGACCTTTCTAAAATATCTGCAACAGCAACGTTAAAGTATTTCCGGTCAGAACAGATTTTGCACATCTCCTCTTTATTTTCGGCGCGATCGCACCATTGTTGAGCTTCCAAAACTGCCATCAACAATGCCTGTGCAGCATTAGGATTTTGATCAACCCAATCTTTCCGCATCGCAAAGGCTTTTTCTGGGTGATCTTTCCACAACTCGCCTGTAACTAAAGCTGAATAACCTAATTTTTGGTTGACCAATTGAGCATTCCAAGGCTCTCCCACACAGAAAGAATCGATAGTGCTGACTTTCATATTTGCCACCATTTGCGGTGGTGGTACAGGTGATAAAACCACATCTTGATCTGGATTAATACCGCCAGCTGCCAGCCAATAGCGCATCCATAAATCGTGGGTGCCGCCAGGAAAGGTCATACCAAACTTCAAGGCTTTTTGCTCGGCTTTGGCAAGACTCGCAGCTTCTTTTAGCGCCTTACTTTCTAATTTTACATTCAGGTTTTTAAATTTATTTGCAACAGAAATAGCCTGACCATTGGTATTTAATCTTGCCAAAAGATACATTGGCACTTTATCGTTGATGGTCATCAAATAAGGCATGGGGCTGAGGATGTGTGCGCCATCAATACCACCGCCAGATGAGCCGATTTTCAAGTTATCACGGGTGACAGGCCAAGATTTTTGCTTGATTACTTCAACATCAGTCATGCCGTATTTGGCAAAGAAACCCTTTTCTTTAGCAATAATTAGGGGAGCAGCATCAGTTAGAGCAATGAATCCTAATTTGGCTTTGGTTGTTTCTACTTTTGGCGCATTAGCTACTTTAGAGACATTGGCAGCTGGAGCCGCAGAGGGTGCATTACCACCTGTTGAGGCTGTATTGCTACCGGAAGAACAACCATGAGCCAGGATCGAAGCCGCTGCCGCAGTAGTGGTGGTTAAAATAAATTTTCTACGCGAAATATTTTTCATTTTTCCTTGATTTTTTGTCATTTGTTAAGCACTAGCAATTAAGTAGCGAGGCGTAAATAAATTCAAGTTTGTAGTAAGGACTTTAGTCCTAATAATCCTTGCTCACCCACTACGAACTAAGATTTTATTTCCTATTTCACGCTCCCTACCTACTTACTAACTGTTAATTACTAAAGCTTCTTGTTTGAGTTTTGCCCCAAAGTTTTTGATTAGTAATTCTTGCAATACTGGCTGCAAATCTTCGCATGGTATGCCTTTGATAACGCAAGTTCCTAAATGGGCATCTTTGCCAACTTTGCCACCCATATATATGTCAACACCTTCCAAGGTTTTGCCATTTTTGCGAGTTTTAGTTCCCATCAAGCCGATGTCTGCAACTTGGGGTTGTCCGCAGGAGTTGGGGCATCCTGTCCAGTGAATTCGCACTGGTTTGGTGAAGGTTAAGTCTTCTTCTAAGGCTTTAATCATTTCCAGGGCGCGGTTTTTGGTTTCGATGAGGGCAAAGTTGCAAAATTGTGCGCCTGTGCAAGATACTAGCGATCGCGTCAGCAAACCTGGATCAATAGAAAACCTTTGCAGCAACGGTTCTGTTAAAAATGTTGCTAAACGCGAATCAGAAATATTGGAGATAACGATGTTTTGCTCAACTGTAAAGCGGATTTCGCTACTGCCGTAAACTTCCGCTAGCCGGGCTATTTCAAACATATCTTCGGCATACAGCCTACCGACGGGAATGTGCAAGCCTGCGTAATTTAATCCTGGTTGTTTTTGTTTATATACCCCGATATGGTCGCGTTTTTCCCAGTCGATTTCGTCTTTTGCTGCTGCGGGTAATAATGATTTACCCAAACGGCTTTCTACTTCTGCTCGAAACTTTTCTAAACCCCATTCATCAATTAGCCACATCAGGCGTGATTTTTGCCGATTAGCACGCGGCCCATGATCACGAAAGACTTCCAAAACCGCTCTACATACAGCTACCACATCTTCTGGAAGTACCCAAGCATTCAGAGGAATCGCCGCCTCACAACGTTTAGCTGAGAAAAAGCCACCTACGAGGATGTTAAAACCGAATATTGGTGCTTGGGAAAATTCTTGCTCTGTCCCTTCCTGAAATGCTGGAACAAAAGCTAAATCGTTAATTTCAGCGTGAACTGAATTGTCTCTTCCACCTGCGATCGCAATATTAAACTTCCGTGGTAAGTTGCTAAACTCTGGGTTCCCTTCGCCTTTGTTGGTGAGCATATCTTGAATTTGCTGTACCAACTCTCGTGTGTCATACAACTCATCTGCATCCAACCCCGCCACAGGATCGCCTGTGATATTGCGGACGTTATCCATCCCTGATTGGATAGTGGTTAAACCAACTGCGTGAAATCTATTAAAGATATCTGGTAAATCTTCAATTCTGATCCCCCGTAATTGGATATTCTGTCTCGTAGTAATGTCAGCACAGCCATCATCACCGTAACGCTGCACTACTTGGGCTAAAACACGTATCTGACTGCTGGTGAGAATACCGTTGGGCATCCGCAACCGCATCATAAACTTACCTGGGGTGACTGGGCGAAAAAACACACCCACCCATTTGAGTCGATGATCCCGATCGATTTCGTCCATTGCTTCCCAGCCCAAGGCGGCAAATTTCTCTATCTCACCCCTGATGGCGAGTCCATCTTTTTGCGCCTTGAATTTCTCGAACTTATTGAGGCTGGTAGTGGTAGTTGCTGTGTCTGTCATGATCTGACTCTCAATGAAAATTACTGAATATGCTGATAATTGCTCAATATCAATCAAGCCGTAGTTTCATCAGGTGTTGTATCTACGAGGATTAGGGAATAAAAACTTAATATTTGCTTACCGTTGATTATTTTTACTTAAGAACATTCCAAGGCTAAACTCCAAATCCGTGATTAGTTAAGGAAAACTTGTCGCTATTTACATCTTGGAAATTTGTCAAGCAGGTTTAAAGAGTGTTTATGTAACAATTTCGATACTCATAAGTTAAAGGCAGATTTATGTTAAAATCGTATAAATTGTTACGGTTTTTTGGTAAAATTGCTGAAATTGAATAAATAAGATGCATTTTTTGCATCAAAGCCAGCCAATGTCCCACGCAAACCGCTTAATGATGAGTATTTGAAATGATCAAAGGGATTTTGGATTGCCATAGAGCAATTCTGAATCCAAAATTGAGTGGCAAATATTAGCTAAAACTTAGATATTATTTCAGCAGCTATGAAACGTCGTGATTTTATTAATTGGGTAGGTTTGGGTGGGATAGCAAGTTCCCTACCTATAGCGATCGCAGCTTGTTCTTCTGGGACAACTTCAGCAACTGGAGATTGGCAAACAGTAGGAACTTCGGCAGAATTAGATAAAACAGGTCAATTGCTGGCGAAAAACTCACCTGCTGGGCCTGTGTTGGTAGTCGGTACATCTAAAAATGCAAATCTGACTGCTGTTAACCCTACCTGTCCTCACGCAAATTGCACTGTAGCATGGCAAGCTGAAGCAAAAAAATTCGCCTGTCCCTGTCATGGTTCGGAATTTGGCATTGATGGTAAAGTGCAAAAAGGGCCTGCGACAGAAGCGCTTAAAACTTACGCCGCCAAAATTGAGGGCAATTCAGTTGTAGTCAAGCCAAGTTAAAATAATTCGTAATTCGTAATTCGTAATGACGCTCGCGGACTCGCTACCGCTACGCTAACGTAATTCGTAATTTTTAATATGAACTTTAGTGCTTAAATCAGAGAGGAAGCATCTGCTAAAAATTTGTGTAATGATGTACTAAAATGCAGAGTAAGGGCAGTTAAAAGCAGCGATTTATTTACGAATTTGTACTTTTCTTGTATTCATATAATTCACGATTCAGGGTATGGTGAGTAATATCAATCAGCTTTTAGTGCAAGCCCAAACAGCACATGATATGGCTGATTGGTCATCACTCATTCAATATTTACAACAATTAATTTTAGGGACAGATTCGGAACATCTAGAGATAGTTAAAAATCAAGAATATCTGCTGACATTAGCATTTTCAATGTTAGAGATGGGGGATTTTCAACAGCGCTGGGAAATGACCAAGATGTTGACTCACTTGGGGAATATTGCCATCCCACCACTCATTGAGATATTAGAAGATGAAGACGCAGAAGAAGAATTGCGTTGGTATGCAGCACGGACTTTAGGCGAATTTCAGCACCCAGATGCGATCGCACCCTTAGTTGAATTATTAAAAACCGATGAGGATGAAGAAATTAAAGCGATCGCAGCTACAGCACTGGGGCAAATGGGTACTGTTGCGATCGCTGCACTCTCTGAACTTTTATTAGATGAAGATACAAGGCTTTTAGCAGTGCGATCGCTTTCCTGTATTCCCCAAACGGAAACCATCACACCGTTATTGAGTGTAGTGCAAGATTCACAAGCAACAATCCGCACTGCTGCAATTGAAGCCCTCAGCAGCTTTCATGACGAACGTGTTCCACCAGTATTGTTAAACGCCTTGGATGATATAGCTCCCACAATTAGGCGTGCAGCAGTGCTTGGTTTAGGTTTTCGCCCCGACTTACGCCAAGCATTAGATTTGGTGACAAGACTGCAACCTAAGCTTTACGACTTTAATCTTGATGTTTGTTGTGCAGCCGCAGTTTCCCTTTCCCGGATGGGTTGTGATGATGCAGCCAAAAACTTATTTAATCTGCTAATCTCACCTCATACACCGATAACGCTGCAATTAGAAACCATCCGGGCTTTAAGTTGGGTGGGAACACCATCCAGTTTGGAATATTTGCAAACAGCATTTAATCAAATCACTTCAGAGACACTTTGGCAAGAAATTGTTACAGTTCTGGGGCGTGTGCAAAAGCCGCAAACTACACAAGCCGCAGAAATTTTACTGCAAATATTGCGATGCCTTTCCTACGGAACGCTACGCGAACGGCGAGCTTCGCTAACGCAGCATCCAGCCACAGAGACTGCTAGCTTTAAAAGTTCGATCGCTTTATCTTTAGGGCAGTTAGGCGAAATGCAAGCTATTGAACCATTGATTTCGCTGCTAGCTGATCCTAATGCATCGGTGAGACTACATGCGATCGCTGCACTGAAAAATCTGGATAGTGAAGCCACATATCAACAATTGCAGCAGTTAGCAAATAACACCGCACTCTCACCAGATTTGCAACAAGGAATAGCGATCGCTTTGGCTGAGTGGTAATTTTTCTCAATGGCCGCATTGATGTGCGTCAAAATAATTCATATTTATTAATAATTTGCCACGGAAGTATAGGGGTTTTTTGAGTGCCTGCGATCGCTTCCACAAATATTAAGAAAGTTCAGGCAGAAGGGAAGAATGTTTCAGCCCAATAAGCTTGGGTTAAGGCTAAAAACTAAAACTGGCGTATTGGGTTTTAGCCTAGTTTATCTTTCTTTACCTAGTTTGGTTTTAGGGATTTCCAACAAATGAATTATCCAATTTTGTGGGGTATTTTTTTATTTGGAAGTCCCTGATTGTGCCGACTTACTTCATTCACCTGCAAACTACTATATCTATCTATCAATAAATTTAGTTACTCTGTACACACAATTATGAATTATTTTGGTCAAGCCACAAGGTATTGTTTGATCTCTTCTGTGCCTCCAATATAGTTACCATCGACAAAATAGCTAGGGACACTCCGAATGCCTCTCATTTGAGCATTCCGTACCTCCTGCTCGATAATCTCGCGCAAGTCGCCGCTTTCAAGCATTGCACGGGTTTCGTCCTTTGGCAGACCTTGTTCAACGGCGATTTCCAAGAGTACTGACTGTTTTTGGATTTCTCGGTTTTCCAAGAAATAGGCCTCCATCAGTGCCGTAGCAATCTTGCCGGACGCACCAAAACGTTCTGCGAACAGTACCAGACGATGACCATCCATAGAGGGCGGATAAGTCTTCAAATTATCAAAGTTGAAATTGAGACCGTAACGCTGTGCAAATTGCTCCAAATGCCGCATCATTGGCTTCGATCTCTCACCATATTTTGCTGCATGGTAAGTTGGGAATGGCACACCCTGTCCTGTAATCTGGGGATCGAGAATAAATGGGCGCCGTTTGACCATCGGAGGATCGGATAGTTCTGTCAATGCAGTCGTCAAAATGCGTTCACCGATCAGGCAGAAAGGACAAACTAAGTCATAGACGATTTCTATCTCTTTAATCATTATGCTACTGCTCTGTTAGCTAAGGTAGACCAATTTTGCTGTGACAATTGCTCTGCAATTTGACCAGCGCTGCTGACGGATAGACTACTAGCAAAGAGACCATTTGAGCATAGAACCATCCATAGCAAGCGCTCACTTCATTACCTATAGAATCACCGATGTTTGCATTCAAATCGGCAGCAAAATCAGCCAGTGATTCATGTGAAATTAATAGCGAAAAACTAAAGATACTAACTGGAATGTAAGATTTAAATCGCAACCAGTTGATTGCTCCAACGCTTTACAGTTGTCCCAATGCGTTGTCCATAGTTCTCGGCTGTCAAGCGATCGCCTGGATCTAAAGTCGCCTCAGCTCCACTCATATCCATTGGGCTTTGTCCCATAATACCCAAAAATGAACCTAGCCGATTCAAGCCATCGGTTTTACCCAGATAGTGACTGGGAAAATCGCCCGCACCTACCCAAATCATGCTGTGTTGAGCGGCATTAATTGCTAAGTAAAGCAGCGTTCCTTGCTTGTCTCCACTGAGAGAACTAGAATGCGTAAAACCACCAGCGATTTTATCCTTCCATTGCTGTGTAAACCAAACTTGGCTGGCCGCATCTAAGAAGGCTTTAAACTGAGCAGCAACCCCGCCCATATAGGTTGGAGACCCAAACACAATAGCATCTGCCCGATTCAGTTTTTCCATAATCGTGGCATCTTGCCAGCGACCATTGACAATTTGTTCTCCTGTAATTTGTAGTAATTCAACCTCTGTTCCCACCAATTTACTGGCTCCTTCAGCTATAGCTTGAGCCATGAGATGAGTATGACCAGTACCTGAAAAATATACAATTGCTACTGTAGACATAATAACTTGACCTGTAATTATTGCATTTTACTGTTTGAGATAGATAGTAAAAGCAACACTTCCTAAAAGTAAAGTAGGCACCTTCAGGTAATTACCCATGTCTTATCCTTCTAAAGATCCCAGCCCTTGCCCAGTCAGTATTTTGATTGCTGTTCTGTCTGGACCCTGGACGGTGTCCATTCTATGGGTATTATTTACCAACGGACCAACTCGTTTTGGTGCGTTGAAGCGTCGGGTAGACGGGGTTTCGACCAAAGTCTTAACAGAGCGTTTAAGGATGTTGGAACACAAAGGGATTCTTTATCGCCATCATGAGCCAACTGTCCCGCCGCAAGTTACATACAGTTTAACGGAGTTGGGGCAGGAGTTAGTCTTTATCCTTAAGCAATTAAATGATCTTGCACAACATTCGTATGCTGACCAATCAAAGGTAAATTACGAATCTGAATTAGCGCTTGTATTGCAAAAACTATAAAGCAAGTAAAAATTTTCCGATACTTGCATAAATCCTGCGTCTTCCCCTGATAAAACTACGACAGTTGTTCGATGTAGTAAACTCTTCATAACTGTCAATTTTTTATACTGTAAAAGCAATGAAAACCATGCTCCGATCACATTCTGTATGGCTTGTTCCAGTAGTTCTCACGTCAATCGGTTTCGGGCTGAATGCTGGAGCGACAAAAGCGCAGACAAATTACACAGTTAGCGCTAACTTTTACGACGGAAAAATGAACATTGACCAAAAATCAGATCTTAATCTGAGCTACAGATTGTTGGTCAATAGCTATACTACCAACAGTGTCAAAGAATACGACGCAATTACGGGGGAGTTTGTCAAAGACTTCGTGACTTCCGGTAGTGGCGGGCTGGGCGAACCTACAGGCTTGACCGTTGGCCCTAACGGCAACCTCTTCGTCATCTCCTTTACTGACAATAGTGTAAAACAGTACAGCGGCATTACGGGGGAGTTCATCGCTGACTTTGTACCTTCCGGCAGTGGCGGACTGAATCAACCCTATAACTTGATTTTTGGTCCTAACGGCGATCTCTTCGTTAGCTCTTCTGCTAACAATAGTGTAAAACAGTACAGCGGAATTACGGGGGAATTCATCAAAGACTTTGTACCTTCCGGCAGTGGAGGTCTGAGTGTAACCGATGATGTGACTTTCGGCCCCAATGGTAACTTCTTCACCACTTCCTTTGGGAGTAGCGGTGTCAAAGAGTACAACGGAATTACGGGGGAGTTCGTCAGAGACTTCGTGCCTACTGGCAGTGGCGGGTTAAATTCGCCCATAGGCTTCGTCTTCCACGACGATAGCCTCTTAGTCGCTTCATTTGGAACCGATAGTGTAAAACAGTACAACGCAATTACCGGGGAGTTCGTCAAAGACTTCGTGCCTTCTGGCAGTGGTGGGTTAAAATTGCCCGTAGGCTTGACTTACAGTCCCTACGGTAACCTCTTCGTCAGCGGCTTTGGAGACGACAAAGGTATCAAACAGTACGATGGAACTACGGGAGAGTTCATCTCTGACTTTGTGCTTCCTGGCAGCGGTGGGTTGAAGTCACCCGCTTACCTAATCTTCGCTCCGATAGTGGCGAAAGTTCCAGAACCCATTTCTGTCATTGGCTTGTTAGCGGTTGCTGCTTTCGCATCTAAGATGCTGAAGCGCAAGCGCCAAGAATATCTCGTACCTAGTGTGCATTAGTGACAAGATAAAAGCGAGTCAATTTTGTCAATACATCTAAGAGGATGTTTTAAAAGGGTATTTTTCTTTCATATGATCGCGGCAAAGAATCTCACTACATGGTGAGAACCTTGATTTTTCTTTGCAATTGACCCAAATGAAAAGGGAAAAATTCCACCTGTCAGGACTTTTAAAACAATCTCTAAGTATAGAAATAATTCTGCATAAGAATGATAATTTTAATAGTGGGGAGAGAGGCAACTAACGCTTGCCTCTCTCCCTATCCCTTTATATGATTATTATCAATAAGCTTCCAGGTAACTACCAGCCATCACGCACAAGAAAACTACTATTACCAGATGGGGCTAAGAGACAGAATTCTTAACTTACTGTTAATAGTAGCAGTGAGGCTCGGATCACTTTTTCTTTCAAGCATCTTCTAAAAGCCCCTTGACTAAAGAAAAGACAGAAACTAGGTTTGGAGCTTTATTTTTTAACATTATAGCTAGAATTATCTCTTTTCAATGAAAGTCTTATGTAGCAAGAATTATTGTTTTTTTATCTGGAGAGAGGAATAAAAAAGCGTTAAACCAATAAAAAATACGCTTTACCATTTAGCGTTTGGGTAAAATATCAGATTTGCTGATTTGGCCTTTGTAAAAGTGATGGGCAAAGTAGGTAACGTAACCCGTTAACGTAAAAATTTTCCGATAGTTGCATAAATCTTACGTCTTCCCCTGATAAAAGTACAAAGGTTCAAATCGGCAGGTGAAGTTTCCGGGTGTCACAACCGAATTGACTAAGCAGTATTCAAAAAACAAAATCTCGTATTGAAATCCAAATGAGAGATCATATGACTATTTCCAAAACTCTTTTACACGCAAGTAGTACTGAGTCATACAAGAATTTTGCATCTATCAGTACGGCTGAATCAAAAACAGCCCAACAAATATCAGTTGCAGATGCAATTATCCAAATGCTAGAAAATTTGGGTGTGCGTCGCGCTTTTGGCCTCATGGGAGGTGGTATGGCCCACCTTTGGAAAGCGCTATCGAATAGTGATATGCAGGTGTTGAATTTTCGTCATGAAGGAGGAGCTGCTTTTGCGGCAGTTGAGGCTTACTTTGCCAGTGGTAGCCCTAATATAGTATTCACCACAACAGGCCCAGGCATCAGCAACGCCCTCACAGGCTTATTAGCTGCCCGTAATGAAGGTGCAAAGGTGATTCTTTTGTCGGCTAGCACCTCAGCATCACAGCGCGGACGCCGCGCAATTCAGGAAACCACCATCGAGACATTGCCCAGCGCAGGAATTTTTAGCCCAGGAATGCCCTTCAACTATGCAACCATCGTTGAATCTGCTGCTCAACTCCCACAGATTTTTCGCCAACTTGCTATTGGTTTGGCACAACCAGGAGGGTTTGTTGCACATTTAAGCATTCCCAACGATGTGCAGTCAATTTTAGTTGATCGTATATCCTTACCCCAGGTTGATTTTTCCAGTTATCGGATTACACCTTCCCCGAAAGCGATCGCTAAATCTGTTGAATTATTATCTTCTGGCCCCTTTGCAATTTGGGTCGGGTTCGGTGCCCGTGATGCAGCAGAAGAAATCCGCCAACTTGCCGAAAGAACTGGTGCAGCAGTTATGTGCTCACCCCGTGGTAAAGGCATCTTTCCCGAAGATCATCCCCAGTTTGTGGGTGTCACCGGTTGGGGTGGTCAAGCTTCTGTGATCACTTATATGCAAGAACAAACTCCTTTACGCATACTCGTACTAGGAACACGTCTTGGTGAACCGACTTCTTTCTGGCGTCAAGACATGGTTCCCCCAAGAGGCTTCGTACATGTGGACATCAACCCAGAAGTACCAGGAGTATCCTATCCATATGCTGAAACTTTCCCTATTCAGTCTGATATCAAAGCCTTCGTAGAGGAACTCTTGAAGCAATTACCAGAGGCTTCTTCTTGTCCAACAACATTATCGCTACCTCGTCCAGAACGCAAAGTAATGGAGCCTAGTGCAGGCTATCCAGTACGGTCAGAAGTTTTGATAGAGGAAATTCAAAAAGTAATCGTTGAGGGTAGTGATGCCCTAGTTATATCAGAGGCGGGTAATTCGTTTATTTGGGCAAATCATCTACTGCAATTTTCACAACCAAATCGTTACCGAGTCAGCACTGGATTCGCCGCAATGGGTCAAGCCGTCACCGGAGTTGTAGGTGCAGCACTAGCCCGGAATGGCAAAGCTGTAGCTATTGTTGGAGATGGGGCAATGCTGATGAATAACGAAATTAGCACAGCTGTGAGATACAAGATTCCTGCCGTCTGGATTGTACTTAACGATGGTCATTACAATATGTGCCATCAAGGTATGACATCGTTGGGATTTCAGGGTGCAGATGCGACAATTCCACAGACAGATTTCGTCTTAATTGCTCGTGGTATGGGAGCAGAAGGTATCAGAGTCGAGAAAGAGTCAGATTTGCAAGCAGCACTAGAGCAAGCGATCGCCTCCACTGTTCCTTTTGTAGTCGATGTAGTAATTGACCCCAGTCGAAGTGCACCTTCTCAAGGACGTAATCAAACTTTAACAGCACCAGGAGTTCAATCAAGTGCAGTTAAGAGTCTCACAAATTTCCATTAGTTTGAACCTCTAGCATTATCATTAATCCAAAATCACGCCACTTGCTACAACTGTAAAAACTCAAACAACGCAGTGGCTCTAAAATGAAAAATCAATCATTGGGAGACGAATATGAAGCTATTTGAAACTGTTAGAGAAATGGGTCATGAGCAAGTTCTCTTTTTTAATGACACCAATCCAGATATTAAGGTAATTATTGCCATCCATAACACTAACTTAGGCCCAGCAATGGGCGCGACAAGACTATTCCCTTATGTCAATGAGGAAGCTGCATTAAAAGATGCTCTTCGTCTAAGTCGTGGTATGACCTACAAAGCTGCCTGTGCTAATATTCCTGCTGGTGGGGGAAAAGCGGTCATTATTGCTAAACCTGAACATAAAACAGAAGAACTTCTCCGAGCATATGGGCGTTTTGTTGATAGTCTTAAGGGACGTTTTATTACTGGACAAGATATGAATATAACCCCGCAAGATGTCCGAGTAATAGGTCAAGAAACCAAATATGTAGTTGGAGTATCAGAAAAGTCCGGCGGTCCCGCCCCTATAACCGCACAGGGAGTATTTTTAGGAATTAAAGCTGCTGTAGAGTTTCATTTACCTAACCAAGGATTTGATGGACTCAAGGTTGCAGTTCAAGGTTTAGGAAATGTAGGCAAAAATCTCTGTCGTCAATTATATGAACATGGTGTAAAACTGTTTGTTAGCGATATAAATCCCGACAAAGCAGAGGAAGTAAAACGTTTGTTTGGTGCTACTGTTGTGGAAGCTGATGAAATATACTCTTTAAATGTAGATGTATTTTCTCCTTGTGCCTTTGGAGGAATTCTCAACAGTCAAACAATTCCTTTGTTGCAAGCTAAAATTATTGCTGGTGCTGCTAATAATCAACTAGAGAATGAGATTGTGCATGGCAAAATGCTTGCTGAAAAAGGAATTCTTTATGCTCCCGATTATGTAATTAATGCCGGAGGATTAATCAATGTTTACAACGAAATGATTGGCTACAATGAAGAAAAAGCTTTCAGGCAGCTAAATAATATCTACGATACCCTGCTAGAGATTTTTGACATATCCCAAAAGCAGCAAATTACTACCAATGAAGCTTCTAAACAACTGGGAGAAGCACGAATTAAAAAGGGTGAAAATCAAAAGACAATATGATTTTCACTAAGAAAACCATGACTTTTTACTAAAATACATTCAAGGAGTTAACAATGGAAAAAAATACCTTTGCGACATCTGCTTTTATTGCCACCTCAGCAGAAAATGCCTTCGATTACCTTTGCAATTTAAAAAATTTGGATGATTGGACACTCTTTAGCCGGATGAAAGAGCAAATTGACGAAGATACCTGGCTTGGAACTGCATCTGCCTATCAGAACAAGCTCTACTATCACGTTAAAAAGCTGGAACACCCTCTTTTTTACGGCATTGAGTGGCACTGCGGGTTTGAATATAATAAGTACTTCCAAGTGTACCCTGTTCTGCTGTTTCCTCCAAGCTACATCGAACCGGGAACAGATGAGGAGGGTGTATACTTCCACTGGGTAAGCTTTGTCGATCCCAAGCGACGGACTCCAATGATGATCGAGGCAGTTGGCACGATACATACTTCTGAATGTCGTTCTCTCAAAGGTATTTTGGAGCGCAAAGCTGGTCATACCGCAGCAGTAGTGGGGCGCAACTTTATCGATAGTGAAACTATCTATATTGATGCTCCTATTGAAATGGGAGTCGAATACTTATCAAACCTGCGGAACATGGATGAATGGTCACATCTGCTGCATCCACATGGTGAGATTTCCCCCCAATCAGGTGAGTTTCTTGATGAATACGACCAGAAAGTAAAAGTCACACTGCAATTGCATAATCTGAACAAATACTACTTGCTTGAACAAGACTACTTCTATCCTGACTACGGATTTATTCAGCGCTCCCCTGTGATGCTTATCCCCGCTGCTTATGCTTTTGGCGATCCTTCTGCCTCTGGTTTCATCCAGCATCGGATCACATTCTGGAAAGTAGACCAGCCTTTGCCTCATGGCAAACTTCAGATTGAGGATTTTATGTCTGAGAGCATAAATATCAAGCGTTTGCTCGAAGCCAAAGCTGGCAACTTGGATACATTTGCCCGTGGAAGAAGTTATATACCAAAAGCTTAGTGGGGATTTGAAACTTTCTCATCAAATCAATGCCGATAATGTTTTAACTGGAGGCGTTTAACACGATTGTTATCACAACCTGCTTAATAAAAGTAGACTTTTAAGAAAACTATCCAGCACAACAAGGTAATTAGGTTAGCGTAAATGAAAACCATCTGGATAATTAAAGGTCTACTTTCTTTTGATAAAACTGCATTAGCTTAGGGTAAAGTATTGGATAGAATTTTGGTTTTTTGGACATATGAAAGTTAAGCAATTTCCTATTATCTTTCTGACATTGTGTATTACCGCTATTCTCGGAGCAAAAGCTGCTGAAGCTGCATCGCTTACAGTAGTTGCCGATGGTCTCGATAATCCACGAGGTCTCAGTTTTGGCCCTGATGGTAGTCTGTATATTACTGAATCAGGTACTGGAGGAAATGGTGCTTGCATACCATCACCCAGTGCCCAATTAGCTCCTTTATGTCTTGGCAACAGTGGTGCGATTACCAGAATTAAGGATGGGAAGCAAGAGCGTATACTGACAGGGTTCAGCTCTCTTGGACATCTGCCCACCGGTACTGAGGCCAGTGGTGTCCAGGATATCAAATTTGATTCCAAAGGCAATGCTTATCTTGTTTATAGTTTTGCTGGTGATCCAGGAAAGCGTAACTCTGTATTAAACGCTCCTGAAATGGGTCAATTCTACAAAATAGATTTGAACACAGGTTCATTGACAAGTATTGCTGATCTGGCAAATTTTGAACTCAATAATAATCCTGATCAAGGTGATTTGATTAGTAATCCCTATTCTGTGGCAATTAACGGCGATCTAGCTTATATAGCTGACCCGGGTGCGAACACTGTATATACTGTGGGACTCGATGGTAGTAATTTGACACCAATTGTGTTTCCTAATCAAACCGTAAAAAATCCCGACTTCCCACCTTTTATTCCCTCTTCCGAGCAACCTGATGAGCTTGTTCTTCAATCAGTACCCACAGCTATTGCAATTGGCCCTGATGGCGCTGCATATGTTAGCGAATTAACTGGTTATCCTTATCAAGAAGGTATAGCACGTATCTTTAAACTTGGGGATGATAATCAACCAACAGTTTTTGCTGATGGCTTTACGCAATTAACTGACTTGGACTTCGATGCTGCCGGAAACTTGTATGCTTTGCAGTACAATAATGAGTCTCCTTGGAAAGGTAGCAGAGATGGTTCTCTGATCCAACTTGCACCTGATGGGACTCGCACAACTCTCTGGAGTGGCGATGGCATCGAGTCAGCCGCTGCCTTCACTATTGGTCCTGATGGCGCTTTCTATATCAGCACCAAAGCTGATCTCCCAGGTGTAGGGAAAGTAGTAAGGCTTGATATCAAAACTGTTCCTGAACCCACTTCTACAACAGGTTTATTAGCAACTAGTGCTATAGGCGCAGCTATGATGCTGAAGCGCAAACGCAAGCAACTAGTCTAGGTACAGGATATACAAGATATTTGATTGATTAAGCTAATGGGCAAATAAGCTTGTATCTTGAAACAGTAGTCAGGTGCCAAAAGGCTTCTAGCTCCTGACTACCCCAATTAAGTAAACGGGCAAGAATAAATCAAACCATGTGTTTTGCAATGTCAATTTAATTAAAGGCTCATAGTAAGCGGCTCTAGCTGCTTACTATGAGCCTTTAATTATTCACACTTACTTGGCAATAATGGTAACTAGACAAAAGTAGACTTATAAAAATAAACAGTTTTGTGCCCCTGTCGTGTGTTGGATTCAAACAAGACCAATATGAACCTGCCAAAAATTATCCCATTTTATTGACACGCGATCGCTACTAAAATGGGGTGCTGCTGATGACAGCAGACTTCAGGACGAAACGAAATTTAAATAGTTTTTATTATTTGCATAAATCTCTAACTTCTTGCAGATAAGTTCATAGAAGTTCAGATGGAGAGCTTCAATTCAAGTTATTGCAACTATATTGACTACTTTATGATTCAAATATTGAGGTATTTTCACCTCAATACCTCAATATTTGAATAATAGGCTTTTGCGGGTTTAACTCTGTCGAATTCACATCCAAAAACTTTGAGAGGAATAGGAAATGTATTTAGATAACCATAACTACACAACTAAAGGTGAAATTCTTGTATCTCGCTCCGTGACCCAGACTTCCATAGAGACTGCTATTGATGATATTCTGTCACAGCTGGATTTTCAACGCGGAGGTTTACTAAAAAGCAGCTACGAATATCCAGGACGTTACAAGAGATGGGGAATAGGTTTTGTCAATCCACCCCTAGAACTTGTTACTAACTCCAACTCATTTACAATCAAGGCACATAACGAACGAGGTATGGTGCTACTTGTATATTTGGCAGAGCGTCTATGCAAGCATCCACAACTTGTTGGAGTTAACTTAGAGAATAGTTCTGTAACTGGCTCTATCCGACGAACAGAACGTTTATTTTCAGAAGAAGAAAGAAGTAGACAACCATCTGTCTTTAGTATTATTCGCGAAATTCTATATGCTTTTGAAAGCTTAGAAGATGAGCATTTGGGACTTTATGGTGCATTTGGCTACGACTTGGTTTTTCAGTTTGAGCAAATGCCAAAGTATCTTACTCGTCCAGAAGATCAGAAAGATTTAGTGCTGTATCTACCTGATGAACTGGTAATTATTGACTACTACCAACAACACGCGTTTCATTTGCAGTATGAATTCGATACCAAATACGGTAGTACTAGGGGTCTGCCTCGCAGTGGGGAAATTATTGATTACAAAGGTAAGGGCTATACCGCTACTCAAGCCTCTGACCACGCACCTGGTGAGTATGAGGAACAAGTTAACAAAGCACTCAATTATTTCCGTCGTGGTGATTTATTTGAAGTTGTTCCCAGTCAAAACTTCTTTAAAACCTGCGAAAGCTCTCCTAGCGAACTGTTCCGAACGCTACAGCAAATTAATCCCAGCCCCTATGGATTCATCTTTAATTTAGGTGGTGAGTATCTCATCGGTGCATCTCCAGAAATGTTTGTGCGTGTTGAAGGTAGACGTGTTGAAACCTGCCCAATCAGTGGTACAGTTCGCCGGGGAAAAGATGCGATTGATGATGCTGCTCAAATCCTGAAGTTGCTCAACTCACGCAAGGATGAATCTGAGTTAACCATGTGTACTGATGTTGACCGCAACGATAAGTCGCGGATTAGTGAGCCTGGGTCAGTAAGAGTAATCGGTCGCCGCCAAATTGAATTATACAGTCACTTAATCCATACAGTAGATCACGTTGAAGGCTTATTGCGACCAGAGTTTGATGCTTTGGATGCATTTCTTAGTCATCTGTGGGCAGTCACAGTCACGGGTGCACCAAAACGGGCAGCAATGCAGTTTATCGAGCAGCATGAGCATAGCCCTCGACGTTGGTATGGTGGAGCAGTTGGATACTTAACTTTTAAAGGCGATTTCAATACGGGTCTGATCTTGAGGACTATCCGACTTCAGGACTCGATTGCAGAAGTGCGAGTGGGTGCAACAGTTCTTTATGACTCTGAGCCAACAGCTGAAGCCCAGGAAACTCTCACTAAAGCTGCTGCCTTGTTTCAAACACTTGAACAGACTAGTCAGAGAAGTACTAATTTTGCAAGTAACTACAACATTAATTATCAGGCAATCAATTCAGGGCAAGGGAAACGCATCTTACTAATTGATTATGAAGACTCTTTTGTACACACACTAGCAAACTACATCCGTCAAACTGGTGCTACAGTCAAAACCCTACGACATGGCTTTTCGGAATCATTCTTTGATACAGAAAGTCCAGACCTTGTTGTTTTATCTCCCGGGCCAGGTAGACCTACTGATTTCCGTGTAGCACAGACAATTGCAGCCTGCACAAAACGGCAAATCCCCATCTTTGGTGTTTGTTTGGGATTACAGTCAATTGTTGAAGCTTTCGGAGGCAAACTGGGAGTTCTCGACTATCCCCAACATGGCAAAGTATCTCGCGTTTCTGTTGTAGCACCAAACTCTACAGCTTTTAAAGATTTACCATCATCATTTGAAGTCGGTAGATACCACTCGTTATTTGCTCTACCTGAAAGCCTTCCCAGAGAACTCAAAGTTACAGCCATGTCTGAAGATGGCGTGATTATGGGTATCGAACATCAAAAACTGCCAATTGCAGGTGTTCAGTTCCATCCAGAATCAATCATGACTCTAGGTGAAGGAGTAGGTTTGACGATTATTAAGAATGTAGTACATTCATACACAAGTAAAAAACTGGTCTCAGCTTTAGTAAATGGCATGTAATTAATTTTATGTAATTGCAGTTATGGCATTTTGTCATTGAATGCTATAAAACCAACTACTTAATCGCTAAAGCGATGACTAAGAAAGCATATTTCGTCTAAATGAGAACCTCTAGATATCCTATGCCAAATCCTCAGTATCAAACAACCCAGTCCTTTACTACCACTAGAATCAACAAGTCAGTGAGTATACAGTCGATAAAACCACATCATATTCTTGAGGAGATTGTATTGCACAAAAGGGAAGAGGTCGCCAAAAGACGCGAACAACTATCTCTAGAAGCACTAAAGAATCAAGCTAATGTTGCACCAGCACCACAAGATTTCCTAAGTGCCTTGTGCCAAAATCCCACCAAACCTAGCCTGATTGCAGAGGTAAAGAAAGCTTCACCTAGTAAAGGAGTAATCCGTACTGACTTTGATCCTGTTGAGATTGCTCAAGCATACGAGCGAGGCGGTGCTACCTGTATATCAGTGTTAACCGATGAGAAATTTTTCCACGGCAGTTTTGAAAATCTGCGGTTAATTAGAAAGAGTGTCGCACTACCCTTGCTTTGCAAAGAATTTATTATTGATCCTTACCAAATTTATCTTGCACGAGCCAATGGCGCAGATGCAGTGCTATTAATTGCCGCCATCTTATCCGATGAAGTTCTGCAAGATTTTCAGCAGATTGTTCAACATCTGGGGATGACAGCCTTAGTGGAAGTACATACTCTTGACGAACTTGACCGGGTGCTGGCATTACCAAATGTGAAATTGATCGGCATTAATAATCGCAATCTGGAAAACTTTATCGTTAATTTAGCAACAACTCAATCTCTATTGGCAGAACGTTTGGAAAAGTTAAAGACTTTAGGGATAACAGTTGTGAGTGAGTCTGGTTTATACACATCTGCTGATTTAGCTACAGTAGCTGAGTCGGGAGCTGATGCAGTCCTGATTGGAGAATCCTTGGTTAAGGCAACTGATTTAGAGCAGTCTGTGAGACATTTGTTAAATTTCCCCAACTAAATGTTCAAATACTTATTAACTTTCAGTAAATCATCAATATGACTTCTATCTCCGACTCCTTTAAAACTTTACGCGTTAGCAAAGCTCCTGTGCAGGAGGCTCGCCAACAGTGTG
>NZ_JBIQNW010000003.1:304945-325272 GCF_047228265.1 Nostoc sp. UIC 10607 | reverse complement strand
TGCTAAGGAAGTTCTGCAAAGCGGTGCGGCTTGGACAAAACTTCAACAACTTGCTGAATTTTTGCGCTAATTGCCAACTTCTGGTGAAAAAGAATGGTTCGCGTCAACCAGTCGCGAACCACTTTAGCATACTTGTTATAAAATTAATTGCTGGCTATCTGCTTGAGGTTTCACAAAGGCTGGTGTGGCTCAAACCTCATAATCCATCGCATAATGTGATCAATTAAAAATCTTATCTAAAAATTTATATATTTATTACAGAAAAAAATTGTCAAGTCTTTTTTGGCGGAATTTAGCAAAAAATTGCGTGCAAAACGGATAATTAACGATGAAAGCAGTAAAATCTGATTTACACAAATTTTAATTATAGTAAAAAAGTTGTAACAAACTATACTAAATAGCGGATAAGAAACCGTTAACTTAATGAAAGCTATAAATGTAATTCAGGCTACATAAAAATGCGCCTAGAGCAGTTGCAAGCCTTTCTGGCGATCGCACAAACCGGCAGCTTTCAACAAGCAGCGCGAACATGTGGTGTTACCCAATCTACGATTAGTCGCCAAATCCAGGCATTGGAAGCAGATTTGGGTGTAGAACTGTTTCACAGAACTAGTCACGCAAAATTGACGCTGGGAGGTGAACATTTGCTACCCCGCGTCCGCAAAATTTGTCAAGAATGGCAGACAGCCACAGAAGAATTAGCTGATTTAATCGCCGGAAAGCAGCCAGAACTTTGCATTGCCGCGATTCACTCCTTATGTGGATCTTACTTACCCCCAGTGTTGCAAAAATTTTGTCATGATTATCCAGATGTACAATTGCGAGTAACATCATTGGGAAGCGATCGCGCCCTCAAAGTCCTCAAAGATGGATTAGTGGATTTAGCAATTGTGATGAATAATCGCTTCTTAACCACTGGTAGAGAAATGGTGGTAGAAGTACTTTATGATGAACCTATAGAAGTTTTAACTGCAGCCAATCATCCACTAGCTCAATATGAATGTATCCCTTGGTTGGAGCTAATTCGTTATCCCCAAGTGGTTTTTAAAGATGGTTATGGAATGCAACGCTTAATACAAGATAGATTTGAGCGAATGGAAGCTACACTCCAAGCAGCTTTAGAGGTAAATACCCTAGATGCCTTCCGGGGAGTGGTGCGCCAAGGAGAACTGATAGCTTTGCTACCTCAATCAGCATTATTGGAAGCTCGTCTTGACCCTACTCTGGCGATTCGTTCCTTAGCCAGCAATAATACTAGTGGTTTAGCGGATGGTTCCAGTTTGACTCGTCGGGTAGTTATGGTAACAACTCAAGATCGGCTCCAAATTCCCCCCATCAAGCACTTTTGGCAACTTGTGCGCGAAAATATCCCATTACAAATTGACCAGCAGCGATCGGTCTCTTAAGTGTCATTAGTTATTATTCATTGGTCATTAGTCATTTTCAGAAAGGACAATGGACAAATGACAGTGGACAAAGGACAAAGGACAAATGAGCAATATATTTAGGGAATTACTACAAAAAGTAGGTAGCGGAAATCACACAGGGGAGAATTTAACTCGCGCCCAAGCAGCCACCGCCACTAAAATGATGCTGCTGGGTGAAGCTACACCAGCCCAAATCGGAGCGTTTTTGATTGCTCATCGAATCAAGCGTCCTACGGGCGAAGAGTTAGCGGGAATGTTGGATGCTTATGAAGAACTGGGGCCAAAACTGCAACCAATCGCCTCTGGGCGACCAGCGATCGCTCTTGGCATCCCCTATGATGGCAGAACACGCACAGCACCAATTAGTCCCGTAACAGCTTTACTACTCGCCGCAGTTGGACAACCCGTGGTAATGCACGGTGGCGATCGCCTCCCAACTAAGTACGGCTTACCCCTGATAGATATTTGGCAGGGTTTAGGAGTCGATTGGACTACCTTACCATTAGCAAAAACCCAGCAGGTGTTTGAGCAAACGGGAATCGGCTTTATTTATCTACCTCAGCATTTTCCATTAACTAACAGTATTTGGGAGTACCGCGACCAACTTGGCAAACGTCCGCCCTTAGCGACAATGGAGCTAATCTGGTGTCCTTATGCGGGGGATGCTCACGTAATCGCTGGGTTTGTTCATCCGCCGACAGAAGGGATGTTTCAGATAGCTCTGGGGCTGCGGGGAGTAACAAAATTTACATTAGTGAAAGGATTGGAAGGGAGTTGCGACTTACCACGCGATCGCACTGCAATCATCAGCTTATCTTCATCCGTAGCATCCCAAGAGGTAGAAAGATTGCACCTCGTACCGCGTGATTACGGTTTTACTACCAAGAACGTACCCCTTGGAACTACTGAAGAATTGGTGGCAGATATGAAGGAAGTTTTGGCAGGTAAATCAGGCGAACTAATGCAAACAGCCTTGTGGAATGGCGGATTTTACCTATGGCGGAGTGGTATTTGTCCAGATATGTCAGAGGGTTTAGCTAAAGCAGAAGAATTATTAACCAATGGTGTAGTAGCAGCTAAACTCCAAGAACTCACTCAGTTAGTAAATTCACTGTCAGCAGCATTTGTGCCAGTGTAATTAATTACGAATTACGAATTACGAATTACGAATTACGAATTATTTGGTCAGCAACTCCTCCAAAATAGACTTTTGTTGCAACCAATCCTGTCCCACTTGAATACTGATATCCGAGCCAAGGTTGCCAGTACTTTCCACACGCACTTCGCCAAATCCTAAAGTGTTGCGAATTGATTCGGCACTCTCACCATCTCCTTGTTGGGCGACAATATGAGTCACCTCTAGAGGTTCACCCCATGCCTTAGCCACATATATGTTGCGATATCCAGATTTTTCCAAGGCTCTAATCAACGGTTGTAGGTTGGAGCGATCGCCACCTGTACTATCTTGAATTGCTACACGCAAAGAGCGTGGATTAGCCATCTGCTGTTCCTGGTCTGATTCCAAACCAAAGTGTTGAGCCATGAGTCTGGCAATACCATTTTTGCTTGGCAACCAATAGCTAGCATCATACTCATTCTTTTCGCTAAAGCGACCTGGGAGCATTAACATTTGCATATTAGAGCGATTTGTTCGCACCCCAAAACCCATTAGCGCCACTAACTCCTCAACCGTCAAGTTGGTATCGATGTGGTCTTTTACTACATCAAGAACTTTAGGTAATTGAGCAACAGTAGCTGGGTTGAGTGTTTGATCCATCAAGGCACGCATGACCATTTGCTGCCGCTGAATCCGACCAATATCACCGAGTTCGTCATGGCGAAACCGCAACAATTGCAGTGTCTGATCGCCGTTGAGATGCTGCTTACCCGCCTTCAGATTAATATACAAATGCTGAGAATCGTCTTGGTATTTCATATCTTTGGGGACGTAGACATTTACGCCACCCAAAGCATCGATCAGCTTGCCAACTCCCAAAACGTTAATTCGGACATAGCGATCAATTCCCGCCCCACCTAAGAGATTACTGACGGTTCTGGCAGTTAAAGCTGGCCCACCTTCAACATTGGCGGAATTAATTTTTTTCACCCCATACCCCTCTATTTCTGTGCGGGTATCTCTGGGAATGGAAAGCATAACTATTTTTTTCGTCTCTGGATCAAATTTGACCAAGAGCATCACATCGGCAAGACCATCAAAGGAGTTTACTTGGGGCAGGTATTTGAGGTTTTTGGTTTCTTCGGGAGGGTTTTGCACATCTGGGGGAAGTACACTCATCCCCATAACCAAGAGATTCACCGGGCGAGTTAATTCTGAAAATCGCAGCACACCACCAGAAATGCTATCGCTATCAAAGACCGCCTCATCTTGTGGACTTAGCTGGGCTTGTTGCAAAGGCGTACTGGTTAAAGACACCGCCAAAAGTGCCCCTGCTGTTGCTGACACCATTGCAATCCCACTCATACCTACCCAAAACCACAGCCAACGTCCAGATTTCGAGTTATGGGGAAGGGAAATTTTTTTCTTGGATTTTGAGGCTTTTCCCGACTGGTTTTCTTCCGCCGAACTTCTTTGAATGGTCACAGACTTCCTCACACTTACTCACTAATCAAATTCGGTCAATTTGCAGACTAAAAACATGCAGACAAATCAACCCATAATAGCTAACTCTTAATTATCAGTGCTAACTTTTTTAATGTAGTGTCAACCACAACACTTATAGCAGCATTTTTCCTTCTTTTGGGCCAACCTGGAGATGTTTTACTGAAGTATGGCAATAATAAACTGGATTTGACTAGATATATAGATAAATCAACCGTAAATTTTTAGGAAATAGGTAAAAGTACTGAAAAATTCTCACCCTAGAAAATTAAGATAAGTACTTTCCAAACACTCGTTCTGCTAAGGTACTAAACCCTGGTAAACGCCCAGATTTGCCCTGCATGAGGCGCACAATCAACCAGACACTTACTAAAAAGTAACCCGACGTGAGAAAGCTATTCAGGATAAATAGACGTAGCGGAAAAAAATCTGAAGTTGCTGCTCCGGTAGCTAATAATAGATATGTCAACAGCCAAGTAAGTGCCAAAGTAATAGACAGACGACTAACAGCAAGTTGTTCCCGACTCCCTTGGCCTCGATAGAGAGTCCACAAGGACGGAAAAAAGCCGATGATCGGAACTAAATATAAAAGCAACTGTGTTTTGGGGATTGGGAGTGTTGACTGTTGAGTTATTCTCCTTGTCTCCTTGTCCCCTTGTCCCCTTGTCTCCCCATTTCCCTCATCTTTGCCAGTCCCTAGTCCCCACTCCCCAGTTCCCACTTTGCACTCCCCATTCTCTTTTGGTTCAAAATTTCCCATTTGGGTTAGTCTAACTCCTAAACTAGAAGGATGAATAAGACTCATATAGTTAGAGATAATAAGCTGTAAAGAAAGATTTCATTTAGTTCTATCCCGCAATTAGCTCAAAATGCAGACACGCAAGCTACTCGACTGGTGGCAAACATTCACACCAATAGCGCGAATCGTGGCGATCGCGTTATTCGTTCCGCTGCTAGTTCTTAATGGTTGGGCACTTTCGGTATTTTTTGATTATTTCCATTCTCTCATAGTCATTTTAGTCGGAGCCTCAGTGCTAGCATTTCTGCTCAACTACCCCGTGAGCTGGATGGAGCATCATGGTGCTAGGCGAGAGCAAGTCGCTATTTTAGTATTTCTCTTGGCTTTATCGATTTTATTGGCGTTGGGTGTTACACTTTTTCCGCTGGCCCTTACCCAAGCTCAACAACTGGTAGCTCGCTTGCCAGAGTTAATCGACTCTGGACGCTCTCAGTTAATGATATTAAACGAAAAAGCTGAGACTTTTGGCTTACCGATTAACCTCGATGCTCTGGTAGTGCAAATCAACGATCGCGTTAAGGGACAATTGCAAGCGATCGCTGGACAAGTTTTAAATCTGGCGGTAGTTACAGTCACTAGTCTGCTAGATATTCTCTTGACAATGGTTTTGACTTTCTACCTTTTACAGCATGGAGGTGAACTTTGGCAAAGTTTAGTAGAATGGTTACCCTCTAAATTCCGTGATCCTTTCTCCAAAACAGTCCGCCTGAGCTTCCAAAATTTCTTCATCACCCAGCTAATTTTATCGACGTGCATGGCATCAGCCCTCATTCCTACCTTTTTGTGGCTGAAAGTGCCATTTGGTCTACTATTTGGCTTAACTATTGGTCTGATGGCTCTCGTCCCCTTTGGCGGTTCTGTAGGTATCGCCCTGACTACATTATTGGTAGCCTTGCAAGATTTCTCAATGGGTGTGAGAGTCTTGATAGCGGCAGTAATTGTACAGCAAATTCTCGAAAACTTAATCGCCCCCCGAATTTTAGGCAGCTTTACGGGTTTAAATCCAGTTTGGATTTTAATTTCGGTTTTGACAGGGGCAAGAATTGGTGGATTGTTGGGTGTAATAGTGGCAGTACCCACAGCTGTTGTAATTAAGACTGCTTTAAGCGCCTTGCGTCCTGGGAGCCTAAGCAATGAGACAGACGACAGCGCCACTGGGGAAATAACTGCACCTATTGCAGCAAACGAGTCCCTGAAAGCTGACGCTAAAAACACTCTGAGCATTTCTGAAGCGACATTACCTTAAGGAGGCAGGAGGTTTTCTGCCTCCTCATTGTGGCTCGATGATGGAACCCATAAACAAAAGATTTCCCGTCTGATTATCCCTAATGGCACAGAAGAAGGGACGCTCAACAATCATTCGGAACGGTTCTGGTTCTTCTCTCAAAGATGTTGCTACTATTCCCACTGAAGTAGCCGCAGCCGCTTCGGTGCCTTCTTCGTTCACTTCCACAAAAGTTTTATGCTTAACTTGGCTAATGGCAAAATTTTTACCCATGCCGGAAAAATTGGCTTTGTCGCTGAAAGCCTCTTCCATGCCTAAAGTTTTTAAGGCATCATTGAGTGTAACGTCGTAATCTATTTTGAAGCGGGGTAGGCGAATAAAGCCTTTTTGTTTGTTGAACTGAGTCATCCATTTTTGCCAGTTCTCAACATTCAAGTTTTGATAGAAGGCTTTGAGGTTAGAGTTTTGTTTGGGCAGGAAGATATAAAAACTCAACTTCCCATCTTTACCGTAAGGTAAACTAACTGCCTGAAACTGTTCGTTTTCATAGTATCTATAGTCACCTTCCTGGGACATCATTGGGTGTTGTTTTCGTCTACCAGATGTGATGTAAAAAGGGTATTGAGCGGTTTGACTTTTGTCAAATTGATTACTCCAATTACCTTTAAAATAAATGGCATTAATCAGAAACAATACTTGATTAGGTTCAATTGTTTCAACTATTTTAGTAATTTTACCCTTAGTATTTTCTTCTACCCAGTTATTGATAATACTAGATGCGGCGGCATCTTTAAAGTTTAAATTGCTGACCTTAGCTTGATAGAAATCCTGGGTTCTCTTGAGGAAGTCTGGCGCAAAGCTAACATCTTGATTTGCCCAAAGTGAGTTAGCAATGCTCAGTTGTACTTTCGCATCCTGATTGTCTAAAAGTTGCTTTAATACCGCCGCGTAAGAAGAGTTGATTTCTGGTAGATTCATCCCCTGTAATTCCAGGGTTTTTGCCATTGCTTGTTGAGTAGAGCCGCTAGCGCCGTTGTAAGTCATAGCAAGAGCGATCGCTATACTCGAAGGTGAGATAAAAACATTCTTCTCATTATCACCTTTCAGAACTTCTGAAAACAGTTTAAATCCAAACTTATTGCTAGAGTCAACTATTCTTGTATCAGTCTTGACTGTTTTTTTTTGCAATGGAGTTTCTGGCTGAGGTAAACTAGATTGGGCGAGGGCATTTTTGTTACTCTCGACTTGAGAACACCCTAATACGCTGAATAGAACAACACTTGCAGCTGCCAGAGCATAACGTCTGCCCAGACTCACACCGTAACGTCTTTGCAAGAAATTTTCTTTCGCATCACTCAATTTTTGCCGATTCATTCTGCTACCTCACTTGCCAAAGATTCCCGATCTGTGCTCATGCTTGACGCAGATACTGTGTCAATGATTAACTATTGCATTTGCTGCAATAGAAAAATGGGACTGTTACAGTTTTTGTAACAGCAAGTTACTAGCTCAAAGGAATTAAACACAACTTATTAGAGTTGCTAATTCCTAATTGAGGTGGCTATGCAGACAAATTATGAACAATCTGGATTCTTAAGGAATTTTCTTAATTTATATATAAAAGTATTGTAGACTACTTAATCACAAAATAACCACTGCTCTTGGTTTTTAAAGATAAAATCACGTTTCTCAGTTCACGAAATACCAAACTTTTGTAGGGACACACGGCTGTGGGTCCCTATAAAGGTTCAAATAGATGAAAAACGCTGTAACAGTTGTGCGCCCCTATTTTAATTGATAGGTACACTCCACCAAGCTAAACTATAAGGTTGAGTCGCTTCATTTAACTTTTGACGAAACTGGACGCGGATTTTGTAATTGCCAGTAGCAGCAACGGGGCAGAAAATATGTTCTACACTATCAATTTGGCTGACTGAGGAACAAACAGTACCAGCATCTGAATTTTTAGCATCGGCTTTTACTAAGTATAGGTCGAGATTATTTAAGCCGCGATCGCGAAAATTTTCGCCCATATCATATTGCTGATTTTTATTTTTATCGTTGAGTTCTACTAATCGATCCCAACTAAGGGTAACAGCAACAAAACTTCCCTGCTTTAACGGTTTGGCTAATATATAGTCAACATACGCTCCAACATCCACTGTGCGATAATCCCAACCAATAGCCGGCACCGCAGCTGATGCCTGCCATTGACCAGCACTAAATTGTTGATAAGCGCGAAATACATTTAAATGACCCGCTCCCATTTGGGCATCTAAGGGAATCTTTGGATCTTTATAAGCATCTGAATCTAGCCAGTTTTGATTTTGTTTATCAATTAGTGTTCGACCCATTCCCAACCGTAAGCCATCGCCGCTATCTAGGATTTTGTCTGCTGAATTTAGCAATACAGCTTTCATTACTTGATGACGCCGAGCATCAATGCTCCAGTTGCGTTGTTTTGTCCGCATCTGTCGGTCAGCAAGTTCCTGCAAGAGAGCAACAGTAGCTGTAACTTGAGGCGCTGCAAAACTCGTACCTGTAACCTTATTCAATTTGCCATCTGGATTGAGCAAGGGAATATTATTCCCAGGAGCAACTAAACTGATAGCGCGACGCCCATCAAGATTAAACTCCTTGCCAGCTAGCCTTCGACTCGCTCCTTGGTTAGCACCTGCCAGATTAGCCACGTCTACTTTGTTAAAAACTCCCCCTCTGCGAGATGAAAAAGCCACGTTCATTCCGTTAAAATTATCTGTAGGAATGGGAATACCGCCCTTACCTTGGTTGCCTGCGATCGCATACAAAACATCATGAACGCGACTAGACCAGTCAACACATAAAGTTAGTAAAGCATTGCCATCTAAAATAGCCTCTGGTCTAGGATCACGGCTCAGAGGTTCACCAAAGCTAAAGTTAATGGCACGGACATCGCCACTATTTTGTAGCGCTATGTGCTGGGCCGATAAGCACTCTTCTGGCTGACCCATGTTTTTAGTGGAACCCACCGCAGACGAATACAGTCGCGCTCCCGGAGCAACTCCCGGCAAAGCTTTGTCTTGACTCACCATGACACCAGCAACATTGTAGGCATGGGGATCAACACCGCTATTAGACTTAGCTGGCCCATTGCGTAAGAAAACCGCTGCTAAAGATATGGCGCGATTTTTAGACACCGCCTTATCCCACCCAAACATTCCCGGTCGGCCAATTTCCACTTGACCAATAGCAATCTTACGACCGATTAAATTATAAGGAGGTTGGTGTAACTTCAGAGCATCAATGCCGTTAGTTCCTAAAGCAGATTCTAAAGCCGAAGCAATTACCGGCGCACTCAGACAAGATGCACTTAATCCCCAAATTATCCAGGTTAGTTTTTTAGTCATTTGTCATTTGTCATTGGTCATTGGTCATTGGTAAAGAATTAGGAGTTAGGAGTTATTATTCTCCCTCTGCTCTCCATTCCCCAAAAAAGCCGGGATCAAAGTTATGAGTCTTGCTCAATGTTTTGTTACAATGCGTACAGACGAGGACGCTTAAAAACCCACTAGCCATGACCCAAAACCTATCTCAAAAGCCCATTGTAATTTCTCCATCTATCCTATCAGCCGATTTTAGTCGTCTGGGTGACGAAATTCGCGCCGTAGACGCAGCCGGAGCAGATTGGATTCATGTTGATGTCATGGACGGTCGTTTTGTACCTAATATTACGATAGGCCCTCTGATTGTGGAGGCGATTCGTCCGGTTACGACCAAGCCACTGGATGTCCACTTGATGATTGTGGAGCCAGAAAAATATGTAGAGGGATTTGCTAAGGCGGGTGCCGATATTATCTCTGTACACTGTGAGCATAATGCTTCCCCACACCTGCACCGCACCTTGGGGCAAATTAAAGAGCTTGGTAAAAAAGCTGGAGTTGTACTTAATCCTGGTAGCCCTCTAGAGCTAATTGAATACGTTCTAGATTTATGCGATTTAGTACTGATTATGAGCGTCAACCCTGGTTTTGGTGGTCAAAGCTTTATCCCTGGTGTATTACCCAAAATCCGCAAGTTGCGTCAAATGTGTGATGAACGCGGTCTTGACCCTTGGATTGAAGTGGATGGAGGACTCAAGGCAAATAATACTTGGCAAGTTTTGGAAGCGGGAGCTAATGCAGTTGTCGCCGGTTCAGCTGTATTTAACGCTAAGGATTATGCTGAGGCTATTACATCAATTCGCAACAGCAAGCGTCCTACTCCAGAATTAGCCAAGGTTTAATTCAGTTTTGGATTAAATGTACTCCACAAAAATTAGGGTGGGCAATTTGCCCACTTTATTTTTATTTAGACATAAAAAACTGGAAGTTATTCAAGTTTTGAACTTCCAGTAGTTGCTATATAAATTGAAAATTTAGAAAACAGAGATAATCCAGGTTGGGAGGACTAGGATTACAATAGTCGAAAGAAAAGCGTATGAACTACTAGTTCTACCAGCCACGACAACGATTTTACCGAAACTTTTCTATTTCCGTTTCTGGTATTGATGTTAAGCGTTTGCTTTATTAACTAAAGCAACACCAATCACAGGATAAGAAGTTTTATAAGCATTACTCGCACCGTCTGCAGTCGGTGAAAGCTCTGTAAAGTTTGGATTGGGAGAAGCTACCGCTCCAAATTCTCTTTGCTCAGACTTCCTCGAAAATAGAACCACCAGTAGCAACGGTTTGATCATCGATCTTGGCCTAGGAGTTATTTACTCCATGACATGCTGACTACTTTCGTAATCAGTTTGATTTACTTCATAGTCAGAACTAATCATTGATTTTATTTTTTAAAATTAACTTGCTTGCCGCCAATCACCTCTATTTTTGTTGAAGTTGTAGTTTTTATTAGTTTACCAATCTCATCAATATATATTTGCCATTTTGGCAGATTTTTTTAAAAAATATCAAATGAATCACCGCTATAGAAAACCTACCATGCTAGAAATTTTTAATTAGCATAGCAGGCTCTCCTCTCAGGCACTCTAGGGCAGAATCTATTGATTCCAAATAGCCTTTAATTGAATCCACAGCGTTTCAAGGAAATATCTTGAGTACTTTCTGGCTTTATTTGCGATTTCATTGATTGATGATCGTTAATTTGTTGTGCCAATCTCTGATCTAAACTACCACCACGAATTTCTGATTTTTGCTTTCCGACTACTTCCAGATAAGCTAGGTCTTTGATTTTGCTTAAGCAGCTGGATGACACATTACTATCAGATATTGAATCATTAGCATGTTTCAGCATTTTTATATTTTCACTTTGCTGGTGATTTGACCTACTGGCTTTAGAGTTTTCTTTTAGCAACCGATTATAGGTGCGATATGGAATGTAATGGAGAGGATTATAGCCAGCAAATCGCAGCATTAAAACACATGCCCAGGAATATTTTCCAGCAAGGATTGCTTCAACTACTTTGTCAAATTGTTGAGCTTTCACTGTTTTGTCTAAGTTACTACTAATGCCAGCAATGTCTTGATTCATCATAGTTTTTAATTATCTGAGATGAAGTAAACTAGTTTAGTTCTTGCGATTGTTGGTGTTTCAATTGAGGCTTACAAACTGCTTAGTTAGTGAAAGGTAAATTTTTACCTTTTGTCTTTTCATCTGACTGGTAGGACAAAAGTCTCGCGTGGCTCTTGGTAGATACAATTTGTCCTTTTAAACTTTTTCAACTCCTAATTCAACAAATTTTATCTGTTCAAGCGGTTGTATTTCTTACTACTGCTGAATTAGGCATTTTCCGGGAAATTTGCATATTTTTTGGGTTAGTAGAGAAAATTTATTTATTTTTAGTCGTTAACAACGCTATTCGTCTTTATACTATTTTTTGCCGTTAATGTCATCTACTAAATTAGCAGATTGATAAGTTAAAGTTACTGAATATATTTCGATACTTATATGCATATTGTGCAACTTTTAATTTTGTCCCCTTTTGCTAGTTTATGAGGGGTCTTACCCCCCACACAATATCAATTTAAACCTTTTATTATTGTCGAGTCGCTAGAAAATATTACCATTAACCATGAGGCAAAACAACTTCTAAAAATAGTAATTTTATAGAGGCTGTAAAGAAATGAGCAGCCATAAGTATTGAAAATATATTTTAAATATTTTCAACTATATAATATTAGTTATTGACTTTGTAAATCTTTATTTACAAAGCCTACAGTTTTAGCTAATCTAAATAAAATGGCTGTAAACTGCTCATGAAATACTCATGAAGATTATCTAGGAATCACAGATAGCCTAGTTCTGAAAAATAATTAGTGATGAGTAGTAATACAGAGATTTTTAACTATCATCAACTTAGTTAAGCAAAACATCTATAATAAGATGTTGTTAACAAAAAAATGTAGGCAGCTAAACTTGTACAGTTTTAGACAATTTATTAATAAAAATAAAGGTAATTAACAGAGGATGTTGCTAAAATAATTCAGCAATCTTTTGTATCTATATTAATATTTAATATATTTATATAAGTGAGATTAAAAATGTATCGGTAGCTCTGCTAAATGCTAAGAAAAACAACTAATTAATAGCTTCTAGTAATTAGTCCCTTGCTTTAAGAGGAGACCTCGGTCTAGAACAAGGATATAGTCGACATGATGAAGGTGATACAAGCTTGATTAATCTAGACTAAGTTCTGTTGAAATTGGTGCCCAAATCGCTATCTAGGGTACTAGTTGCTTTATCTAAAATTAGAATTGCTGTGTTCTTAATCAGTGCGCGAAAAAATGAAGCAAGAATAATTTCTCTGAGTGATTTTCGGTAATGCCACAATGTTCGCCAATAGTGACATAAGGAGAGTTTCTCATCCTTGAGGGCATTCAAGTTTTCGGTAAGGTCTAAGAGTAGGACATATCCTGTCCAGCTAGCTTCACCTATGGCTGGATTACTTAATGTGCGATCGCCTTTAACTCGCCAGACAACTATATAATGAATTTCTTGCCAATTAGCTACCCACGGGTTATAATATGAGTCCAGCTTCCTAAGACTCGCCCTCACTGCTAGCACTTCCAAGAGCAAGTGAGTTGAAGCCTCTCGTTCAATAGTTACGTTTGACAGAATTAGCTGCACCCGACCCTGGCAAACTGAATAGAAAAAATTTGTATTGTCTTCAGTTTTCCCATCTAGACCGTAGATATTTGTCTCTTCGCCTAGTTGAAACTCATGGAGAACACAAACTTGGGTAAGTTGCGATTCTAGGTTTGTATCCTCTGCAACTAACCTCAAAAATTTGAGTATAGCCACTTTTGGAGTGGGAGACTGTTGGTTATTTAATTTCACATCTCCCCGAACTCTTGATGACGAAGAGGAGTTCATGGTTTAACTTCGGTTTTTTGGGTAAACTTACTAACTTGTGCGACGTGAGTATTTATAGAGCAAAAAAATTGATAATTCTTTCGCTGATTTGGTTTTACATCATTACAATAGCCTATGTAAAACGCAATTACTTGTGTTTTTAATCACCCAATGCTTCAATTTCATTTCTCAGATTTATGGCTAAAGCTAGTAATAGTTGCATTTTTTGAAAGAGTGGTCTTGAATTCTCAATCCTTCAACTCTTACCATTACTGAAATTTTCCTTCGCTTCCGGAAACACTCGGAAAATAAAATCACAAATCTAGACTCTGCTTTCTTAGATGAAGACAGGCTAAATTTGGCATTGCGCACAGTATATATGTAATGTGCTCAATGGAATACGATCGTTCGTAGGGACGCACAGCTATGCATCCCTACGTGTGTTGGATCAAAACGGTTCTCGTTTTGATAGCCAATTAATCAATAACTAAGTAAATTCCCCAAATCGCCATTGCCCGTAAGTAAGTGCTAGCACGGAAAGTACCAGCTGCGGTGATAGCTTCAGGTGTGCGAAATTGCAGCCCATTGTCGTAAATTTGCTCCACTACAGCTTGCGTTAACCTTAATGCTTCATCCTTCATTCCCATTTGCACGAGAAAAGCCGCCAGCCCAAAGTTTATTCCCGTCCAGACTTCTAGGGGATGAGTAGCTTTAGGGTTTTCTGGGGAACCGTCAGGACGAACACCATTAGCAGCACCAAACTCACCATTACAGAATTTCAAAAAGCAGGCATCATAAACGGTTTTTAGGGCAGAGAGGGCGCGATCGCTCGGTACAATATCAGGTAAGTCCAGCAGACGGGCATAGAACTGTCCGCACAATTGGTCTGCCATCACCACATCGGAACCACTTTCACTATCAAGTTTGTAATATTTCCCATTCCAAAGTTTTTTGTCATAAATGGGGCGAGATTGTTCCAACCAAGCTTCATAAGTGGACTTTTGCGCCGCCAACTCTGTTGTGTTACCTGTCTGGTAAGTTAATAAAATATCGCTAATTGCGATCGCAGCCTCCAGCGCCGCTAACCATAACCCACCACAATAAGCGCTGACACCCTGTAACCGCCAATCATCAAAGGTTTGATCAGGCGCACCAGAATTTTCCGGAATCCCATCGCCATCAATGTCAAAAGTTTTCAGGTAGTCGAGGGTTTGAACGATCGCATTCCAGCAATCTGCTAAGAATTCTACATCGTCAGCACCCGTGAGCAGAAAATCACGGTATACTTGCAAGACAAAATCACTACCCAAATCTTTCCACAAATTGCAGTCTTGATAGCTGGTGTAGTTGGTTTTCTCCCAAACGTGTTCATTGGGTGCGCCTAAATCGTGTGGTGTTGCACCTGCGACTTTGCGAACTGCAATCGGGCTTTCTGCCTTAATTGTCATGTAATAGCCAATTATTCTGGGTGTATCATCACTTTGAGGAATCGCCCTTGCAAATGCCCGCATTACCGACTTCTCTAATTCTGGAAACAGCATCAGCAGGGCAAAAGAGCCGTATAATCGCACATCGAGACTTTCATACCAACGGTAATCTAAGCACTCCAGCACCGCAAACTGACCGATGGGGTCAAGTTCTGATGCTGCACTCCAGAGAGTACCGCCGCTAGTGAGGTCGTAAAGCTCATTAAATAGAGCCATCTTAAACCAGTTGGGTAAATCTTCCCGGTCGAGAATGGGTTTTTGCCAACTTTGAATTTGCGATCGCCAGGTTTGGTATTCTTGTAACGCAGTCGATGCGATCGCCCAGGCGTTGTTTCCGCTTTTACCAAAAAAGTCTGTATATCTGCGATAATAATTAACCCCGGCGGCAAATTCTGTAATCGGCAAATCCCAAGCGAGGACAAAGGGGATTTCGAGAGTTTCGCCTGGTTGGAGAGTGAAACGGAGTGCGATCGCAGCCCCTAATTTTTCACCTTCTGCTACTGGATTTGCATCTATATAATTGGGCAAAGAACCATCTTTCGCAAAGCTTTGCCACACCTCCTCACCCGTACCTTCAGGATTCCATCGGCTATGGTGAAATACTTCCACTTGGGGATGCTTAACTGTAGCAATACACCAAGTTCCATCACCTTCTTGCAAAGGATCACTACCAACCCGACCTAAAACACAGCCAAACTGTTGTGGATTTTCAACTATCTGGTTATAGTTTCCTTGACTTTCGCCCCAGCGCGGTTGGTATTCGTAAACCGGACTACCATCATCGCGCACCCGCACTTGGGGGGATTTTAGAGCATTTGTAAACCAGCCCACCATATTTTGCCAAGTGAGCATAATGCTGAGAGTAATCGGTGCATCTGTGGGGTTGTGGGCATTCCAGAGGAATATTGCCACAGGATAGCTAGTTTCTTGGTAATTACCTGCCCAAATCGGGGAAAACTGCTCACAAGTCAACTGTGCTTGAAATACATTTTCATACACAAACCAGCTACGTGGGTATAGCGCGTGATAATTGCCCGTCCCCTTTGTACCGGGAAGCGTCGGATACCATTGCCAAGCTTTGAGAGTGTCATCATCTGGCGCTTGGGTAGATAAAGCGTAGGCTTGGGAAGATGTGCCATTGGATTCAAACACACTGAATTGACAAGCGGGAACGTTTTTGAAGGTATGCTCACCGCCATCGATGTGCCACAGGTTAAAATCTCCCCGTGAAGAACGACCGATGCAACCTGCACCAAAGCCACCTAAAGGCATACCATGCCAAGGACCATCATCGATATTACTTGCGTAGCGGACGGTATAAGGTTTGTCCCAGCCTAAGCCGATAGGACGGCTCCAAGTGCAAGAGGGAATTTTCACAGAGAGTTGATTTGTCATCGCCTAATGTTACAGCGTGCAGTTACGTCCATGAAGACTAACGCGATGTGCGATTTTTCTCAAGGGGCGAGGCACAACGATGCAAGGACACGGCAATGCCGTGCCCCTACCTCGTGTTGTTGAAGCTTTGAACTTGGTAATTTTGTTGTATATGTGGGCACTCTAAAGTTAAGCCACATACTGGAGACTAATTTCCATGTCCACAGCCCCAATTAGTGCAACACTAGCGCAATCAGAAAGAGATGCTGTGTTGCAAGCGATCGCCACTATTAAAGAAAAGCTACCATTTTTGATTGATTTAAGTAACGAGGAGCGTAAAGCTTTACCCAAGATGGGAGATAAAAGCCGCGCTTTTGTCAGTAAAGCGTTAGAGGTAGCGACACAGAACCCAGAGTTTTTACCGCGATCGTTTGATCTCAATGAGATGCGGAAAGACGTTCAATTATTTGAAGCTTTGTATCCAGTATTGCTGTCTTTGTCACAATTACATGAGTTGCTGGATGATACTTCCCTAGCAGTAGGCAGTGAAGCTTATGCAGCCGCGTTGCAGGTGTATAACTATGCCAAAGCTAGTGGACAAGGCGCTGGTTTAGATACAGTAGTTGAGGAAATGGGGCAACGGTTCGCCCGTAAATCTCGGAAATCCAAGCCTCAAGCAGCAGCATTGTAGAAAACAGCTCGGCGATTGCACTTCTAAAGTGCAATGTTGAGGTTCAGAACTCGGATGTTGCAGTAAATTGCTCGGCGTTCCGAGTTCTGAACTCGAAGTTTCAACCTCAGAACATGGAATTTCGAGATAAGAACACGAAACTTGGAGCTATGAACAGTAATGTCCGAGATCCAAGAGTGAATGATAGTGAGTCAAGAGCGATCGCTTTCGTTATCATCTCATCTTCACAAATCTGCAACCTCAAAAAACACAAATTACCTACTAAACTTATCACCAATATCTTGCGTAGGGGCACAACAATGTTGTGCCCTGATATAACTGTTCACCCTAGCCAATATTTTATTTGTAATTTACCGTAAAGTAATTAGTACCATCCAAATGGAATACGCACTGTGCAAAACAATATTGTTTCTCGTTGAGATGCCAGATGGGTTGGGGCACGGCATTGCCGTGCCCCCACGAAGAACTGTATTTTATGCAATTACAAAAGGCGTAGACAAAGCCCGTCGTAGACATCGCTTCCATAATGTTTCGCAGAGTTGAAGGTATAAAGCTCATCCCTGTCCAAGCACAAACTTAAATGCTGGAATTTTGCTTGTTGTCAGGAAACTTACACTTCACCTCAATTTCAAAATTACTCTCCGCCGAACCTTCAGTCACGAAGGGGATACCAGCTTGCCAGCCTATCTTCAAGCCAAACTTCAGAGTCACCTCCTCAACTTCGGCTACACCTAAATTTTTAAAAGCGCCAATAGCATATTTGGTATAAGCTCGGATTTGATTGTGAACTTCCTCAATCTTGACAAATGCCCCTTCCCTAAGGCCATAAGATTCTTTATCTTCATCAATCTCCGGTGTAACTATTTCTGGAACACTTGGCGTTTCCTTTGACTCGAACAGAATTGTATAGATTTCCCCGTCTTCTTCAAAGACTAAACGTTCTATGTTCGACATCAGTCTCTCAGATTTTAGGTATATTTAAATTATCTTATTTTATAACAGACAACTCAAATATTTATAGATGGCTCGTTACGCGCTTGTTGTTGGCGTTACAGATTACAACAGTCCGATTAACAACCTCAGTAAACCAGCTACAGATGCAGAAGCGGTAGAACAGGTACTAAAAGCGCATGGTGATTTTGAGGATATCGCTGTTCTCAAAGGGAAAGTTAGTACAACTAAGTTGGCTGAAGCTTTCAAAACACTTTTGCAACAACAAGCAGTTAAAAACGAAGCGCTAATTTACTTTACAGGGCATGGCATCACCGTATCTGACAGCTTAGGAACACAACAAGCATATCTAGCAACCTCTGACTTGACCATTGTCACTCAAGGCAAGCAAATTATTGAACAAACAGGCGGAATTAGTCTTCTCAGTCTCAACAATTTAATTACAGACTCCGACCTAAGTAGTCTAGTAGTGCTGTTAGATTGCTGTCATAGCGGTGAATTTTTAGAACGCAATCTTATCGAAAAAACTCTTACCGCCTTTATTTCACAGCGCGATTACTACTTTATTGCTGCTTGCAGAGGTTTTCAACAAGCATGCGCTAAAAAAAGCGAACAACACAGTATTTTTACAACAGCTTTGCTGGCTGGATTGTCACCAGAGAACACTAACGATCGCGGACAAGTGACAGGCGATCGCCTTTTTGACACAATTGCCACAGAACTCAAAGATAGTGGACAAGAACCAATCCGCATGGGTTGGGGGCGTTCCATTACTTTAATTACCCACAAGAATCAAACACAAGCTCAAACCTTTGAAGTAAAAGAAGAATGTCCTTACCAAGGTTTAAAAGCGTTTGAAGCGGAACAAAAACAGTTTTTCTTTGGACGCCAGCAGGTTGTGAGGACAATTTTGGAGAAACTAGCACAAAACCCCTTTGTTGCAATTATTGGCGCTTCAGGAAGTGGTAAATCTTCTGTAGTTCAGGCAGGTTTGATTCCAGAATTAGATGGTAATGTCTGGCAAATTTTACCGTCAATCAAGCCAGGATTTCAGCCTTTGCAGGAATTGAGAAGAGTTCTGAAAGCATTTTTCCCAAGGGCGAAAAAAGAAAAATTGCTTTGGGAGTTGATTACTAAAGAATCAAATCCTTTACTTGTAATTTTGCAGCATCTCACAGGTGCAGAAAAATTTTTATTGGTAGTAGATCAGTTTGAGGAACTATTTACTGTCTCTGTTGCTGAACAAAAGCAGAGATTTATTGAATTGCTGACTCAGGTAGTAGAGATCACCGATTCACGGTTGACAGTTGTGATTACCATGCGATCGGATTTTCTCGAACCATGTTCAGACTATCCGTCTTTAAATAAATTGATTGAAAATCAGCTTGTTTTGATGCCGCGTATCACTGGAGTTGATTTAAAAGAGACAATAACTGAACCAGCTAAACTTCAAGGTCATAGTGTTGAAGAAAGACTAGTACTGAAAATTTTAGAAGATGTTGGTAAAGAACCGGGATACTTGCCCTTGATGGAGTTTGCTTTAACTAGACTCTGGGAAAAACGCGACCAAGAAAAGCATCAACTCACTTTAGAACAGTATGAAAACTTCCAAGGATTGACAGGGGCGCTAAATCTTCATGCAGAAAATGTTTATCTTTACGAAGATTATCAGCAAGATTCCCCGATTCAAGAACGAAATGAACAGGAGAAGGACTGGATTAAGCAAATTTTCCTGCGATTAGTGCGAACCGGAGAGGGAGAAAAAGATACGCGACAGCGCCAACCAAAAACTGAACTATTAGCCATTGCTGGTAACAACCAAGAACAGCAGCAAGCATTAAGTGAATTGCTAGATGAAGGATTAGTGAAAGGACGTTTGCTGGTAGCTGGGAAAGATGAACAGGGAAAAGCGTGGATTGATTTAGCCCATGAAGCCTTAATTGAGGGTTGGCAGCGGTTTGCCCAATGGCGACAACAAGACCGAGATTTGCGGCGGTTGAGTGATAGGTTAGCTGATGCTTTACGCGAATGGGTAAACAAAAAGGAGAATGAAAAATACTTAATACAGGGGGGATTACTGGCAGAGGTGCGGGAAAATTGGGAAAAGCTAGAGTTTTTATCATCACCTCAAGCGAAGAATTTTTATCAACGCAGTGATGCTTATGAACAGCACCAGATTACCACATTAGAAAAGGCACTTACTGAATCCCGGTTGCGAGAGAAAGCCGCGAGGGTAGAAAATTTATTGACTGTCCAACCCCTAGATAGTCTAGTTTTGGCAATTCAAGCTATGGGTGAGAATCAAGACAAACTACCGCAGCAGATTCTCGCACCTGTTCAGAACAGTTTGAATCAAGTAGTAAATAAAGCAATAGTTTCAATTCCTTTCCGTGGTCATGAGGGTGATGTCAATTCTGTGAC
>NZ_JBIQNW010000003.1:250245-304846 GCF_047228265.1 Nostoc sp. UIC 10607 | reverse complement strand
CCATCAGCAACGATGGGCAGACGATTGTCAGTGGCGGTAGTGACGGCACAGTGCGATTGTGGAATCGCCAAGGTCTTCTCTTAACTGAACCATTGCGTGGTCATGAGGGTGATGTCAATTCTGTGACCATCAGCAACGATGGGCAGACGATTGTCAGTGGCGGTAGTGACGGCACAGTGCGATTGTGGAATCGCCAAGGTCTTCCCTTAACTGAACCATTGCGTGGTCATGAAGGTTTTGTCTATTCTGTGACCATCAGCAACGGTGGGCAGACGATTGTCAGTGGCGGTAGTTACGGCATAGTGCGGTTGTGGAATCGCCAAGGTCTTACCTTAGCTGAACCATTGCGTGACCATGAGGGTGATGTCAAGTCTGTGGCCATCAGCAACGATGGGCAAACGATTGTCAGTGGCGGTGATGACGGCACAGTGCGGTTATGGAACCGTCAAGGTCTTCCCTTAGCTGAACCATTGCGTGGTCATGAGGGTTGGGTCTATTCTGTCGCCATCAGCAGTGATGGGCAGACGATTGTCAGTGGCGGTAATGACGGCACGGTGAGGTTGTGGAACCGCCAAGGTCTTCCCTTAGCTGAACCATTGCGTGGTCATGAGCATATTGTCAAGTCTGTGGCCATCAGCAACGATGGGCAGACGATTGTCAGTGGCAGTGATGACTGCACAGTGCGGTTGTGGAATCGCCAAGGTCTTCCCTTAGCTGAACCATTGCGTGGTCATAATGAGGATTATGTCGATATTGTCAATTCTGTGGCCATCAGCAACGATGGGCAGACGATTGTCAGTGGCGGTAGTGACGGCATAGTGCGGTTATGGAATTGCCAAGGTCTTCCCTTAGCCGAACCATTGCGTGGTCATGAGGATGATGTCAGGTCTGTGGCCATCAGCGCCGATGGGCAGACGATTGTCAGTGGCGGTAATGACGGCACGGTGCGGTTATGGAACCGTCAAGGTCTTCCCTTAGCTGAACCATTGCGTGGTCATGAGGGTTGGGTCTATTCTGTCGCCATCAGCGCCGATGGGCAGACGATTGTCAGTGGCGGTAATGACGGCACGGTGCGGTTGTGGAATCGCCAAGGTCTTCCCTTAGCCGAACCCTTCCGTGGTCATGAGAGTCGGGTCTATTCTGTGGCCATCAGCAACGATGGGCAAACGATTGTTAGTGGTGGTAGTGATGGCATAGTGCGGTTGTGGCGGGGTAGTTGGCGTGCATGGTTGCAAGTCTGTTGCGACAGGTTGCGTTACCATCCCATCTTCACCAATCCGCAAACAGAGGAAGCAAAAGCCGCTTGCGAAGTCTGCCGTAAATATGTTTGGAGTAAAGAACATGGCTAGGGGCACGGCAATGCCGTGCCCTTACAATGGTCTGTACTTATTATCTCCACCATTTAGGCTCAGAACTCCAGCTTTCACCTTCAGAACTCGGAACTTCGACCTTTGAACTCGAAACTTCAACCTCTGAACTCGGAACTTCCACCTTTGAACTCGAAACTTCGACCTCTAAACTCGGAACTTCCACCTTTGAACTCGAAATTTCGACCTCTGAACTCGAAACTTCATGCTCAGAACTGCAACATCCGAGATCCAAGGCTTAATAATGGTGATTCAAGGGCGAATATTTTCCTTATTATTCCATCTTCACAAACCTGCAAACTAAAGCTACCACAAATATCTTGCGTAGGGGCACAACAATGTTGTGCCCTGATACAACTGTTCACCCCAGCCAAGAATTTATTTGTAATTTCCCGTAAAGGAATTAGTATCATTTAAATTTAATATGCATCGTGTAAAACAATATTGTTTCTTGTTGAGATGCCAAATGGGTTGGGGGGCACGGCATTGCCGTGCCCCTACAATGACTCAGATGATCTAAACTGGAACTACGTTGTAAGCACTCTAATGATGGCGCAAATCACATTTAAGGTTGAAGCATTTTGGGATTCAGACGCAGAAGTTTGGGTAACAACTAGTGATGATGTACCTGGATTGGTAACAGAAGCTTCTACCATTGAGGTTTTGATGCAAAAGCTACGAGAAATAATTCCAGCACTGATCATTCTCAACAAAATTGTCCCTCCTGACTATGTGGGTTCTATCACCTTTGAGTTAACCAGCCATCGACAAGAGTTGATTAAGGTGGCTTCATAGATGGGTGCGTCGTTTACTCCTGAGTTGAAAAAGATGCTTTCAGAAGTTGGGTGTTACTTTGAACGGCAAGGCAAAGGAGATCATGAAATCTGGTACAGTCCAATTACAGATCGTCGGTTTGTTGTAGACGGAACCATCAAATCACGCCATACCGCTAATGGAGTTTTGAAACAAGCTGGACTTCTTAAAGCCTTTTAGGGAGGTAGCAAGTAGTAAGTAAGGACGGTAGAACAGGAAAATAGACTTCTAATCAGCAAGCTTGAGGCTGGGAACTCGGAACTTCGTGCCTTGAACTGCAACAACCGAGTTCTAAGGGTGAATGGTGGTGAATCAAATGTATTGGAAATGGGGCTTTAGACTATTAATTGTATTCTTCGGGCTGTGGCTGCTCCTGGATTTGGGTTCCCGCATGGGAGCAGAGATTTTTTGGTTTCAGGAAGTCGGCTACCTCCAAGTATTTCTCTTGAGGGTGGTAACTCGTGGTGTTTTGTGGGTAGTGGTGGCTGGGATAACTGCTGCCTATTTACTGCTAAACCTGGCTCTCGCACAACGGTTAAAATATCCCCAGTCTTTGAAGATTGAAGAAGTGAGGCGTGAGGAAGCAGAACTGAGCAGCGAATTAAAGAATTTTCTCAGTCCTCATTATCAAACACGCAACGAAACCCGGACACTTACGCCACAACGCCTTAAACCATTCAGATTGCGCTGGTTATTACCCCTAGCTTTCGTACTGAGCTTGTTGATCGGGTTAATGCTGGCTCACTATGGTCAAATTGCTCTTTCTTACTGGCATCCTCCAGTTAATAAAGCTAGTCAACCCATTATTGTCCTATTCCGACCAGAGACAATCTGGCAACTGTTGAGGCAGATTGTCTCTCAAGTCTGGTATCTCGGCTTAATTGGGGGAGTAACGATCGCAATCTTAATTTATCCCCAATTTTTATTAACTGCGATCGCAATTCTCTTCAGTCCCATTTTTGGGTTGATTGTATTCCAAAACTGGGCAAAGGTGCTGCAATATTTTCACCCCACCCTTTTCAACAGCACTGAGCCTTTATTTGGTCGAGACATCAGCTTTTACGTCTTTTCCTTACCCTTTTGGGAACTGCTAGAACTCTGGCTGATGGGATTATGTTTGTATGGCTTTGTCGCCGTTACTCTCACTTATCTCTTGTCGGCTGACAGTTTGAGTCAGGGGATTTTCCCTGGTTTTTCACCCCAGCAGCAGCGTCATTTATCCGGTATGGGTGGCTTGTTGATGCTGGTAGTGGCTCTGAGTTACTGGCTGAGTCGCTATGAACTCGTGTATTCTAACCGTGGTGTTAGTTATGGTGCCAGCTACACGGATGTGATAGCCCAGTTGCCAGCTTATACCGTTTTGTGCATTGTGGCAGTAGCAATCGCAATTTACCTACTTTGGCGAACGTTTTTCTGGAAACCCAAATCCCAGTATCGTCGCTTGGTATTTTACGGATTAGGGGTTTATCTAGTACTAGTTGTATTAGCTGATGTTGTTGTACCTACTGTGGTGCAATATTTAATTGTCTTACCTAATGAGTTACAACGGGAGCAACCCTACATTCAGCGGACTATCGCTTTGACTCGCCAAGCATTCGATCTAGAGGCGATCGATTCCAGAGGCTTCAACCCTCAAGGAACACTGACTGAAGCTGATATTCAAGCTAATGACTTGACAATTCGGAATATTCGCCTTTGGGATCAGCGACCACTGTTAGAAACTAACCGTCAGCTGCAACAAATTCGGCCATATTATCGGTTCCCCGATGCCGATATTGATCGGTATACTCTGAAAACAGATGTAATTTCCCGCCGACCATCTGCCCCTCGAAAACCACCAGAACCTCAGCAGGAAGCAATTGAATCAACAGAAAGGCGGCAGGTACTGATTGCTGCACGAGAATTAGACTACACTGGCGTACCACAGGAAGCTCAAACATGGGTTAACCGCCATTTAATTTATACCCACGGTTTCGGGTTTACTGTTAGCCCAGTTAATACAGTTGGGCCGGGTGGGCTACCAGAATATTTTGTCAAAGATATTAGCGGTGATAGTAGCGCTCTGACAACTTCCAGTGAAGCCATTCGTGAAAGTATTCCCATTGGGCAACCCCGAATTTATTACGGTGAAATAGCCAATACTTATGTGATGACTGGCACAAGGGTTCGAGAGTTAGACTACCCAAGTGGTAGTGATAATGTTTACAACTCTTACGATGGTCTGGGTGGCGTTGAAATCGGTTCAGCATGGCGACGGTGGTTATTCGCCATGTATTTGAAAGATTGGCAGATGGTGCTGACGCGGGACTTTTTGCCACAGACAAAGGTGCTACTGCGGCGAAATGTCAAACAAAGAATTCAAGCGATCGCACCTTTCCTCAAATTTGACAGCGACCCTTATTTAGTAGCCGCTGCGGCTAATCAAGATTTCCCAAGTAATCCCAGTTATCTTTACTGGATTGTTGATGCTTACACAACAAGCGATCGCTATCCTTACTCAGACACTAGTAACGACGGTATCAATTACATTCGTAACTCGATCAAGGTAGTGATTGATGCCTACAACGGTAGTGTTAATTTCTATATTGCCGATCCCAGCGATCCGATCATTGCTACTTGGTCAAGGATATTTCCCAACACCTTCAAACCGCTCAGTGCTATGCCAGTTACTCTCCGCAGTCATATTCGCTATCCTGTGGACTTTTTCAAAATTCAATCTCAGCGGTTGATGACCTACCACATGACCGACCCACAGGTATTTTACAATCGGGAAGACCAGTGGCAGATTCCTAACGAAATCTATGGCAGTGAAACCCGTCCGGTAGAGCCTTATTATTTGATTACTAGTCTACCCACTGTACCGTTTGAAGAATTTATTCTGCTTCTACCTTATACTCCCCGACAACGGACTAATTTAATCGCTTGGTTAGCGGCGCGATCGGATGGCGATAATTACGGTAGGCTATTACTATATACTTTTCCTAAAGAAAGACTGGTCTACGGCCCAGAGCAAATTGAGGCGCGGATTAACCAAGACCCAGTGATTTCTCAGCAAATTTCCCTGTGGAATCGCCAGGGTTCGAGAGCAATTCAGGGCAATCTACTAGTAATTCCCATTGAAGAATCGCTGCTGTATGTCGAGCCAATCTATCTAGAAGCCACACAGAATAGCTTACCAACGTTGGTGCGGGTAGTCGTGGCTTACGAAAACCGGATTGTCATGGCACAAACCTTAGAACAAGCATTGCAGGGAATTTTTAAACCAGAAGTCACACCAGCCCCTGCGATTATTCGTCCCTTTGAAGAAGCAGCCCCACCAGGTTAAGCCTAAATAGTTACATAGGGCGACAGTTAGCGTAGACGCACAGCGGCTTGTCGTAAGACATCGCCATTAACAAAATTTATTGCAACAGACATAGTTTAATAGTTCAACATATGTAATAGACACTAAAAGTTAATGAACATGGTGCAAAGTAACCAACTAGAGATTCGCCACATTAGTCCTAAAGTGAGGCAGTTGATTCAAATGTACGCCGATGTTAATAACTGTACGCAACCTGAGATGTTGGAACGCATTGTTTTGGAGTGGAACGCCCAACAAAGCGAGAGCGAGCGACCGCCAGGAGACGAAGATGAATAACTTTCTGCTACAATCTTTAGTCCCCTTCTAGCGATAGGCTTTCATGAATTTGGCTCTTTAGTTGTAGAAAAACTTTCTAGAGATTGGATCTTGTTTGAGGGATTGAATAAAATCCCTCAAAGTCATCATGCTGCCCGTTAAGGTGAACTTAGGAGTGCCATTTGGAGCAACAATTCTCACTTCACCATCTTGGATCTGAATCTTATTTTTAATACTATCCCATAGAGTATCGAAGCTCTCATCATCCTTGCAACCATTGGCTTCAAGGAATCTTTGGTGTACTTCTGTTTTTAGTGCTAGTGCTTCCGCTGCTTGAGTCCGCGCCTCAAAGTGCTTAATTACATCTTCGTAAGCACTCTCTCTGAGAGTTTTGTTTTCAGCCTGAACTTGCGCTAACTGAGTTTTTATAGCTTGTAGTTGGGACGCTAAAGCGGCTGATTTCTGGTATTCAAGTTTTAAGGCTTGCTTTGCATTCGCTAACAAGGCTTTATAATCTAGCTGATCTTGATCTTGATTTTTTTCGGATTGCATTTTTATCTCTTGATCAACAGATTTTCGGTGAAAAACTCTCGTCAGTTCTATTACAAAAGCTGGCGAGAGTTCAGTAAATATTTTCTGTGTTATCTGAGTATTCGTTATTTCACCAATAATGGTGTTTCCGAGTGAGGATTCTCCTGGATACTACTCAGACTAGAACTAATATGGGAGCGGATAGCGCGTTCATAAACCCCAGTCTGCTGAGTGCGTACCCCTACAGCTTGATATATTAAGTTAACATCTGGGAATTCAGACCAATACATTAAAAAAATGTCTTTAGCTGGAGTAATAATTTCATAATTATTCTCTTGTCTTTTCTTCCTGAGCTTACAATTATTTAGTTGCAATTTTTGTCTGAATAGTTTTTCAAATTCTGAAATTAAATCTGAAGTAGTTTTCATGGTTTATACACGTTAAAACGTGTTAATGATGCAAAGACTATCTTGTGATACTACTGAGTATGACACTTCAGATACCTCTTACAATATAGTGTATCAGTTATCCGGTATTTGAGGATTTCAAGTTTATCTTTGCGTACTCCTTTGGTGATTTTGCTATGTGCGTAGCGTCTTTAAGAGTTGCGGTACTAGCATCCTGTATAAGTTAAGTACAACAGCTAAATCATAGCTTTGGGGGCATTCACTACCTACAGGCTACAGCCTGGGACTTCAAGACCCTCTGCAAAGCTGATTAATTCCAAGTAATCTGGATTTTCCAGCAACTTTTTGGCTGCTAGCAATCCGGCGATGCTCCAAGTTTGATAAATTCTAGCTTCTTTACCAATCAAACGACCATTGTTGCCATCGTAGTATTCCGGAAATTGATCCTTAAATAAACGCCTTTCGGCAATGGCTATAGCTGCTTGAGCAAGTTCTGTTCGACCTGCTTTCATTGCCGCAGCGGTAAATAACCACAGTAAAACGGGCCAGTTACCGCCGTTGTGATAAGACCAAGCCCTGTTCTTAGAGTCACATCCTGTAACAATTCTCCACTCTAAACCATCCATTGCTGGAAAGCAGATTTTAACAGGCATATAGCCGATCAAGTCTTGCCAACGTTGGGCAAATAAATTCATAATGCTTTGAGATTCTTTTTCACTGGCTAAGGAAGCTAAGATTGACATCAGATTTCCCAGAGCAAAAAAGCGAAAATCTATCCGTCCCGGCCCCAAATTTCCCGCTAGATATCCTCCAGTTTCGGGCAACCACTCGGTCAACCAACTGGGAATTGATTCTGAGTTGATGTTGAATTTATTAACAATTTCTTTACCAAATTCGTTATCTTTGTAACGATAAATTTCCCCCAATCGCTTCAGGTCTAGCCAGTAATAGTTGCGGATATGATATTTCAAAGATCCCAATCGCCTATTGACTTTGCCAAGGTAGCTATCGCCATCCCCATCTGGTAAAAGCAATTCACTAGCGGCCCTGAGAGACGCATAGAATAACACCTGAATTTCTAGAGGATGTTCGTAGACTCCCATGCGACGGTCAATCATAAACGCGCCATCGGGAACTAACATTGTTGGATACATGGAAAAGCGATGTACCAAGCAAAGATCCAAAATTAACTTGATTCCTGCTTGAAAATCTGGCTGACGCGCTAGAGTCAAATCGCCTGTAGCTTTTTCATAGGCGCGTAGCAAGAGAATCCACCACATACAGGAATCAATTGGGGGAACACGAGCGATCGCTAGTTCACCAAAATCAGCGACCAAAAATTCCTCATTCCCATTAGAATGTACTTTGAAACTTGCAGGCATTAATCCCGCTCCTGGTTCAAAGCAGTCTATCTGCTTTTCATGACTTTGTAATTTCAGTGTTTCTACTAAGAAGTTACGCACAATCTCTGCTTTGCCGTACATGAGAAACACCAATGCAGAGGGGACAAAATCGCGGAGGAAGCACTGGTCATAATTGAGTGCATCTGACTCCGGATCGTGGGCGGCTACAGTCCCAATGGGTTTTCCCTGGTAATAAATTATCGACTCTTCCAACAATTCCCAGGCTTCTGCTTCCAGCAGACTGTTCTTATCGATCGCGCTAGTCATGGGCGTTTAATTCCACTAATGGTATGTATCGGCTCAATTGTGGAAAGTACGCAAGCCTTACCTCAAGCTGACCAGCTTTCTCGGAAGTCAGCATAGAGAGTCAATCCACCATCTACAAATAGGGTTTGTCCGGTGATGTAGGCGGCTTCATCCGAAGCTAAAAAAGCTACTGCGGCTGCCATCTCCTCACAGGTGCCAGCACGCCCCATTGGGATGTGACTTTCCACGATCGCCTTTTTTTCGGGGTCATCTATCCAGGCTTGATTTATTGGCGTGACTGTTGCTCCGGGGCCAATGGCGTTGACACGAATACCTCGGCTGGCATATTCCAATGCCAAGCTTTTGGTCAGGTTTTCCATACCGCCTTTGCTAATGGAATAACTGATATACATCGGTCGCGGAATAATTTCGTGAACGCTGGAAATATTAATAATCACCCCCGGACGATTAAGAGACAAGAGGTGTTTAATAGTTTCACGGGCGCAGAGATAAGCACCCCGGAGATTGACTGCAATTACCCGGTCAAATTCTGCTGTAGTAACTTCGTGGGATGGACTTTCTGTTTGAATGCCAGCATTGTTGACTAGAATATCTAAACTGCCAAATTCCTTTACTACGGTGTTGACCATCTCAACAATGTCTGATTCTTGGGAGACATCTCCCTGAATCAGTAGCGACTTCACACCACAATTTTCGATATTTCCGCAGGCTTTTTGCAATGCCATCTCTTCTGTATCTGCCGCAGCTTCAGGGCTTTTGCGGTAGTTGATAGCGATGTTGCACCCTTCTTGAGCGAGTCTGATAGCGATCGCTTGACCAATACCTGAAGTTGCACCTGTAATTAAAGCATTCTTTCCTTTTAAGCCTATCATATTTCCTCCCTAAGCTGCCCTTGCTTGAATTTGCACTCAGTCAAACAATTTTGGATTTTAAATTATTTTTTCAACATCCCAAGTTGGCACTGTCAACCCCCCAGAGATGGAATTCAAAATTAAAAATAGGTCTTTCCTGATTTTGAATTTCTGATAGTATTTGACGAAATCTCTGCTACAGATCAATTAGTAGGGGCGTACAGATGTCATTGGTGTCAACTTAACGTGAAAGCCAGTCTAAAACAAGGTTTTAAAGATTATCTCTTACCTCGTTCCCAGTCTCCGACTGGGAATGCCCGTCGTTGGGGCTGCCGCCTCTCTTGCTGGCGGCAGAGCCGCTTTTGAGTAGCATTTCCAGCCTCTTGCTGGAAACGAGGTCTAGCTTAAGTTGACACCAATGTACAGATGTAAGTCCCTACAGTTGAAAATGGTATTAGTCCCTAGCGCAAATTCGCTGGCACATTTTCAGGAACTACCCAGTAATAAATAGTTTTGCCCTCTACATTCAGCGTTTGCTGTGGTTTCCAATCGCCCATATCGAAGGCGTGGGAGACAATGCGAGTACCTGGTTTGAGTTCACTCAATAGCTTGGGACGGAGTTTGGCGTTGACTTCGGGCAGTAAGTAAAGTGTAACTACTGTTGCTTCACTAAAGTCAGTGGTGAACAAATCTTGCTGGACAAACTTCACGCGATCAGTTACCCCTGCCTTTTGGGCATTTTCATTAGCTTCTTGGATGCGTTCGGGATTAATATCTATGCCGACACCGCGCGTACCAAACTTTTGTGCCGCAGTATTGACAATTCTCCCATCACCACTACCAAGGTCGTAAAGCACATCATTCTTACCCACTTTTGCCACTTGCAACATTGCATCTACCACTGGCTGTGGTGTAGGTACATAAGGAACATCGCCAGGGCGTTCTTGTGGTTGAGTTGTGGGAGTTGTAGCAGCTGGTGTTTCGGTTTCGGTCTGACCAGTCAAAGTAGAAGGTTGTGTCCCGGCTTCTAAGTCTGTCCCTTGCGGTGTACACCCAGCAATTCCCAAGCTGGTAATACTAACCCCTGTAACCATTAGAAACAGAATTTTTTTGAAGTTCATGAATTTTCTCCTTGATTGAGTAGCTTGTGGTCAGTAGTTAGTAAAACAACTGATAGTCGTAAAATTTTGAATTGCTTTGGGTTGCACAATCCAAAATCCAAAATTGTATTAAGTCTTACGTTGGCGATAGTTATTCCAGAACAACACGGGGATACCTGCTGCTACAGCTAAAACACCTGCGACTGCTCCCACACCTGTATAAACCAAGCTGGAATAAAGCAGGTAACCGCAGACGGCACAAAAGAGTAATGGTGTGAAAGGGTAAAATGGCACACGGAATGGACGCACTATGTGGGGTTCACGGATTCGCAATACCAGCAGTGATATGCCGGAAAGCATGAAGAAAAACCAAAATATTGGGGCGGTGTAATCCACCATTGTTTCAAAGCCTTTGCGGGTGAGCGTGCCTAAAAAAACCAGTGCTAAGGCGATCGCAGCTTGCAACAATAAGGCATGAGTAGGACTGCTTGGACGTTGTTGCCAGCGTCCCATAAAACCAAATAGCGAAAAATCCTGTCCCAGAGCGAAATTAGTACGTGCTCCGGTAAAGATTGTGGCGTTGGTTGCTCCCAAAGTGGCGATCGCAATCAGTATGCTGATGAATAAGGCTCCCGGTTCGCCCCAAAGAGAGCGCATTAAATCTGCGGCTACTGCTTCTGACTGGGCCATGTTTGTTAATCCCAGTCCCCGCAGGTAAGCCAGATTGATCAGTAAGTAAATGGCAGTGATGATGCCAATACTCCACATTAGCGATCGCACTATATTACGTCGTCCATCTTGAATTTCTGCCGAGATGTAAGCGGCTTCATTCCAACCGCCGTAGGAAAGCAGCACAAACACCATCGCTAGCCCCCACGTTCCTGATGATGCAGATTCTACAGGGGCGGCAGTAGCAGAATTAGGAATGGCGGTAAGCCCAAGAATTACTACCAGCAACAAACCCAGAACTTTCGCAGCACTCAGCAAATTTTGCGTCCACTTACCCTGTTGTAAACCGATGATGTTCAAAGCAGTTAAAAGTGCGATCGCTATGGCTGCATAAATAGAAGACGAAAACGTTCCTAGCCGCCATATCTGAGAAACATAATCGCCAAAAACAAATGCCAACAGGGCAATAGAACCAGTTTGAATTACTGTCATTCGCGCCCAGGCAAATAAAAAGGCAACTCCCCGCCCGAATGCACGCTTCAAATAATAATAAACACCTCCAACATCGGGATAGACAGTCGCCAACTCTGCATAGCAAAGCGCTCCTACCAGAGATACCACACCACCAATTAGCCAAAAAAGCAGTACGGCAAAATCACTACCTGCTTGATTTGCCACTAAAGCCGGGGTTTGAAAAATCCCCGCCCCGATGACAATACCGACAATCAAAGCTACTGCATCTGGTAATGTCAGCGATGGCTTGGGTGCTGCTACTTGATCTGTTGTTGTCTGCTGAAGCAAACTGTAGTCTTTACGTCTACTCACATTACTCCCTTATTAGTGTTGAGTGGGGACTCGCCGCTTTGTTTCATCTTTTTTTGCACTGTTTTACCTAATATCTCTATAGTTCAAAACAAATGTGACTCAAAAATGACAATCATCAGTGATATGTCTTCAAACGGTAATATCCATCTCGCCACGTTCAGATCAATCTCCCTAGAGCGATCGCTTCAATTTCTCTTGCTAGACAACATCTATGCTTGTCAGAACAATGGCAATTTAATCTGAAACAAGGAACCATGTCCCAGTTCGCTGTTAATTCCCCAATGTCCACCTTCTACCTCCGATTTTTATCAGAAGTATTTACATTGTTAGTTTGTATGAATTCTGGTAATAGGCTAGAAAATATTACTAAATAAAACGTCTTCCGTGAGTGGGATTTATAGTAATCTAAAGAATGATTGACTAATAGCGGGTAATCGTGCTTTGCTTTATCAAGCAGCTAGAGACAGCGATCGCTTAAAACTTCAGACTCAGTAGGAGTGCACAGATGTACGCCCCTACTAAATAATTCAGAATTGAGCAACCTTTTAGTGGGGAGATTCACTTATCACCACTTTCTTATTGACCACTAAATAAACATGTTAATTGAGGACTTCAACCCCTTGATTTATGAGCTTTTTCGTTCAGAAACATTCTCAATTCTGGCTTATAACTTCTGAATTATTTATTGATAAAAATCTTTTGTTAGCCTTAATGTTTTAATATCTGCTACTGGGAAAAAGTAGAATATCTATTAATTCGCCCATGATCAAACCCAATACGGCTAGAACTGTTAAAATCCAAAATGAATCTAGCTTATTGAAACCAGCAAAACGCATTTCCAAATCAGCTAAAAGCGTAGTTGCTAGGGGTATGAGAAAAAGCCTTAATAATAACGACCAAGTTGCTACTAAAGCAATTGATATACTTAAAAATAATATAACAACTAAGGTTTGAGATCCAAATTCAACTAAACGCTCTAACCAAGAAATACTTTTCCGTACTACAGCTATAACCATAGCAGCTACAAAAGCTCCTACCAACCAAATAATATGATGAGCAGCAAGATACCATCCCAGGAGAGTGTAAGCCAACCATAGTAATACTAAAGGCATCAAAGGAATCCTGTTAAAAAATTCCACATTCATACTGCCAAAGCTTATAAAAATACCGAGTTGATAGTTGATATCTTAATTATAGTCAAACTTGTTAACACCCCAATTTCTAAATATACTAACTTTGCTCAGGATATTCCTCTATCTACAGAACAGATTTAAGGACATCCTCTTTGGTCGTGACAATATATAGATTCGGGAATCTGAGCCTTAGATGCCTATAAGGTCTATAGCAACAACAGCTTGTTAACTTGTAAATTTTATACCTAGTAATCTAATCTAACTTGGTTTGATGCGATCGCTTGTAGCTTAAAGATCAGACAATCAAACTTATCCCGCAATTAGAATATATTAATTATACGTATATTAATTCAAAAAATAGTTATATTTAAAACATGCCTTTGCTATTTTAAGAACAAGAGTACTAGATTTGGAAATACTAGGATGTATAAGCAAATTGATTTTGACTCTCAGCTATTTGCCATGAAATTTAATAAAGAGGTGGTTACAATTCACTGTGTACAACTTTGACAACTGTCCACAATACTGTTGCATGTCTCAAGCTCATGGTAATATTATTTTACTGTCAGGAGATATTATTTTATACATTAAATTGTAACCATGCTGAAACAGCTAGTTAGGTGTGCTACCTCCAAAAAACAAAAAATTATTCAACCCACCCAGAAAATCAACAAAAGCACCAAGGTGCAAAGCACAGAGCTTTTGAAAGTCTGCTTATATAAGATACTAAAGAGCTAAAAAAGCCCTTTTTTAGGAACCATTACAGCCAGCTAAGAAGGCATAAAACCCTCATAAAATGGCAAAAAATTAGACAAGAGTAAATAGACAATTTTTGACGCGATGTCAATTGCTTTTTGTATATGTAAAAATATGCAAAAAGCTAAATTTCTGTTGCCAATAAAAAATTGAAATTGTGTGTTTTATTTTGATATTGATAGTCTTTGTACTTAGTTACCCATATATCAAAGTCCTATTTGATGGGTGAAAACTTAAGCTACCTTCGACCAAATGAGGCAAACACTTAAATTGAACAAACGATTTAAGACTGCTAAATCAATCCTGATTTAGCAACGACTGGATTATTAACAACGTAAGCAGGAGTAACAGGAAAAACATGAATATCATTGTTCGTTTGTTTGGAGCGATCGTTCTTCAAATATCTGCGTTCGCTGCGATGTCTAGTATGGCAATGTCTGACGACAAGCCCTTACGTGTCTATACCCAGGAAACTCCTGCTGTTTCTGAAGGGAAAACAACACAGAGGATTTGCTCGTTAGATCCGATTGAGGATTTATTACCTCCACCACAAACCAAGGCAAGTAATACTTTGCTTTCTTACCTTGCTGAACAGGGTTTTACACAGAATCAAGAAGGCTCTTGGGTGTGTTATGCGAACGATCCTAAAAAAGAAGGGCGTTACTTTACCCTCTTTAAGGTTAAACAAGTTGATGGCAGGCTCATAGCAAGTTCTTTCCTAGATGAGGGCAATCTGATTCAGGGACAGGAAAATCGTAGTTTGGACTTCTTTATGATGCTGATTAAGCGTCATATGAATACTAGTCAAGAAAACCGTCAAGGTATACGTAGGTATTTAGAAGCCTTTGTTTCCTTAGTAAAGGAAGGGAAGATCAAACCCACACGTCGTGGGTTTCTTTTCGACCAACCAAACCGGGCATTGGTCTTATATCACACACTCTCATCAGGAAATCTTAAAGGTACCGGAATCACGATCAACATTTATTTACCTAAGAGTTGAACTTGTGACTGGGGAGTTGGGAATGAATTTTCTCCCAATCCCCAATCCATATTGACCAAGGAGAGGAACGCTGTTTACAGACTCGATGAGTCTGCCCTATCGTTGCGACTCGTTGAATTTATAGAGCTATTAATATCGACCCTACGGACTGAAACTAGGGACGTGAACAACTAATGAAATTGCTGTCATTTAGTGGAGGTGCATCTTGCCTAAATCAATCGTTCAAAGAATTGCGATGCCGAAAGGGGTTCGCTTTGCGACCATCTTATTCTCATCTGTTGCAGTAGTACTCACTACGTGTCAGTCTGCTTTTGCACAGCTCAATATTGGACGCTATGGTATTCAACAAGGACTGGAGTATGAGTATCTCCAGTACCAAATCAATAACCAGAATCTGAGCCAGATGCGAGTTATTCCTGCATGTGATGTGGGATTTGGTCTGACCTGCAATAAAACTGGATCGGTAATCCAGCGATTACTAGATTTAAACGGTGGGACTAGCTATCAAAACCTCCTGATACGAGCAGCTGGTGGGGAGAAAAACTTCCAGAATTTCGCTAGCTTTTACGGTAACAATCCCAATCTCTCTGCGGTGCCTTTCGCCTCATTTTGGAGAAACGGATCGGCTGCAATCATGGATGAATCTCAATACCTTCTTGGACAACGTTTTGGTCGCAACCCAGTAGAAGGACTCGGACTTGTAACCAAGCAGTTCTACTGGTCACCATACTCAGAAGCCAATAAATCGGTCAGTCTGCGTAATGGATTACTAGACTTAAAATTGTCATATGGACGATTGCTCTTTGAGGAAGCCTCAAAAATTTCCAACATTAAGGAGCAGATTAAGTCTCTGGGTCTGTCGCCAGAGATGACAAATTTTTATTTAGATAAAATCTCAACAGGCCTGGATGCGTTGAGTTCTGGAGATCGGAACCAACTCCAACAGAGGATTTTTGAAGTACTATCCTTTCCATACTCCGAAGATGGTGGGGAACTCGGACGCCCCAATAACGCAATTCCACAGGAATTTAGTCAGCTCTTGGGAGAAGATGTCCCAGGAGATATGTTGCTGAGTGGTAATCCGGTAGCGTTGGACGCAGAAGCAATAAGTTTCGATACTTTTCCTGGCTCTGTAGGAGATGTTTTGGTACAAGACCGTCCTGATTTTGATCTACTCTGGCCAATAGTCGGAGTTGGGGTTCTTGGTTTAGTTCTGCTTCTACTACTGGATGGCGATAGTTCTTCATCTCAAGCATCTGTTCCTCCGACAGATACACCTACACCTACACCTTTGTCTCTCACCAGCAAAGGCGAATGCGATCTGACTCCTAGTGGTAATGGTTCTGATCACACACAGATTATTGAGATTCCGTGTAATCTTACTCCTAAAACTCCTACGGAAGTAAAGAAGGTAGTGGAGCCATCAATGATCAAAGCGCTTGTATTGCTAATTGTTCTACTATGTATAGTTCGTTACAAACATCGGTCTTTAAAAATTCGTAATGACGCTCGAATACTCGCTAACGCTACGCTAACGTAATTCTTACAGCAGCTTTCATTTATTTCAGGGCTTACGGAACTGGCACATATATTTTCTGTTATGGGAACCAAGAACGGAGCCGGAGACGCTCCGCTCTGGACAACCTTTACTAAGAAATAAATATGACGCTTGTGTAAGTCTTAGTATTGTTAACGAGACTGTTGTGACGAAAGTTGTGTTAGCGTTCGCGGAGCGTCTCGTAGAGAAGCTTACCGTTCGCGTAGCGTTCCCAAGGAAAGGTTTCGCCTGTTAATCTGCGGCCAATTCACTACATTCCACCAATTATTTAAATACTCAGCCCGACGGTTGCGATATTTTAGGTAATAAGCATGTTCCCATAGATCATTACCCATAATCGGATATAATCCGTCGGTAATCGGGTTATCCTGATTTGCTGTGGTCACAATCTGGAGTTGATTTTGAGGATTGCGTACTAGCCAAACCCAGCCACTACCGAAACGAGCGGCACCTGCTGCGTTAAACTGTTTTTTAAAGGCATCAAAACTGCCAAAAGTTTGGTTAATTTCTTGAGCGATCGCTCCGGATGGTTGTCCACCACCTTCGGGACTCATAAGTTGCCAAAAAATTGTGTGGTTGAGGTGACCACCACCGTTATTACGTACCTTTGTCCGAATATTTTCAGGTACGCTGTTCAAATCTACTAGTAAAGCTTCAACACTTCTTTTTTGTAAATCTGGATACTGCTTCAATGCATCATTTAAGTTATTGACGTAGCTAGCGTGGTGTGCATCATGATGCAATTTCATCGTTTCAGCATCAATAGCTTTTCCTAGCGCTCCATAAGCATAAGGCAATGGTGGTAGCTGTGCGGGAGAAGCACTAAGTGACCTATTAGGATAAGCTACAGGAGGAAATGACCTAGCAGCCGTTGGTGTTGGTGTTGGTGTAGAAGATTGCGCCTCAGCTATTAGTACTGGTTCATAAGAAATTACCAGAATTGTTAGCAAAATTGTTGTCAAGAAAAAGACTATCCTTTCTCGCCAAACCCTTATCATAAATTGTATCCTCTAAATCAATAATATTTGGCTTGTAATCTGTTCATGTACTGTTGTTTTGCAGCCCAATCAAGCCAAATATATTTTACCTTAGCTGTCAAGTAATTCGAGCAAAAATACTCAATATAAGAGAATTAATCACTGCCAATGCTTGGGGTCATTTACACGCACTTCAAAAGCCCCATATTCAGTGAAAACCCTCTACTAGATAAGCTCCCAATGCAAAAATAATTCATTCAAAAGTTTTGTAATAAATATAGCTTAAAAGTAATATAGCTTTAATGTCTAAAAGTTTTAGATAATATTTTTCCATATATTCTAACATAAAAGTATCTAGTTTTAAGGACATTCTGTAATTTATTCCCTAGGGTATATAACTTAAAATGACAAGCAAAACTCTTGACAGATATAGCTGAAGTTTTATTTTGCTAAACCTATAATTAAAACCTTGTAAACATTAAAAATTGAATTACTGACAAATGTGTAGTGATTTTGAGTTAATTAAAATACAGAACATTGAAAAAGTCATAATCAATACACTCTCCACTAGAGGCTCTTGCTAGCTTGCCTCTTTGCAAGGGTAGGTAGACTCGCTACCACTCGATATCAGTGGTGACCAATGATAGCGATACGAGAAAACGAATCTACACCCCTAGCTAGCGGAAAGCAAGTTAGCAAGAGTATCTCGTAGAGGTGTCTTGAAGAACACTAAATCAAAGATTTAGTGGAGGTGTGAAAATGCTTTTGTATTCAGGTGTTCGCAGACTTGCTACCCCTATTCAAATTTTGATTCATGCCCAATCTTGACTCTTGAAGTAGGAATTATTTATGGATAAACCTAATCCATAAGTTCATTATTTTCCAATAATTGTTGATATCTACATCTAGAATATAGACGATTTTTAGATTTGACATAATCAATGTAAAATCAAATCTTATTTCTAAAATTTTGCTAAATTACTTTCTAAAAAAATGTCTATATATTCCAAAGTCAAGAGTGCTATCAGCCTAAATTGTATGAAACCCTAATAGGTCGGAACTTTTTTCAAATATTTAGTTAGTTACCCCGCTATCACCAATCAAGACACTAAAGACATATAGCAAAAGGTAAATAATATGTATCACGATCAAATGTTGCCAAAAACTATAGCAGCCAATAGTAATTTACATCAAGTAATTGTGAGTGAGGCACAAAAGAATCAATCACAAACGCATGAATTAACTATTACTGATATAGCAATATCTTTATCTCCTGTTGGTTTTATAATTAGTTGGATAGCCTTTTTCGTAATTTTGCGAAAAATCCGGGCGCTTTTAGATGATAAAATGGTGTTTTCCATTAAAGGTATACAGAAACTTCCCTGTAAAAACTGTCGTTTTTATTCCAATAACCATTATCTAAAATGTGCTGTAAACCCTTCTATTGTTCTCACGGAAGAAGCAGTTAATTGCTCTGAATACTCACCTGGCAAGAAAAATTTTCCTTCAAAAAGTCCCTTTGACTAGGAATAATAATTATCAATCTGATGCCCTAAAGTTTTGTACTCTCCCGTATGTGGGCTTAGTGGTCGCATCTCTCATTTTGCCTCTGCTAGATCATAATTTTTCTGCCATTATTCTGAGATGTTTGGTTTCATCCTCTTTAGAATTTGCCAACAGTCTCATAGAATTCGCGGCTACACAAACAGGAGCTACACCTCCGTAAGCTAAGAAAAAATAAAGCTTTTGTAACCCGCGTGGTGCGCGTTGGCGTTGGCGTTGGCGAAGCCTCTCTTCGAGAAGCCTCTCGAAGAGAAGCGTCTCGCAGAGAAGCACAGCACAAGCGCGATAGGCGGGTTTTGCCTGTATAGACGCGGTTTCTAACCGCCTTTTTTAAGGTTAAGTTGGCTCGAACCCTCATTAATGAGTGGTTGAACTCCGTAAAAATTACTTGTTTAGCAAACCCCAAAGGAAGAAATAGGTATTCTTGCAATGCGATAAGAGTAGATCATAGACTAGCGATCGCATCGGCAACTAGCCCAGAAACAAAGGGCAAAATAGCCTGACTTTTAGCTTGGGCTTTGCCTTCAGTAAATACCACTAAGAGGTAAGGACGCTGTTCTGGTAACTCAATATACGCGGCATCATGGCGAACTTGACTTGTCCAACCTGCCTTTGACCAAATTTGAGCATTTTCAGTCAGTCCACTACCTAAAAAACCTGTCACCTGATTTTCCTCAGTATCAGTGGGCAAATCGTTGAGAGTCCGTTTGAGCAAAGCCATCATTGCTTGCGATCGCACACTGGAAACCGCCACTCCACCGACAATACTATGCAGTAACCTAGCGATCGCATTGGTTGTTACCATATTACGATTTTCCAGTAACTCTCCCACAAACGCCCGTTCCCGTCCATAGGGGCCATCACCCCAAGTTTTTTGGCAGACGTTAATCGTCTCCATTTCTTCCCAACCCAAAGATTGGTAATAGCGGTTAACAATATTACGCTGATATTTCCAGGTTTCAAAGGGCCCGGTTGGTAATTCTGGCCCTGAGGTGGTACCGCTCAAAATATCCACAACCAAGCTGGTAGCATCATTACTAGAATCAACAATCATATCTCGCAAGGCTCGCTCCAACTCCTTGGAGGTTTGACTCATGCCTTTTTCTAGCCATTCATTTACCGCCACCAAGTAAAATAGCTTGACTACACTGGCGGGATAAATCCGCTCAACACCGCGATAAGTAAAACCACGGACTGGGTGATCCCAAAAAGCCTTGGGAGTCAACGCCCCACCAGTATTTACTAGCACTGGTGGATCGTAAACCACCCAAGTCAAAGCAATTTGATTTCGGGCTAAAGTCGGAAATGCTGCCCAAGTTGCATCTAAAATGCCATTACCAAGATTTTCGAGTTGTTCGTCTTTATTAAAAAAAATCATTCTCTAAATAATGTCCTTTAATCTAAAATCCAAAATCCAAAATCCAAAATCAGGGGAGTATGAGTGTTTGGCTGACCTGAATGTATATGATTCTCCTGAATGTACACGCTTGGCAACTCAAGCCGCATCTGGGCGGCATTTGTGGGTAACATCAAATCATCAAAATTCAGCGGTTGAGGTGTATTTATGTGAAGATGACTATCCGGGATGGGTATCCTTTTCAGATTTTGATTCATTACAATCTGCTACTGTACATTATCAGGCTGCAACATTTTCTGAATCTGAGATTCAAAAATTGCTAGCAGAGGTCATCGCCTTTACCCAAAAAGCGATGCAACAATCCAATTATTACCTTTGGGGTGGTACGGTTGGGCCAAATTATGACTGTTCGGGGTTGATGCAGGCGGCATTTGCTTCTGTGGGTATTTGGTTACCTAGAGATGCCTATCAACAAGAAGGATTCACTCAACCAGTTACTATTGCAGAATTAACAGCCGGGGATCTAGTATTTTTTGGAACTAGCCAAAAAGCAACTCATGTCGCGCTTTATTTGGCGGATGGTTATTACATTCATAGTTCTGGGAAAGATCAGGGACGGGATGGGATTGGGATTGATATTCTCTCGGAACAGGGAGATGCTGTTAGTCAGTCCTACTATCAGCAGCTGCGGGGTGCTGGTAGAGTTATCAAGAGTTACGAACCACAGAGACGCTGAGGGCGCACAGGTATATGAGGAGTGAGAAGGTTTATCAAGGGTTGAGTGAAGAGAATGGGGCGATTTCAGCTATTGTCCCAGATGTTTCGGTGGTGGTGCCGATACATGACGAGGTGGAAAGTTTGCCACTTTTACTAGAAGCGATCGCATCTACTTTTTCTTCTAGTCAGGTAAATTATGAAATCATCTGTGTAGATGATGGTTCTACAGATGGTTCCGGGGATTTTCTTAAGAAAGAAGCGCAAATCCGCACTGATTTAAAGGCGGTGATTTTGCGTCGCAACTACGGACAAACTGCGGCGATGGCTGCTGGGTTTTACTATGCAGTCGGGAAAGCGATTGTTACTTTAGATGCTGATCTCCAGAATGACCCAGCTGATATCCCCATATTATTAGCAAAGCTGGATGAGGGTTACGATTTGGTGAGCGGTTGGCGGCAAAAACGCCAAGATGGTGCCGTAAATCGGTTACTCCCTTCCAAAATTGCCAATTGGCTAATTCGCCGTACTACTAGCGTCAATATTCATGACTATGGCTGTTCGTTGAAAGCCTATCGTGCAGAATTGTTGGCAGATATGAACCTCTACGGCGAACTACACCGTTTTTTACCAGCTTTGGCGTACATCGAAGGAGCTAGAATTACCGAAATACCCGTGCGTCATCACGCCCGTCGCTTTGGTCGTAGTAAATATGGGATTTGGCGGACATTCAGGGTGTTGATGGATTTGTTAACAATTCTGTTTATGAAAAAATTCCTCACCCGTCCAATGCACGTTTTTGGGCTGTTGGGATTGATTTCAATGGTTTCGGGAACAGGGATTGGAATTTACTTGACTTTCGTCAAATTGGCTTTAGGTGAGATGATTGGCAATCGCCCTTTGCTAATTTTGGCAGTTCTCCTTCTGGTAACTGGAGTACAGTTGTTTTGCTTTGGCCTTTTGGCAGAATTACTCATGCGTACATACCATGAATCCCAAGGGCGGCCTATCTATCGCGTGCGAGAAGTAGTAGCAAAAAAGGTTAAGTAACGTAACAATAGTAATGATTAGTCATTAGTCATTGGTCATTGGTCATTAGTAAATAGTTAAGAGTAAATACTTGGTTGACTCTATACAAATGACAAAAAACTCATTAAGTTGCATCTACCTTGAAAGCATTTAATACCTTTGATACCGAACTGCGGCGCAACCTGCTGATTTTATTTACAGCAGGTTTATTATTCTGGTCAAGCATGTCTTCGCTTTTACCAACGCTACCGCTTTATATCGATGATGTGGGCGCAAGTAAGCAAGAAATTGGGATTGTGATGGGCAGTTTCGCCATTGGGTTATTGCTATCTCGCCCGACGCTGGGACGGTTAGCCGATGAACGTGGTCGAAAAATTACCTTGTTGATTGGTACGATAGTAGCTGCGATCGCACCCTTTGGTTACTTGGCAACCCAATCAATTGGGCTATTGATCTTGGTGCGAATTTTTCACGGCATTAGCATTGCCGCTTTTACCACTGGCTACAGTGCCTTAATCGCAGATTTAGCTCCCACCGAAACTCGTGGTGAAATCATTGGTTACATGAGTCTGACAACTCCCCTTGGTTTAGCAATTGGTCCTGCCTTGGGAGGGTATATAGAAGCTACTAGTGGTTACGGGATATTATTTCTGTTATCCGCTGAATTGGGTTTTGTCGCTCTCTTGGGGATTGTACAAGTCACGAATCCGCCAGTGCAGGCGCGTGAGCAAACTGAGGAAAAGGATGTCTACGACGGGCTACGCCTACGCAACTTCTGGCAAATTTTAGCTAGTCCACAGGTGAAAATTCCAACGATAGTTATGTTGTTGGTTGGTTTGTCTCTCGGTGCTGTACATACTTTTGTTTCATTATTCCTCAAATCCACTGATGTAGACTTCAATGGCGGGCTGTTTTTTACAGCTGCGGCAATTTCTAGTTTTTGTATTAGAGTGTTTGCTGGGAAGGCAAGCGATCGCTTTGGTCGTGGTTTATTTATCACCTTTGGTATTTTTTGCTATGTTTTAGCGTTAATACTGCTGTGGCAGGCTGACAGTGCGATGTTTTTCTTACTGGCTGCGATCGTTGAAGGTGCTGGTGGTGGTACACTCATCTCGATGATGATCACAATGATGGCAGACCGCTCACAGCCACAAGAACGGGGTCAAATTTTTGCTATATGTGTAGCTGGGCTTGACCTGGGAATTGCGATCGCTGCTCCTCTTCTGGGTACCATCGCAGAACTTGTAGGTTACCGCGATATGTTTGGCTATGGTGCTGCGATCACTTCTGTTGCACTTGTCGTCTTCCTCACCCAGTCGAGCAAAGACCTATCCAACTCCCTGCGCTTTGCATTAGGTCGCGCTCCTGATGCTTATGCCTTGAACAATTTAAAAGTTAGGAGTGAGGAAATTTAATTCCTCACTCCTAACTTTTAACTCTTAGCCTTGTAAAACGGGCGAGGAGGGATTCGAACCCCCGACACCGTGGTCCGTAGCCACGTGCTCTAGTCCACTGAGCTACACGCCCTCACCGACAATCTATATTAACACTTCTAATTAAATGACGCAAGAGAATTTTCCATCTAATTTTGCCAACTTAACCCATTTAGATCCCCAAGGACAGGCGCAGATGGTAGATGTGTCTGATAAAGCACCTACTATCCGCCAAGCAGTAGCCGCTGCCAATGTGCGGATGTTGCCAGCTACCTTCGCTGCCATTCAAGCCGGAAATGTCCCAAAAGGGGATGTGTTGGCAACTGCAAGATTGGCTGGGATTATGGCAGCCAAGCAAACAGCCAGTTTAATTCCTCTGTGTCATCCCTTGCCTTTGCAAAAAATTGCAGTCGAGATTATACCCGCTCCGCAACTACCAGGTTATCAAATTCAAGCCACAGTCAAAACCAAAGCTGAAACTGGTGTAGAGATGGAAGCCTTAACTGCCGTTTCTGTGGCTGCCCTGACTTTATACGATATGGCAAAGGCTTTAGAAAAGTCGATTCAAATTGAATCAATTCGTTTAATCAGTAAGAGTGGCGGGAAATCAGGAGATTATTCCCCGCCAGAGCAATAAGCTACTGTATCCCACCTATAGCTTTGTTGAGATCGGTTGGGCTTTCAAACTCTTCATCTTCTGGCAGTTTCTCTAACAGAGATATAATCCCCTTATCTGCTCCTTGCTTTTTAGCGTGCTTGATCAAATCTTGCTTATTCGCGGGATAGTCAACACCTTTCAAGTGCTTTTGTATTTCAACTGGGTTTGCCTTAGCCATTTTCATCCCCTCTAAAGGTTCTTTCCATCTTCACAAGTGGATGTATTTGCTCCCTCTATCAAAAAGATGAATCATTTTTAACTGAGAAAGATCAAAAGGTCATCCACCAGGTTGATGAATTATCTTTGGGGAATGGGACATTGGAGAAGTTCTAGTAGTCCAATAGCAACCACTGCCCCAAAAACCTTAGAATGAATAGGGTGTATTTAAATCTGTAACAAATATTTATGCCTCCTCGTTGGCCTCGCAAACCCGATCGCAAAGACCCTGATTACCGCAAGATCGATGACCGGATGAATTTTGCTGTGCATGTGGCGATCGCTGCTACTATTAATTCTGGCTTGTGGTTTTTCCACATTTTGAAAGGCACTACCTGGGAGTGGCTGCCGTGGGTAACTGCAAGTTGGACAGGAATAGTGTTGGTGCATCTAATTTATATTAGTGCGATCGCCAACTACACCGAAACTCCACCAAAATCCACCTGAAGACGGACTGCTGATGCTGGGGCGATTGTAACCTGTGGTAGTAGAATCAGCTTGTTAAGTGAGCGATAATGTAAAAAAGCCTGAGATTTTACGCTCTTTCTTAATATAGGGTTATTTTTATGGCTAAAACTAACACCACAGAACTACTAGAAGCCCTAGCAGCTGAAATTGGCGAAAGCGTCTACATAGACGTTGCGAAATGGCATCTTTATTTATCTAATGCCAAACTCCATACAGTTGTTGCCGAGCAACTGTATCCCTTAATTACTTCCAATGCTGTAAATGAAGACCGAGTTTTAGAAGTATTGGGATCGATTCCAGTGAAAATTGGCGGCGGTAGACGCGAAGTTCCTTTAATCGATTTACTACCCCTGCAATGCCAAGTCACCTTAGTAGATATTTTGGAGAAATATCAACGCGAAATCTAATCGCTAAAAGCAAGATTATTTGAATTAAACAATTTTCTCGGTCAGCATTGCCTAATTCGATTTGAGATGCTGAATTGAGGATTTGTTCGGTGTTTCAATTTTATAAAAATAAAAACCACAGATACACACAGATGAATCTTTTTCAATTTATGTGTGCATCAGCGGTAAAAATTTCCTTTAACAATTAAGGAATCTCAGCCTTATAAATCGGTTGAGATATGAGTGAGTTGATATTAAGACTCTCTCACAACTTTCATGCAAACTTATTGGAGCAATTTACATGCTTTTACAAGTCAAAGATAGTGGCGAATTGGTAAAAATTGTTGAAATTCAGGAATTACTTGACCCGAATACTGATGTTGTTCATGCAAAAGACCAAGAAGGTCAAGAAGAACAGCAATCAGATACTTTTAAAAAAGAAAATCTCGTTTTTCCTTCAGGTGAAGTTCTACCACGCTGTTGGTTAGATGCTGACTATAGACACGACAACGCTTAATTGATTTTAGAATTAGGTAATTGGTAATGGAAGTAAACTGATTATCCATTATCAATTTACCTAACAAGAGCAACAAGCTGTAGGGGCGCACAGCCATGCGCCCCTACTATTATGTTCCAGATGATGATGCAGCATTTTCTGCTACCGTCGCCGTTTCATTCTGCTGAGACTTCGGGAAAAATGCCTTAGCAATCCAGTCAGTTAAAACGTGAGATAGTAATCCTAAAGGCCCAGCAAACAAACACAAAGACAGGGAATGAATTGTCCAAATACCTGTTTTTTGCCCTTCCCAATAAATCCAGCGGCCGACGAATAAATCCATCACTAAAAAATGAATCCAACCCGTTGCAGCAGCCGTTTCATCTGCAAAAAATCGCGCAATATCAGCTAATTGTGGATTCGATAAAGCTTGGGCATTTTCTGGCGTAATGCTATTGACAAACAAATACAAATATGATCCAGCTAACACCACAAAAGGCAAATATGATGACATTATCTGCCGTGTAACTTTCCAATTTGGCAATAAAATCATCAATGCCCAAAAAGGTAAAACGAAAAGATTTGCGACGTTAAATAGTTGAGATATCGTCATAATTTTGTCAATTGAAAGATTTTCAGTTATTGTTGTTTTCTGCTTTGAATTAACTAGTTATTCATAACTCGTAACTTTCAGCATATAGATTCCCAACTTCTTAAAAAAGTCGGGGTTCTGGGTATACTTATAAAGCTACAAGTTGTGATTCAATTTCTGAAGACTTTAAATCACGACCGATGAAAACTAAGCGGGTTTGCCTGATCTCTTCTGGTTTCCAGGGGCGATCGTAAAATTTATCAAATCGGGTTCCCACGCCTTGCATCACTAGGCGCATGGATTTATTTGGCACTGCCACAAAGCCTTTAATCCGGTAAATTTCTTGTTGTTGTGCTAATTTTTCTAACTGCTGTTGCAGCTTTTCTGGGTCGAAGGTACGATCCAAAATTACATGAGTTGAGGTAATCTCTTCATCGTGATTGTGGTCTTCTTCGGTATCGTGATGACTGGGACGAGAATCTAAATTGTCTTCCACTGCGGCTTGAAATCCTAATAATATAGATGCGTCTAGTTGAGAAAGATCGCTCTCAACAATCTTCACCACTCTGGGCAACTCTTGCTTAATCAATTCCTCAACTCTGGCTTTTGTCTCGGCATCTACCAAATCGATTTTATTCAACACCACCAAGTCTGCACAAGCAAGTTGGTCTTCAAACAGTTCTTGCAAAGGTGTTTCGTGTTCTAGATTATCATCTGCTTGTCGCTGGGCTGCGATCGCTTCTGGATCACTAGCAAATGTCCCCGCTGCTACCGCTGCACAATCTACCACGGTAATTACAGCATCCACAGTGGCGGCGTTGCGAATTTCTTGCCAGCGAAAAGCCTTTATCAGCGGTTTTGGTAAGGCTAAACCAGAGGTTTCAATCAAAATGCAGTCGATGCTATCTCGCCGCTTGATTAACTCTTGCATTGTTGGGTAAAACTCTTCCTGCACGGTGCAGCATAAGCAGCCGTTGGTTAATTCAAATATATTAGTGTCGCCCTCACCATCTTCTGGGCAAATTTGACAGGATTTTAACAATTCGCCATCAATACCGAGTTCGCCAAATTCATTGACTAAAACGGCAATGCGGCGTCCTTGGTTGTTTTGTAGCAAGTGGCGAATTAGGCTGGTTTTTCCACTACCTAAGAAGCCTGTAATTACTGTGACAGGAATTTTTGTTGCCATTATTTAATTAATTGTGCCTGTTTATATTTTCCCTGATCGCTGACTAGATTAGGAATTAGGGTTTATATATTCTGTAGATAGAAATTAGTAAGATTACCGCAAATGAATTCTGCTAAAACTATTAAGCTATTGATAAAACAAGCAAAATATGCTGAAAACATAAGAAACTACCAGGAGGCAGAAATCCTTTGGCGATCGGTAATCAAACAAAAACCTGATCATGTTCTAGCTTATGTGAGATTGGCAAAGCTATTATCTTATCAGAATAAAACAGAAGCAGCGTTAACAGTTTATCAACAAGCCCTCCTTATCGAGCCTAGCGTTCAGATATACACTGATTTAGGAGTGTGGTTGTTAGATATACAAAAACTAGAAGACGCGATCGCTGCATTTCGTCAAGTAATTGCTCTTGAACCCAATGGGGATAATGAATATATATACAGAATGTTAGCTACAGCACTCATACAGCAGGGGAAACTAGATGAAGCTTTAGCTATTTGCCATCAAGTAATTGAACTTAATTATCACCTTCAAACCTGTTTAATTACTGGTCAAGCAATATATGACAAGCAGGGATTTTTCTCTGTGATGAATGCTTTTAGCCAATTCGCTGCTAAAGTTCAGCCGAAGCCGATATCTGGTCTTTACTACGGACTAAGTAATTATATATTATTTCACTACAGCGATAGAAACGATGAAGCGATCGCTGCTTTTCAAGAAGCACTTAGACTGAATCCTGGTCATCAATACGCAGCACAAGCTCTTAACAAGTTACAACATAAGAGCCATGATCGCTAACAACAGTAGGGGCAACATCCCCGCGATCGCCTGATTTTATTCAGGTGAACCCAGGGAGGTTGCCCCTAGATTTACAAAATTTTACTTAATAAAGTTTACTCAGCAGTTGCGAGTTCAGTACTACCGCGTGTACGACGCCGTGTGAGGCTATTGTAAAGCATTACACCAATCGCCTTGATCAAATTGCCTTCCAATTCCTGGAACATCTTCATGTTCGTGCCAAAGGCGGCGTTAGCTTCCTCAACGATGCGATCGGTTGTAGCATCATCAAGGGGTAATTGATCCAAATTTTGCCGATATTTCGCTTTAAATGCCTTCTCATCAGGAATTTCTGGAAACTCATAAAAGGCTGTTCCTTGCCCATCAGACAAATTCATCGCCGTTACAGCAATGTTTTTGAGAATTTGTCCCCCGGATAAGTCACCCAAGTAACGAGTATATGAATGAGCGATTAATAGTTCCGGTTCTGTGGCAGATATTTCTCGGATGCGCTTTACGTAAGCTTCGCCTGCGGGAGATAGTTTGATTTGCTCTCTCCAGTTAGCACCAAAATAATAACTTAGGTCTTGCTCTAAGGTATACTTGCGATTTAGCTGGGGAAAGTTAATTTTAGAAAGAATTGGATGCTGGCTATGCTTTTCCATTTCCTCTTCCATCGCTGAGTAGACGAAGTAGAAGTTAGCAACTAGTTTCCGGTAAGAGTTTTTCTCGACTACTCCTCTTAAAAAGCACTTGACAAAACCTACATTTTCTGCCATTGTGTGGGCTTTCTTAGTGCCTACACGTAATTTGGTTGCTAAATTGCTGCTCATGCTAAATTTCTCAACTTTAAAAAGTTAACTGCCGGAGTTTTAATTCACTAACGGCTAAAAAAGCCATTAAAACGTTACCTTAAAACTATTTGATGAGAATTTATATTAAAATTTTTTAAGTTGCGAGGATTTTGTAGTTTTTTACACAGTAACGAGGCTCATGGAATATAACTTTAGATTCCGGTATTTTGATTTTTCGTTGTTATTAGCTAAATTTCGCCTTCCTTCTCAGCTTTACTGAAAACATTTTTATAAAACAAAGGTAATATTTCTTACAGCTTATTCTTGGTGAGTAACATTGCAAAGTGTGAACTAATACAGATAATCAAGACTAAGGTTGAGGGCATAAAAGGAATAATTAGCTAAAATGTGGACACTTTACTGATAACGTAAAAACCAATATTGACTTCATGAAATATTTACAATCAAAGAGGCATAAGTTCAGTATTATTACGTAAGCATTGCTTGATCTAGAATGAATTTCTCAAGAGAAAAAGCATGTCGAAATTGCTGAATAAAGTCTTAAGTGTTATTTTTCGGTGTGATTGTGTGGAGTGTTTAAACATATGGTTTCATCTATAACTCGGACACCGGGAATTCCTGGGGGTTCTGCTTCTGAAGTTGATGCATTGGGCAAAGGGATTGAAAGCAGTTTTGGGCTGAATTTAATTCCACTACCAGCAAATGCCTTATTTGGCACAGATGGGATTCGCGGACGAGTCGGAGAATTACTGAGTGCGCCCCTAGCATTGCAAGTTGGTTTTTGGACGGGGATTATTTTACGTAACCATGCTACTCAAATAGGGCCAGTCATTCTTGGACAGGACTCCAGAAACTCCAGTGATATGCTGGCAATGGCTTTGAGTGCAGGTTTAACAGCAGCAGGATTAGAGGTTTGGTATTTGGGATTATGTCCCACTCCTTGCGTTGCCTATCTCACCAGCATCAGTGATGCCATCGGCGGAGTGATGATTTCTGCCAGCCACAATCCCCCAGAAGACAATGGAATTAAGGTTTTTGGTGCCAATGGTGGGAAGTTACCGCAAATATTGCAGGCAGAAATTGAAGCCGGACTGCGTGGCAAGATATCACCTATTGCTAGAGTCAGTAATTGCGGACGGCATTACTCACGTTTTGAGTTAGTGGGGGATTATAGCGAGGCGTTGAAAAAACCCTTGAACGGTGCCCTCAATCTTCAGGGAATGAAGATTGTTTTAGACTTGGCGTGGGGTGCAGCAGTTGGGTTAGCACCATCAGTATTTACAGAAATGGGGGCAGAGGTAATCTGCTTGCATAACGAAGCAGATGGCGATCGCATTAATGTCAACTGCGGTTCCACCCACCTAGATATTCTTGCGGCTACAGTACAAGAACACAACGCCGACATCGGCTTTGCCTTCGATGGCGATGCCGATCGCGTCTTAGCAGTAGACAATACTGGCAGACAAGTTAACGGCGATTACATCCTCTACTTGTGGGGACGGCATTTACAACAAAACCAACAACTGCCAGACAACCTGATTGTATCTACAGTCATGGCCAACTTAGGTTTTGAGAAAGCTTGGCAGCAAATTGGTGGTAACTTAATTCGCACCGCAGTCGGTGACCAATATGTCCAAGCCGAAATGCAGCGGACTGGGGGAATGTTAGGCGGTGAACAATCAGGTCATATTCTTTGCCGTCATTATGCTGTGACTGGAGATGGCTTGTTAACAGCATTACATATAGCAGCTTTGGTGAAAGAGGCGGGTGTTTCCCTGGGTGAATTAGTAGATCAAAGCTTCCAGACCTACCCGCAACTCTTGCGGAACGTGCGAGTTGTAGATCGCGATCGCCGTTTGGGATGGCAAGATTGCCAACCTGTGCAACAAGCGATCGCTCTTGCTGAAGCTGCAATGGGTGATTCCGGCAGAATTTTGGTTCGCGCCTCTGGTACAGAACCAGTAATTAGAGTAATGGTAGAAGCCGCCAACGCCGAACTTACCAACTACTGGACAAATGAATTAGTTTCAAAAGTCCAACAGCATTTGATGGATTAAATTAGCTATTATCTCAGCTTTTTACAAGTGCCAATTTTACGTCACAGCTTCTACAAATTAACTAGCCTTAGTTATCTGTAGAAGCTGTGACATTTGTCTTTGTATTGTTAAATCGTGTTCGACTAATTCCTTGTTAACAAAACTCACCGCGTCAGTATGATTAGTACTGGCATCAGCTTAACGTGTTATTATTTACTTCAAGATTCTCTTAGCTATTTATTCTAAGATAATATAATGCTTGTTTTTGTTATCCCACTCAAAAGTGCAAAATTTTCCAATTCTTGGGAACGTGTTACACAATTATTTGAAAGATGCATTAAATCAGTTTGCAATCAAACCTCACCTAACTTTCACGTTATTGTTGTTTGTCACGAAAAGCCAAAAATAGAATTTACTAATTCTCATATAACATACATTACAGTCGATTTTTCTCCTCCAAATGAGACTAACCCTGTAGCTAAAGGAGACACAGATAAAGGGCGTAAAATATTAAAAGGATTGGTTTATGCTCGTCAATTTTCTCCTACTCATACTATGACAGTTGATGCCGACGATTGTGTGAGTAAAAATTTAGCCAAGTTTATTCAACAACATCCTGATTCTGATGGCTGGGTTATCAATAAAGGTTATAAATATCAGGAAGGCAGTAAATATATATATATTAAAAGAAGCAATTTTTATAAGATGTGCGGCAGTTGTAATATTATTCGATATGATTTGAATGATTTGCCCGAAATCGCAGAATATGATCGCGGCTATGGATACTATAGATATTATATAGACCATGCCAAAGTCAGAGATATTTTAAAGAACAAACTAAAAAGCATTAAATCATTACCATTTGCAGGTGCGGTTTATATTTTGGATACAGGAGAAAATCTTTTTGATAATTCAAAAAGATTAAAATTTAGCATTTTTAATCGCAAATTATTAAACAAATCAGTTATAGATGAATTCGGATTGTACGACTTACAGCAATCCAGAGAAATTTGTCAACTGTAATATATTATTTCCTTGAGGTTGATAAGCTACAGCACCATTATGCCGAAAATAAAATCAAAATCCCGACCATCTAAAAAATCGAAAAAGCAGGCTAAAAAAGAAACTTCTACTCTTAACCTCAAAGAACAGTTAGCCCAAAAGCGCAAAGCAGCCCAAGCACGTAAAGAACTTATTAGCTTACTCACCACCGCCACCTTTGGCGGTGTCTTCGTTGGCATTTTGCTGTTTTTCGTAGCTGGAATTAAAGCAGCAGTCCCTGGTGTCTTGGGGATAATTATCATATCCCTTTCCTACAAATACCCCCGTCAAGCGCTATACGCCTTCATCATTTACGTGCCTATTGGGGGTACTATCACCTACTACCTGGGCAATAGTCCCATACTGCAATTAGCTAAAGATGCCTTTTATGTTCCAGCCCTAATTGGGCTTTGGCAGACTTGCCGTAAACAGGGGCTACCCCTAATTATTCCCCAAGGCATTAAAATCCCACTTTATATTGTTTTGGGTTGCAGTGTACTAACCCTGTTATTTGTTAATGCTGGCCAGCAGTTTAACCCGCCTAGCCTGGGATTATTACAAAAAGCAGAGAAAGAAATACCTTTAGGTATGGGAATTCTGGGACTAAAAGTATTTTTAGGCTATGTTCCTCTGCTTGGCTGTGCTTACTATTTAATTCGAGATAAACGGGATTTTCTATTTTTATCGCGCCTCCAAATTGTCCTTATACTGATTTGCTGTATTCTGGGATTTATTCAATACCTGTTACTACTAACTGGTATATGTCAAGGTACTAGAGGTCTTGAAGGAAATGCCCTATTTGTCACATCACTAGAAGCCCGGTGTTATTTTGGTGGAGCGCTCTTATATAGCCCCGAAGAAGGAGTCATTCGCTTACCAGGGACATTTGTAGCTCCTTGGCAGTGGGCATGGTTCTTAATTTCCAGCACCTTTTTTACCTTTGCTACCGGCTTCACCGACCCTTTCCCAATATGGCGCCTGGTCGGTTTAGTTTCTTTAGTAACAGTCTTTATCAATGCTGTAATTTCGGGACAGAGAATCGCCTTAGCTTTAGTACCAATCTGCTTCGGCATTTTGCTATTGCTCACTGGACAAATTGGCAACCTCAAACGGTTTATCCCCATAGGGATAGGACTTGCCCTAGTTCTGGGAATTGCAATGGTGACTAACCCTGCTGTCGTGCAAGAGAGAACCGAGAGTTTTACCAGTCGCTGGGATGCATCACCACCTCAAGATTTTATCGTCCAGCAATTTGAAGAGAATTGGAAAAACGTAGACGGCCCCTTGGGAAGTGGCTTAGGTCGAGCAACTAACTCTGCCCGCGTAATGGGTAAAACTAAGCTGGTGGAAACCTACTATCCCAAAGTACTTTATGAAGTTGGAATTCTTGGAGTACTAGCTTTTCTGGGTTTGGTCACTAGTTTAACAATTATTGGCTTTAAAACCTATCGCTCCATAAAGAACCGTAATTTCCGCAGTTACGGAGCAGCTTTGTGGGTGTTTATATTGTTTATTAGCTACAACACCTACTACTATCCTCTGGATGTTGATCCAGTTGCTGTCTATTACTGGTTTTTTGCGGGAGTTCTTTTTAAATTGCCAGAACTGGAGAAACAAGATAAAGAAGATGCCAACCCTCAGCAAAAAAACAAGAAAAAACGTCTAAAAACAATTTAAATGAAATAAAAATGGCAAAAGTTATCATAGGAGGTCAAAAACACCTCAGCATTCCAAACCTACCTCGAAATTCTCGGCATACACTCATCCGCCCCAAGCCTTTTCCCGCAGGCAGATATCCTATAGAAAAAATTTGGTATCCTTTAGGCAGCTTTATGGCGTGGCAGCCTGTATGGGAAAGATACCAAGCTATTCATGCTTTCAACAAGATTTTATATACAAATAAACCTTGGTTTCTCACATTTGAGGATCATCGGGTTTTATATAGAAACCCTAAAAATCAAGGCGAAGCTGCAATTTATGAATTATTAAATAATCGATTAGCGCTAGAAAATTGCCAAAAAATTATCGCTATCTCTGATTATGCCAAGTTGAGATTAATTAAGCGGATAGAAGGTTGGAAGATAGAAGGGAAAATAAGCAAAAAATTAGATGTTATCCATCCAAATTTTCCAGTCAAAGTTAACCAATCAAAACTTTATTATGAACAGCCAAATCTCCAGCTTATATTTATAGGAAATCACATTGCCCGCAAAGGCGGAGTTGTTGCTTTAAGACTCGCTAAAAAAGCTGAAAAATTAGGTTTACCTATTACTGTACATATAATTTCAGAACTGGGGCATGGTTCAGGAGTACCAACTGATTTTCCCGATCGCAGTAAATATGTAGAGGATTTAAAGTTACTGAATCTAAATAACGTTGTATTTCATAAAAATCTTCCTAATGACAAAGTTATTGAGTTATTGTCACGAAGTCATTTTCAATTAATGGCGACTTTACATGATACTTATGGCTTTAGCATCATAGAAGGTTTTTCCGTTGCAACTCCTGCGATTACAACAAATGTATGCGCTTTACCAGAGTTTATTCGTCATGGCGAAAATGGTTATATTTTAGAGTTACCAATTAATGAAAATAGGCATTGGAATAATTGGCTACATGGAGAGAAAACTAAAACTGATGAATATTGGGAAATTCTAAATAGTACCTATGACTATTTGGCAGATAAAGCATTGCAGCAAATCATTCAATTTCTTGATAGAAGTGATAAACGAGAACATTACGAATTTTTAAGCGCAGGAGCATTAGCTCAAGCGCAAATTGTGCATAACTCCGAAAAGCAAAATGAGTTCTTTGATAATCTCTATGCAGCAGTGTAAAAAAATGATTGAATGTGAATTCTGACTTTTTAGGTCATGCAGGAAACCCAACAAAGTCCTAACCAACAAGCAAGCTTACCTAGTAGGTAAGGGAGTAAAGTCAAGTAATAGAAGCTTACTGAATTTCAGTAAAATTAAGTTTTATAAGGTTATTATCAAAGTAGAAAAATTGCTTAATAAAAATCATGAATAATTGGCCATTAATTACTGTAGTTATTCCGACTTATGGTCGAGAAGAAGCGCTACGGGATAGCATTGTAGATGTCCTAAAACAGGAATATCCAAATTTTGAAGTTTTAGTAGTAGACCAAACCCCAAAACATCAACCAGAAATTCAAGCCTACCTAGAAGAGATGGCGGTAGCAGGTAAAATTAAGTGGTTGCGCTTAGATTGGGCAAGTTTGCCAGGGGCGCGAAATTATGCTGTGCGGCGGTCTTCTGGTGAAATAATATTATTTATTGATGATGATGTTCAGCTAACCCCAGAATTGTTAGCAGCCCATGCAAAAAATTATTTGCAAAATCCAGAAGTGGGGGCTGTCGCCGGACGAGTATTTGACAGAATGAAATTGGGTGATTCTGGAGGAGATTTAGAGATTGAATATCTGCCTCCCCAAGCTATGGATCCAGGAATTGCTTGGTATCATATTGATTTAGTGCATACCATCAAACCCCAGCAAGTGCTAACAGCGCGGGGTTGTAACATGTCATTTCGTCGCGAAATTTTTACTAAGTACGGGCTGAGGTTTGATGAGAGGTTTCGCGGTAGTGCAGTGCGCGAAGAGTCAGATTTTTGCTTGCGGGTGCGACAGACCGGATATAAGATTTGGTACGACCCAGAAGCCCATTTGGTGCATTTAGGCGAAGAAACAGGGGGTTGTCATGATATTAGTATGCGATCGCTAAAATATCAACTCACCTTTTACCACAACCATTTCCTACTAGGGCTGAAAAACCTCACTGCTACTCAAGCTTTACGCCTATACGCCCGTTTATTTGACTGTCACGTTCTCGGACACGCACCTTGTAACAAAAGCGGTTCCCCCATCAAAATCGCCACTCGCGCTATTTTCTACACTTTGGGTTTTTTCAAAGCCTTGGGTACTGTCATCCAATCACTATGGAACGATGGCCAAATTTACAGCCGATTGGATGAACAAGTTTAGTTATTAGTCATTAGTGAATAACAATTAATAAATATCAATGAGAATCTTAGTTGCTAGTCACACTTATATCGTAGACCTCAACTGTGAAAAATTACGCGCTTTATCTCAACTAGAACCGGGAGTTGAAGTGACAGTTGTAGTACCAAAGCGCTGGAAACCAGGTGGCGTGCAAAATAGAATTATTGAAACTGAATACCGTGATGAAGGCACATTTAGAATAGTTCCAGTTTATAATTTTAGTCAAAATCATCAGGGACTTCTTACCTTTGGTGCTGATTTAATATCTTTATTAAAACAATTTCGTCCCCAAATAATTCAAGTAGAACAAGGGTCTAGGGGACTAGCTTATACTCAGATGATTGCCTTAAATCAGCTATTAGGACTCAAGGCAAAAAATGTATTTTTTACTTGGTGGAATTTACCCTATGAACTGAAATTACCAATTGCTTTATTAGAAAAATATAACCTCAATCACAGCCACGGCATCATTTCTGGAAATCAAGATGGGGCAGAAGTTTTGCAACAACGGGGATACAAAGGTCTAATTAAAGTCATGCCGCAACTGGGTGTAGATGAAAGTTTATTTACTCCTAAACTTCAACCACAATTAGCAGCTAAGTTGGGAATTGAAAAAGAAGATTTCGTAGTAGGTTTTGTTGGACGTTTTGTGCAAGAGAAGGGTTTATTGACGCTTTTACAAGCCTTAGTAAATTTGAAAAATAAACCTTGGAAATTACTGCTGCTGGGACGAGGAGAGTTGCAAACTGAATTAACCAAGATTGCGGCAGAAAACAATATTAAAGAACGGTTAGTTTTAGTAGAAAGTGTCCCCCATAACGAGGTTGCAAACTATATCAATTTAATGAGTACTTTAGTACTGCCTTCAGAAACAACATACAAGTTTAAAACCTTAACTTCTGTTGGTTGGAAAGAACAATTTGGCCATGTGATAATTGAGGCAATGGCTTGCCAAGTACCTGTGATTGGTTCCGATTCTGGTGAAATTCCCTATGTAATTGGCGAAGCTGGTTTAGTATTTCCTGAAGGTGATGCTCAAGCCCTTGCTAATTGCTTAGTTCAGGTAATGGATAAACCAGATTTTGCTCATACTCTGGGTGAAATGGGTTATCAAAAAGCAATGATTAAATATACAAATAAAGCTTTAGCTAAACAGCAATTAGAGTTTTATCGAGAGTTAGTTATTAGTCATTAGTCATTAGTGAATAACAAACGACGTAGACGCGCCAGCGGCTACTCTTACGAGAACGCTTTCTATGACAAATGGCAAATGATAAAAAAATGAAAATATTACAAATTGTCCCTTCAATTTCTCTGATTTACGGTGGCCCCAGTCAAATGGTGCTAGGATTAGCTCCAGCTTTGGTAAAAGAGGGAGTGGAAGTTACAATTCTCACAACTGATAGTAATGGTGATAATGGTCAAACACCTCTGGATATTCCTTTAAATCGCCCAATTAAACAAGATGGCTATGAAATAATTTACTTTCGTTGTGCCCCGTTTCGTCGCTACAAATTTTCCCTAGATTTATTAAACTGGCTAAAACGTCATGCTCATGAGTTTGACATAGCACATATTCATGCTCTATTCTCTCCCATAAGTAGTGCTGCTGCTATTGTCTGTCGTCAGCAAAAACTACCTTATATTTTCCGCCCTTTGGGTACTCTCGATCCGGCTGATTTACGGAAGAAAAAACGATTAAAGCAGCTTTACGTCGCAATTATAGAACGTCAAAATTTAGCTAGTGCCGTAGCAATTCATTTTACCAGCGATCAAGAAGCTAAAATATCAGAACGATTTGGAGTATCTACGCCCGATTTGGTAATTCCCTTGGGTGTGATTCCCCCTCAATCCCCCCTTAAAAATGTATCTAGTCAGTTAGAAATACCAAAGGATGTGCCTTTAGTGCTGTTTATGTCACGAATTGACCCGAAAAAGGGGTTGAATTTGTTGATTCCAGCGCTAGAGAAGCTTTTAGCTGTTGGTTATAAGTTTCATTTTGTCTTAGCTGGAACAAATCCTCAAGATCCAGATTACGAACAAAAGATAATATCCCAAATTCAAAATTCACCACTGCGATCGCACACTACAATTACAGGTTTTGTCACTGGTGAACTCAAAGTTAGTTTACTACAAGCTGCTGATTTATTTGTCTTACCTTCCTACTACGAAAATTTTGGGATTGCTGTAGCTGAAGCGATGGTAGCAGGTATACCCGTAGTCATTTCTGACCAAGTGCATATTTGTCAACAGATACGTGATAGTGAGTCGGGTTGGGTGGGTGCAACAGATGTCCAAGCACTGCTAGAGTTACTGCAAGAAGCTTTGCAAAATCCCGCAGAACGCCAACGACGAGGATTAAACGCCCAACAATATGCATTGAAAAATTTTAGCTGGGATGCGATCGCAAGGCAAACAATCCAAGCCTACCAGGAAATTCTGGTAAACAAATTAATTTAACCCAACGCAGATAACAAAAGTTTTTGCCAAATAGGCGCTAGAACTGCTTTGACAACGATATCCGCAATTACAAAACCAATCCCAATCAACATATAAGTTTTGGGAAAGGGAGATTTCGGAACTTCGCCTCTAATGCGAGTTACTAAATTTAATCCTAAAGCAGCTAAAGCTACCCCAGTGGCAATAAACCCGATTATCCGCAAAATTGACCAAGGATACCATCCTAAAATAGCTGCTAACCAGGGTTTAGCGCTAACTCTCACCAATTCTGCAACATAAAAATTCATGTAGTTCAGCATCCACGTGCCGAATATCAATGCCATGCTACTTAAGGTAACAACGCAGAGAATACAAAAAATTCCGTAGTGCAATAAATGGTCTGGTAAAAATAAACGGAGTGTTCCTTCCATACCTTCTCCCGTGCGAATCCAGTGCAACATCTCAGTAGTGTATGACTGTCCACGGAGGATGACTTTTGCTGCTGTTTGTGGTGCGGTCGCTGTTGCTACAATTACGGCAATACTCTGCAACACTCCCCACAGTAACATCCACCAAAAAGCACTTTTATATTGTTGACGACGTACTTGTAAAAAGAAAATGGGATAGGGAACAGCAGCACCGAAAATCGGCATCAGCCAGGGAACTCCAAAAACAAAACTGGCAGTTGTGCTGAGGATAACACCAATAACCAAAAATATTACTATTATCATAATGGGGACGAAAGGTTAGTGATTTGGCATTCCGCGACTTTCTAAGCATCTGAGAGTGGGTGGCGACAAAGAAAGTCTACATCGACCCGTGGTACCCCTCCAGCAAGACTTGCTCCTGCTGTGGTCATCTCCTTGAAAAGTTAGAAATCTCCGAGCGAAAATGGCGTTGTCCGTCTTGTAGGTCTAAAAACGACCTGGACGGCAACGCGGCGAAGATTGTTGGGTTAGGTGATGTTATGCGGTATGAAATTGTAATCGCTGTTTGACTCCAGAATCTCCATACCTTCACGGGGAGTACATCAAATGTTCATGAATTTGCAAGTTGTCGGTAGCGTTCTTGAACTTCTTGAATCGAAAACAAAGTTTCAAACTTCAACCCAACTGACTGGTACAACTCACCTCCCCCTTGTTCGCGGTCTACCAGTGAAATTACTTGATTTACGGTATAACCTGCATCTTTAAGGCGATCAACAGCTTTCAGAGCAGATTGCCCAGTTGTTACCACATCTTCCAAAACTACTACTTTTGCACCTTCTGGTAAACTGGGACCTTCTATATAAGCTCTTGTCCCATAACCCTTGGCTTCCTTGCGAATAATCAGCGCTGGTATCGGTCGGTTTTCATAAACAGAAACTAGACTCACTGCTGTCACAATTGGGTCAGCCCCCAATGTTAAACCACCCACAGCCTGTGTATCTACGGGTAATAAAGGAAATATCAACCGTCCAACTGCCAAAGCACCTTGAGGATGAAGTGTTACCTGTGTTTTATTGACGTAATAAGAACTACGTAGCCCAGAGGAGAGGAGAAAATCACCTTCTTGATAAGCAAGTTGGCAAAATAAATCTAGTAGCTTATGGCGCAAAGTGGTCAAATCAGGAGTGGTTGCCCAAATATCTGAGTGGGTAAGAGTTTCAGTAGGATACGTCATTACAAAACATTAAAAGTTGTGCTACACCAAAGGTTGAACTTATCAGAGTTCTGAACTTAAGCATAAATTAAGATTGCCCAAAAACTGAGGAGTCAGAAACGTGCGTATAAAATTAAAAACCTTTGGTGGTGTACTGGTGCTGCTTGTTGCTGGTATTGCTTTTCCCTCTGTTGCATCTGCTCAAACAGAAACACCCAATTATGAAACTACGAGTGATGCATTTGAACGAGCTTATTTTCGTCATGATCGCAATTTCTACGAAAATAGCAGCCTCAAGCGTCAGCTAGACTCATTTCTAGGATCTGGTTCCGGTTTCGGTGGTTCCTTCCCAGAAAATGAAATTGCCCGCGATGCTGAGTTGGTTAACACTTTATATCATGATGTCCTGACTCAGCAAGTTGGCAACGATCCTTATATTCGCACTCCTGATTTACCAAATCCTTATGACACATCGCTGATGATGTCTCCTCGGTTGAATAGCAGCAAACTCAAAGTGGGAACTGAATTCAGGTTTGAAACTTTACCACCTCGGTAACAGTCCTAGCCTGTGGGGTCATTAGTCCTTAGTTCCTTGTAATTTGTCAGCAACTATTGACTAATGGCTAAATTACCAAATCATAGCTGTAGGAGTTGAACCAGGATGGCAATACTCAAGATAATCTAGTATTACTCATGTCCCAATCATCTTTGAGGGTCTGGTGACACAATACATTATTGGTTTTTGAATCGTTCAGTGCGCCCTGCTGGAATCGAACCAGCCTGAAGGCGAATTATGAGTTCGCTGCCTCCCCAATCGGCCAAAGGCGCTTGTTTTTTGGGTTTTGGGTTCCTATGAGTCAATTAATTTAACTCTTAGGTAAACCTTATTTGCTAATTTTAAAGTGAGGCAAATCCCTCATTGCATTAAGTTTAGCCAATTGCGTAATTATAGCACAAATTTACCACCTTTGAATACTCGACAATAGTTTACCAGATTTTTATACTACATAATTTGATCATGAAATAGTGCAAACTAATATTGATTAAGTTCCTTTAAGGATTGAGGTCAAAAGCTTCACTATTCTTAAATAGACCAGCATTCTTATGTGATAGCTTGTCAGCGATGAAAATAAATTCTACTGTACTTCTTACTTTGATTTTGTTAATCCTGATGATGGGAGCAGGTTCTGTGAGCGCCTTTTTGGGTTTTGAACTGGGGAGTTCAGCACTTAAAGGTGTTACCACACCAGATGGGCGTCCCACAACCAAATTCGCCAGCAATAAGGCAAATAACTCCCAACAGACAGGGCTAGTGCTATTAAAAGAGGAAGAGATTCTGAAAATTGTCAAGGCGCGAATTGAGGGTAAGACCAAAGCTGCTAAATCGGAAAAGCTAGAGGAAGATGATGAAGAAACCAATAGCAGCAAGCAGAAGCCAGAGGAAAAACTCCCAGTAGTGGTTGAAGAAAAACCCCAGCCAGGTTTTCCAGTTATTGCCCAGAGTCAGGGTGTAACCATGACTGTGCAATCTGTCCGTTACTCTGGTGGTGATTTGCTATTGAAAGTGAAAATGCAGAACAAAGGTAAGGATTCTGTGCGCTTTTTGTATAGTTTTTTAGATGTTACCGATGATAAAGGACGAACCTTGAGCGCTAGTACAGAGGGTTTACCAACAGAATTGCCTGTAAATGGGCCAGCATTCACAGGTACAGTGAGCATTCCCACAGCTTTACTTGATGATGTCAAGAAGATATCACTTGCTCTCACTGATTATCCCGCTCAAGAATTAAAGTTGGAAGCATCGAATATTCCTGTAGAAAGGTAAATGGGGACTGGGGACTGGGGGCTGGGGACTGGGGAATGAATTCTTTCCAATCCCCGATACCCAATTCCCAATCCTCCTAAATGGAGGGCGTGAGTTTTACACGAGCTTTGGTGGTGAGCGGTTTTCCTAATTTAATTTGGACAGACGTGGCGCTACGGTTGTTGTCAGTGCTACTGCTGATTGCCATAAATGCCTTTTTTGTGACGGCAGAATTTTCGATGGTGAGCGTGCGGCGATCGCGGATTCACCAGCTAGTTAAGGCTGGGGATATTCCAGCGATCGCTGTCGAAATGCTACAACGTAGTATTGACCGACTGCTATCTACCACTCAGTTAGGCATTACTCTCTCTAGTTTGGCATTGGGATGGATTGGCGAAAGTACGATTGTCGTGCTGGTGAATGCATGGTTTAAATCCTGGCCTTTACCCAGTGGGATGACTACCTTCCTAGCGCATTCTCTATCAATTCCCATTGCCTTTTTCTTGATTGCCTATTTGCAAATTGTGATCGGAGAATTATGTCCCAAATCCTTAGCTATGCTGTACTCAGAACAGCTAGCTCGGTTTTTGGGACCTTCGGTAAAAGCGATCGTGCGTTTTTTCGGCCCCTTTATTTGGATTCTGAACCAATCAACTCGTTTTTTATTGCGGATTTTTGGCATCCAATACACAGGCCAAGGCTGGAGACCGCCTGTTACTCCCGAAGAATTGCAACTGATTATCTCTACAGAATGGGGGTCTACTGGTTTACAGCGTGCAGAGCGAGAATTGCTCAATAATGTATTTGAATTTGGGGATGTCATGGCCCAAGATGTGATGATCCCCCGCACCAGTATTATCGCGCTGCCAAAAGATGCTACCTTCCAGACATTACTTAAGGAAATGGCTTCTACTGGTTACTCTCGCTATCCCGTGATTGGTGAATCTTTAGACGATGTTCGCGGCATTGTTTATTTTAAAGATTTGGCACAACCTTTGGCTGGAGGAAACCTAAGTTTAGAGACACAAATCCAACCTTGGATGCGTCCCGCCCGGTTTGTTCCAGAACACACGCCCTTGAGTGAACTTTTGCCCATGATGCAGCAAGAGAAACCCGCTATGGTCATGGTAGTGAATGAATTTGGCGGTACTGTGGGACTAGTGACCATCAAAGATGTGATTGCCGAAATCATTGGCGATGCCAGTGAACCTGAAAGCAGCGACGACTTACTGATTCAGATGTTAGAGGAGCAGAAATTTTTGGTGCAGGCACAGATCAACCTCGAAGACCTAAACGAAGTTTTGCATCTAAATTTGCCTCTGACAAGAGAATATCAGACACTAGGAGGCTTTTTGCTGTATCAGTTACAAAAAATTCCTAGCAAAGGCGAAACCTTATGTTATGAAAATCTTGAATTCACTGTGGTATCAATTGTTGGCCCACGCCTGCATCAAATTCAACTGCGACGGTTAGAAGAGTTAGGAGTTGAAAGTTAAGAGAGACGCGATTAATCGCGTCTGTACAGGAGTTATAAATTTTAACTCCTCACTCAAGAAGCATACGCCAGTGGATCAACGAGTCCCAATTCGGCAAAAGCTGCTAGCCGCAACCGACAAGAATCACACACGCTGCAGGCGACATCTCCACCAGCATAGCAAGACCAAGTTAGCTCCCAAGGAACTCCCAATTGGTTCCCCAGTTGGATGATTTCAGTTTTTTTCAAATTTATTAGGGGTGCAACAATATTAATTGGTTGTCCCTCACGCCCCTGTTTGGTTCCCAGGCGAAAAACTTCCTGCATTGCTTGGATATAGTCGGGGCGACAGTCAGGATATCCTGAGTAATCTAAGGCGTTGACACCGATATAAACACGTTCAGCTGCGATCGCTTCGGCGTAACTAAGAGCAAAGCTTAAGAAGATGGTATTACGAGCCGGAACATAGGTGACAGGAATATTTTGAGACATTTCATCCAGCGATCGCTCCTGGGGTAAATCAATGGCATCATCGGTAAGTGCGGAACCGCCCCATTGCCGTAAGTCAAAATTAACCACCTGATGTTTTGCGATCGCAGCTTTTTCAGCAACGGTGAGGGCTGACTGTAACTCTCGTCGGTGTCGCTGCTGGTAATCAAAGGAAATAGCATGACATTCACAGCCATCAGCCTTAGCTTTGTACAGAATTGTGGAAGAGTCTAATCCCCCAGATAACAGAATTACAGCTTTCATCTCAGTTGCAAATTTTGGATTTCAAATTGCCAAATCACACCTTAACAAGATGTCACAGAGTAATGCCAAAGCGACTCCTAAACCCTGTGAGTGATGGCAAATAACGCCGCACCTTTAGATATTCCAAAAAAACAATTTACACTAGTTTCTCTCAAAAAGCGGTGCGATATCTTCTCTACGTTCCCTGCGGGATGCTACGCAAACGCGCAGCGTGTCACAGACAGATGCTATGCGTGGCTTGCTTCTTTACAGGAGTACGTTTCTACAACGGGTGCTGCAAATAATCATACAAAAATCTTTTCAAGTAATTTAGCGGCGATAATTTCCAACAGCATTTTTCTGGAAAAAAGTACACATGTTACTTTTTCATGACTTTGTAATTTGAGTAGTATCAATTAGATATCGATCTCGGTAATTAATTGCCTAAACACAACCTCCAGTTAAGTCGGAGCAAAGGAAGGCGATCCTTATAAATTTGAAGAATTTACACTTAAGTCTTACTGAATGTTTTAAAGTTAATAAAAAGACACATATTTATTGTAGAAAGTGCAAAATCCAAAACAAACCCGAACTATCTATACAAAAGATATCTGGATTACGGGAACCGAACACAAACTTTGAAATTCTTCATAAACATAGGCTCTATGTTACCATCTGGATGGTTTTAGACGGATCGTAACTGGCTTTCGAGTATAAACGCCAACGGCCGTAGCGTCTCTAAATTTGGTGGTTGAGGAGAGAATAATAGTGCAAGATAGCATGTCAGTGGCAGAACCGAATCCATATACACAGCGCAACCAGCCACGACCAATCCGCATAGGCGTGATTGGAGTGGGTAACATGGGACAACACCATGCTCGCGTGCTGAGTTCAATGAAAGATGTTGAACTAGTCGGAGTGGCAGATATTAACGTCGAGCGGGGGTTAGAAACTGCCAGCAACTACAAGGTGCGTTTTTTTGAAGATTACTGCGATCTGCTACCCCTTGTGGAAGCAGTTTGTGTAGCTGTTCCCACCCGTCTGCACTATGCCGTGGGCATCAACTGTCTGTTAGCGGGAATTCATGTTTTGATTGAAAAACCGATCGCAGCCAGTATTTCTGAGGCAGAGTCTTTAGTAAATGCCGCGGCTGAGTCTGGGTGTATTCTGCAAGTAGGTCATATTGAGCGTTTTAACCCAGCTTTTAAAGAACTGAGCCAAGTTCTAAAAACAGAGGAATTACTGGCGCTAGAAGCCCACAGAATGAGTCCTTACTCAGATCGAGCAAACGATGTTTCAGTTGTCCTGGATTTAATGATCCATGACATCGACCTACTTTTGGAATTAGCTGCTTCCCCAGTAACAAAATTGACTGCTAGCGGGACTCGCGCCCTAGACTCTGGTTATTTAGATTATGTAACCGCCACCTTGGGGTTTGCTAATGGTATTGTTGCTACTCTGACTGCCAGTAAAGTCACCCACCGAAAAATTCGCCGGATTGTCGCCCATTGTAAAAATTCATTTACTGAGGCAGATTTTCTTAAGAATGAAATTTTGATTCACCGACAAACGACTGCCAATTCTCTCACCGACCACCGACAAGTACTTTATAGGCAAGATGGTGTGATTGAAAAAGTCTACACCAGCAATATTCAACCTTTAAGTGCAGAATTAGAACATTTTGTCAACTGTGTACACGGTGGCAATCAACCCTCAGTAGGTGGTGAACAAGCTCTCAAAGCCCTGAGACTAGCAAGTTTGATTGAGCAGATGGCGCTGGAAGATCGAGTTTGGAATCCCTTAGACTGGCAATCGGAACCAAGAGTACAATCATTGACCCCGACAGCCTAGAAGAAAGGAGGCAGAGGGGGATAAGGTAAAATTTTCTCCCTAGTCTTCCTCTGCACTCCTACCTCCCTCATCTCCTCCACAGTCCCAACCTCAGAAAAAATCCTAAAGTGTGTTTTTAAATTTGCCATCAAATCTTTAGATCCTCCCTAGTTATTTTAAAAAACTGACTAAGGGGGATCTAAAAAATTAGAAAATAAAACCTAGTGGTTTGTTTCATTAATTTTTTCAGGTTCGTATTGAGCGATTTATCGCTCAATCTCAAGGGCTAGAAATATTTACGAACTTTTATAACCCTTGAAATTAATAAAACAGACCCCTAGCTTCCACTTGTCTTACTCTGTTTCTCAGTTCTGATGCTTTAGTGGAGTTAAGTTACCTTGACTTTAACAAGCGGGGATAATTAGCTTTTAAAAAAGCTAAGGCTGAATTTAGTAACAAGACTAGCCCAGCAATTTCAGGAATTGACTCAATGCTTGAATGGATAACTAATACTATCAACTATTTTGGTTATTGGGGAATCGCCCTACTAATGTTCCTAGAGAACCTTTTTCCCCCGATTCCTTCAGAATTGATCATGCCACTGGCTGGATTTACAGCAAGTCCATATCAACCAGGAGGGGCAAAGCTGAATATCATTGGTGTGTTTTTCGCAGGACTTTTGGGTTCTGTATTGGGCGCACTTATTTGGTACTATCCAGGTCAGTTTTTGGGCGAAACCCGTTTGAAAGCTTGGGCTGACAAATATGGCAAATGGCTGGGCATATCTAGTAAAGATATCACCAAGGCCAAACATTGGTTTGACCGACGAGGTAGAACAGCAGTATTAATCGGTCGCCTTGTGCCAGGAATCCGCACTTTGATTTCTGTTCCCGCAGGTATTAGCAACATGCCCCTGCTACCATTTTTGGTTTACACAACCTTAGGTAGCGCTGCTTGGGTGGGTTTGCTAACATACTCAGGATACATATTGGGTAGTCAGTATGAACTTGTGGACAAGTACCTCGCTCCTGTATCCAAAATCGTACTTGGGGGTTTGGTTCTAGCATTTGTTTTCTGGATATTCAAGCGCCAGTTAAGACGTACTAGAAGATGAAACACGGAGGCTTTTGGTTTGAAAGCAGTGAAAGCAGGGGTTACATCTGGCCAAAATTCGCCTACACTATGCCAAATAATACTAGATGTGTGTTGGCAGAGCTTATCGGAGGTATTGCCTGAATTAATTTTTGGCGTATTTCTAGCTACACTTGACGCAACCTAGAATTTCTGGTTGCTCGCATTTTTGTAAGATGAGCATGACAACTTTTTACAGTTAAGTTTGAACTAGGAGCTTTCATGACAGACCAACCTTCCGCCGCTACCCCAATCAATGCCGCTGCTATACCCATGAATAGAGTGTCAGCATCGACTCCCATCAATGCTGTTAATAATACTCCCAAGCCAGGCGGTGGTTCCGGGAAAACCATTCTCAGTGTTGATTTAGGCAGAACTTCCACAAAAACTTGTGTGAGTCGTGAACCAGGCAATGTGGTGTTCGTACCTGCCAACGTCAAGCAGATGTCTATAGAACAAGTACGCGGCGGTGTTTTTGAAGCCAGGGCTACTGACCCCTTAATGGATTTGTGGCTGGAGTATCAAGGAAATGGATATGCTGTTGGTCAACTAGCAGCCGATTTTGGGGCGAATCTAGGAGTCGGACAATCTAAGGTAGAAGCTGCACTGGTAAAAGTGTTAGCAAGCGCTGGCTACTTCAAACTTAGAGACGATATCTCAGTCGTACTAGGTCTGCCTTTTCTTTCCTTAGAGCAATTTGAAAAGGAAAAAGCACAGTTGATTAGCCAAGTAGGTGGGCCTCATGTGTTGAACTTCCGAGGCGAATCTGTGTCGCTGAACGTCAATAAGGTATGGGTCATGCCAGAAGGCTACGGTAGCCTATTGTGGTCTGAAGCTCAACCGAAGAAAAGTCCTGGTAGCCCCGATTTTACAAAAATATCGGTGGCGATCGTTGATATTGGACATCAAACCGTCGATCTTTTGATGGTAGATAACTTCCGTTTTGCCAGAGGCGCTTCTAAGAGCGAAGACTTCGGGATGAATAAGTTTTATGAATTGGTGTCCGCCGAAATCGAGGGAGCAGATAGTCAATCTCTAGCGTTGATTTCCGCTGTGAACAAACCCAGAGGTGAACGCTATTACCGTCCTAAAGGCGCTAGCAAGCCCACCAACCTAGACGATTTTCTTCCCAACCTCACGGAGATGTTTTCTCGCGAAATCTGTAGCCGTGTGCTAGCTTGGTTGCCAGAACGCGTCACCGATGTGATTCTTACTGGCGGTGGTGGTGAGTTCTTCTGGGACGACGTTCAACGTCTGCTCAAGGAAGCAAAGATTAATGCTCATTTAGCAGCACCTTCCCGTCAGGCGAATGCTTTGGGGCAGTATATTTATGGAGAGGCACAATTATCCTCCAATCGCGCTGCTAGGGCATAAAGCTGATGTTCCAATGGTCAAAAAAGGTAGTTAAATCCGTCACGTTCAACCCAGAGCTTGCTGATGAAAGCTTGTTAGCGCAAGTAGAAAGTTATTTGGAAAAACAACCAGACAAGACTTTCAGCGATCTCTGTAAAGAAGCCTTGTGGCAATCTTTATGTGTACCGGAATCTGTACAACCTGCTCCACAAACAGCAGCAACAACACCAATTGAACAACAAATTGGTGAACTGCAACGTCAAGTGGCTGGACTTGAGGAACGTTTTTTTGCCAAGGGATCTAATCGTTTGGAGGCGATGGAACATCATCTACTGCAACTTTCTCAACAAGTTGCACAACTGGCGCTCATAGTCAACGATCGATCGTTCATTCCGTCTCCAAGTCAATTAGAAGTAGTAAATAATACTTCTTATACTGTTGCTACCCCTCCTCAAGAGGTTGACCCCGTAATCAGTCGCCTTAGTCAGTTTCTCGATGATTTTTAAGGAACAATCAGGTTTGTGAGCAGTTTTGCTCATGTTAACAATCCTTAATAGTTAATACTATTAAGGATTATTAATATATATTTTTTGTACAGACACAATATTTGGCAACAAGCCGCCACCCTTCTTATTTGGAGACGCTACGCGAACGGGAAGCCGCTTTACGTCACTGCATCTACGCGGCTAATCAAGTTATGTAAAACCGAGCGATCGCACATCAATTTTTAGTGTGCAATCAAAGTGGCATAGAGTATTATTTCGGACTATAGTATAAAGTTTTTCAATTCTAGGAATCTACAGCAGGAAATTACCCAGTTATACTGAGATAAACGAGTGTAAGCCAAAACACCGTTTGAGATCAGTTTAAATTTGTCACCATGAGTAATACCAGTTTTTGGAAGCCTGCTTATCAGCTTTTTAAGCCAGAGGAACCACTTACTACACCTGAAGAACTGAGAAATTTTTATGTCCAGCGAGCCAACAGTCCTGTAGAGAATTTAATCACTTTTTTGGATATGGAAGACGACCCAGCTAAATTTTTACTAGCAGGTCACAGGGGCGGTGGCAAAACTACAGAATTGCGGCGATTAAAACAACATTTGAACAGTAAGTATACAGTAATTTGGATTGATACTGTAACTGCTCTTGACCAGTACAACATTGGCTATGCTGAGGTTGTAGTCCTAATTGGAATTAAAATTTTTGAAAAAGTTATTCAACGAGAGTGGGGTTTAAAAGACGATTTATTAAATGATTTACTAAAAAGTCTCAAAACTGTAGTTTATCAAGATGAAGAAGCTGAAAATACTGGTCTTGAACTTCCAGAAATTATCAAAAAACTAGGTCTAATTCTTAAACAAGGACTAACTAGAAAAGTTACTACAACTCTTAATATTCGTCCGCAGCTTAGTAAAATCATTGAGCGAGTTAACGCCATCATAGAAGCTGCTGAGAAAAGAAACAAGCAGAAATTACTGGTGATTGTAGATGGGCTTGACCGACACGATCAAGTTACAGCCTTGGAAATGTTCGCTAGTCCACTGCTGACTCAGCTAAGTTGCCATATTATATATGCGATTCCGATTTCGCTCAGATATTCTCCAAGCTTTCGTCAACCAATGGAAAGCTTTCAAAAATGCTTAGATTTAACGAATCCACCAGTATTTGAATGCGATGAAAATTTATGTCCTACTACAATCCCTAATCAACTTGGTAGAGACATTCTTAATAATGTAATTCGTAAGCGTTTAGCAAGTTTGGGTGTTGCTTATAAGGGTTTATTTAATCCAGATGCGCTAGAACTAATTTCTGAAAAGAGTGGCGGTGTGATGCGTGACTTGGTGCGACTGGCTCGTACAGCTTGTGAAGTTTCTTTAAGGCTAGATTTGATATATGTAGACTTAGATGTTGCTAAAGAGGCTGTGCAAGAAGTACGCAGAGAATATAATTTGAGTGATTACCATTTCCCTGAACTAGATAAAGTTCACCGTACAGGTTGCTTAACTACTAATACCCATAGTTTGCCTAACAAAGGTCAGTTTGTCATTTGTGATGAGCTTTTGCAAAACAAATTTGTATTAGGCTATTACAATCACAGTAAAAAATCCTGGTTTGATGTGAACCCTATTCTATTAGAAGATTTACAACGTTGGCAAGCTGCTAACTCTCCAAAAATTTAATAGTTGTTTTCTCTCGTAATCAGCAATTATTCATCAATAAAAATGGCTTCTAACGAATCTATCACTTATTCTATAAGTGCAAATGACGCAACAGAGCTAAAAAAATTAGTTAGTTTCTTAGAATTATCTAGTGAAACAACGACAATTTTTGCTATTGCACCGGAGAGTGGGCCACAGCATCCAGTAGTCGAGGAAATCAAGTTACTTTTATCAGATGGAGATCATACTTTTCATGAGCCTCAAAACTTCTTTTACAGTGATAACTCACTCTATAACTTTCTCTACAGTTTAGATGAAACTGGGCTGCATAATTCTCAAAATAAACGCAAATTGATAATGGCGTTTGGAATTGACCAACTGCCGACATCCCGCCTCAAACAAGAGATGAAGCAGTTAAATTTAGGGAGAGATTCGCTATTTGGTCGGGAATTGGTCATAATTTTTTGGCTGAATAAAGAAGAATTTTTAGAAGAATTTCGTAACCGTGCGCCTGATTTCTGGGATTGGCGGGGTAAGTTGGTGAAATTTGAGGCACGTCCACCCGTAAATCCCTTGTTTTATCCTTATCTTGAGTGGTTGATAGCTGAGAATTCCTATCTCAAAATCAGCGGCGTGATGCAAGTCCAGCGGCAAGTAGATATTTTTCTCGATCAAATTTATGTTTCACTGCAAGCTGTAAGGCGACAGCAGATTACAGAAACGTCGAAACTAGACCAAGAGATGACTACATTTCGCAAAGCTGAACATAGGTTGAGCATGAACATCTCTAGCCCCTACGATTTAGACGAACCTTCCTATTATGAACCAGATTTACTAAGTTCAATACCAACTACTAGCACCAAAACAGTAACAACAAGAATTGATTTATCTCATGCAGTGCAGGAGAATCAATACTGCGTGATTCTCGGCGCTCCAGGTGCGGGAAAGACAACGTTACTGCGTTATCTAGCGCTACATTTTGCCACAGCGAAACGTGATGGTAATGAAACAGTAATAGGTGGCGAACCCCAAGAAGAATTGGGTAAAGCTCTGTTGCCAATTTTCTTTCGTATTGCCGATTATGCAGAACGACTTCAACAAGAACCAGAGTTAAGTCTGTTGGACTATCTGCACCAATTTTACCGCCAGTGGGAAGCTTACTTTCAAGATGAAGTGGAAGCGGGAACAGAGATGGCGGCGCTACTATTAGAAAAAATGCACCAGGGGCAGTGCTTGGTACTGCTGGATGGCCTAGATGAGGTATTTGAACAAGAAAGCCGCAGGCTGATTGTGGAAAGAATCGATCAGTTTGTGAATGCTTTCTCTAGTAATAAGTTTGTCATTACCAGCCGCATAGCTGGCTACCGCGATGTGAAACTGAGCAGCCGTTTTGCTGAGTTCACTATTGAAGATATGGGTAGCGAACAGGTAGAAAAATTCCTGGAACGCTGGTGTTTGGCGATAGAACGAGCGCAACAGCCAGAAGCAAGTGAGGCGCAATGGCAAAGAGCAGGAGACGATCAAGCAAGGAAGATTTTAGAGGCAATTAAAGATAATGAGGGTGTAAAACGCTTGACAGCGAACCCTCTACTGTTGACAATTTTGGCACTGATTCACCGCAATGGTGAGCGCCTACCTAACCGCCGGGTGAAACTTTATGAATTAGCAGTGCAAACCTTGACCGAAGATTGGCAGCTAGGTAAGAAGTTGCCAGATGCTCCGAAAGTGCTGCTGAACCAAAATGAAGTGGTGGCATTTTTAGCACCACTGGCTTACTGGATGCATGAGGAAAAGCCTTCTGGTTTAGTCACTGAGGCAGAAGTTGAACAACAGTTAGCAGCAAAGCTAGCAGAATTAAATGATACTGACCTAGAATCAGATTCAGTGCGCCTTGCCGTGCAGGAGTTTTTACGAAAAGTGCGGGAAACCACAGGTCTATTTGTGGAACGTGCGCCTGGAGTCTACGGCTTTATGCACCTAACGTTTGAGGAGTATTTTGCTGCACGTTATATTGCTGACAATGAAGTAAGTGATATTTTAGCAATTATCCGTAAACATTTGCATGAGCCGCGTTGGAATGAGCCAATTCTATTAGCTTTAGGTTATTACGGAATTTATTCTCCTAAACAGGTTAATAAGCTGGTTGACCAGCTTTTCAGTAATCTTGAGACTTATGAACCTGTAATTCCAGGTGCAAAGTTAAAAATCAAAAATGCATCTTCGCAGGATGCGATTATCATCTGGTCAGATTTGCAACAGGAATCAACTACTAACTGTAAACAGTCAGAATTACGGTTAAAAGATTTGCTATTTGCTGGGGAGGTTTTAACTCAAGTTGAAGTCAATAGCAGCCCTCGCAAAAAGCTAATTAAAAAATTTGTTATTACCTATCTTGGTTTAGATACAAACTTTAAGGATGAGACAACTAAAGAACTGTTAAGACTGTTACGCCAAATTGAAATGTTTAACCACAAAGGTGAAGTTCTGGCACGACTGAAAGAATTCGCTAAAAACTCAATATTTACTGAAGAGATACGGGTGAAAGCAGAGACAGCTATTCTTTATGTTGCTTGTGGTGAATCAGGGACAGGATTAGTTAGTTGTGCCATTGATGTTGTTAATAAGCTAGAACCTAATATATTTTGTAGTCTTAGAGAGTTGGTTAAAGAACTAGGTGAAGAAATGACATCGGCTCTAGAAAATAGTCTGGAAAATTATGGTGGCGAGCAAGACTCTCAAAGGGCATTAAGTTTACTTACCGCAATATCTTATATTCGTACAGATAAATATATAAAAGCTGTTGAACTTCTAGAAGAAATCAATGTTCAGCCAAAAGTCAGTCACAGTGCTTATATAGCTTGGTCAATTGCAACTTGTTATCAGGAACAAGAGAAATTTGATCAAGCAATCGACTATTATCAGGAATGCTTTGAAACCCTAGCTTTATATATTCATCCATCTGCTTTTCTGCTGTTTTGGAGAAATCGAGGTATTTGTTATCGCTTACACACCAAATACCATCAGTCACTAGAATGCTTCCAGCAGGCATTAGCTATAGACAAAGAGTTTTGCAAGTCTGAAGATGAAGCAAGTGATCTGTGGAATATAGGCATAACTTATCAAGGCTGGGGTAAGTACGAACAGGCGATCGCCTATCATCAACAAAGCCGTAATCTCTATGAACAATTGGGTAAAGAGAAAAATGTAGCAAATCTGTGGTATTGGTTGGGTGATTGCTATCGGCAATGGGGTAAATATGAGCAGGCACTTGAGTGCCAGCAAAAGTGTTTGGCACAACATCAACGGTTAGAAGACCAAACAAATGTAGCTAGTGCCTACTTTCAACTAGGCTGGATTTATCAAAGTTGGGGCAAATACGAACAAGCAATCGCTCATTACCAACAAAGCCGTGACTTCTATGAGCAATTGGGTCAAGACAAAAATGTAGCCAGTCAGTGGTACAACTTAGCTGGATGCTACCGAGAATGGGGTAAATATGAGCAGGCACTCGAATATGAACTCAAGGATTTAGCACTTCGTCAACAACTGGATGACCAAACAAATATAGCTAGTGCCTACTTTCAACTAGGCTGGATTCATCAAAGTTGGGGCAAATACGAACAAGCAATCGCTTATTTCCAACAAAGCCGTGATCTCTATGAGCAATTGGGCAAAGAAAAGAATCTAGCTAGCCAGTGGTACAACTTAGCTGGTTGCTACCGAGAATGGGGTAAATATGAACAAGCACTTGAGTGTCAGCAAAAATGCTTGGTACAACGTCAAAAGTTAGAAGACCAACCAGGTATAGCTAGTGCCTACTTTCAACTAGGTCGCATCTATCAAGCATGGAGCAAATATGAACAAGCGATCGCCCATTACCAACAAAGCCGTGACCTCTATGAGCAATTGAGTCAAGACAAGAATGTAGCAAATCAATGCTACTGGTTAGGTGATTGCTATCGGGAATGG
>NZ_JBIQNW010000003.1:240806-250146 GCF_047228265.1 Nostoc sp. UIC 10607 | reverse complement strand
GCAATCCGCCAGCAGTTAGATGAGCAACCCGGAATAGGTCTGGCCTACTGGCGTTTGGGACGCATCTATCAAGCATGGGGCAAATACGAACAAGCAATCGTTCATTACCAACAAAGCCGTGACCTCTATAAGCAATTAGATCAAGAAAAAGATATAGCTAACCAGTGGTATCGGCTAGCTGATTGCTATCGTGATTGGGGTAAATATCAGGAAGCCTTAGAGTGTGAGCAAAAGGATTTGGCAATTCGCCAGCAGTTAGATGACCAAACCAGGATAGCTCTTGCTCATTATCAGTTAGGACGTATATATCAAACATGGGGTAAATATGAACAAGCGATCGCCCACCACCAGCAAAGCCATGACATCTACAAGCAATTGGGCAAAGAAAAGCATGTGGCTAATCAGTTTTCTTGGATCAGTAGTTGCTATTGCAACTGGAGTTATGAGCAAGCAGTTGAGTATCAGCAAAAGTGCTTGGCACAACGTCAACGGTTAGAAGACCAATCAGATATAGCTCATGCCTACTTTCAACTAGGCTGGATTCATGAAAGTTGGGGTAAGTATGAAGAAGCGATTGCCTACTTCCAACAAAGCCGTGACCTCTATGAGCAATTGGGCAAAGAGAAGGACGTAGCTAACTTGTGGTACTGGCTAGCTGATTGTTATAGCAACTGGGGCAAATATCAACAGGCATTAGAGTGTCAGCAGCATTGTTTGCTCATACGCCAGTCATTAAATGACACATCTTTGATAGCTGCAACTTACCGTCAATTAGGTCAAATCTATCAAGCTTGGGGTAAGTATGCACAAGCGATCGCCTACCATCAACAAAGCCATGATCTTTATGAGCAATTGGGTCTAGAGAAGAATGTAGCTAATCAACTATCTTGGATTGCTAGTTGCTACCGCAATTTAAAGGATTACACGAAGGCAATTGAATATTACCAGCAAAGTCGAAATCTCTATCAGCACTTAGGCCATGATGAGAGTACGGCTAGATGCTATATGCAACTTGGTAACAATCAACGCTTGTTAGCAAAAAATACCTCAGATAGAGCAGTAGCTTTTGAATTACTGGCGCAAGCTGAACAAAATATCTGTCAAGCTATCCAAATAAATACCACAGGCAACTATAAAAAAAATCTTGCTTACGACTACATTATCTTTAGCTTAATCTGCTCGGAACGCTTACGGCTGTCGTCTTTTAAGGACTCGTTACCGCAAGAAAAAATTGCCCAATTTGAAGAATATTATAATACTGGTTTGACATATCTTGCCGAATTGGGACAGACAGTAAATCGAGCAGATGAAGCTCTTGATATCGCCCGTGCCTATCTGGAAGTCAGCGTCTTAAAAAATCTTGACCGAGCCGAAGAACTAGCCCAAGAATCCCTCCAAATTTTTCACGAGTACAATCGCCGGGAATTAGAAGCTTCATCTCGTAAACTCTTGGGCGAAATATACTTGAGCCGCGCCCAGCATCATCAATCAGGTACTAAAGCAACTGCTATCCAGTTTTTAAGAGAAAGTCTGCAAATCTATAGAGAGCTTGATTTAAGCGAAAAAGCTACTGAGGTAGAGCAGCTAATACATCCAAATCTGGATAATACTGTAATACTTAGCGATTAGAATTCGCTACTGTATAAACCAAGCCTGCGTAGATACTATGTGAAAAATTCACGAAGGCAAATTTTACTTGTGAGCCAAAAGGCGCTGTCTGAAGACAAGTTGCTGCGCGTCTACGCACTTCATTGCACAAATTTGCTCAATTTTGTGTTGAAACAGCCTAATATTAGTAGATATTTTTACTAGATTCTTTTTTTACTTTATACACTGTATAAATGCTAGAATCCTCAAGTAGACAGTTAGGATACTTAGATGCCAGTTGTAGCTAACTCAATCAAGTTTGGTACAGACGGCTGGCGGGGCGTTATTGGTGATGAGTTCACCTTTGAACGCCTAGCCCTGGTCGCGCCAGTCGCCGCAAAAGTATTATATAATACATATTTTTCTACGGTGGGTAGCCGGACAATAATTGTTGGTTACGATCGCCGATTCATGGCTGAAGACTTTGCTCGTGCTGTTGCCGATACTGTCACTGCTGTCGGATTTGATGTACTACTGAGCGAAACATATGCCCCAACCCCAGCTTATAGTTGGGCAGCAAAACAACTCAATGCTTTAGGAGCGCTGGTAATTACAGCCAGCCATAATCCGGGTTCATATTTGGGATTAAAAGTCAAGGGTTGTTTTGGTGGATCAGTGCCGCCAGAAGTCACAAAAGAGATAGAAGCGCAGTTGTCGGTTGGAGTCCCACTAGCAGCTACTCCAGGCAAGCAAGAGAAATTCGATCCTTGGCCCAGTTATACCCAAGCACTAGAACGTAAAGTTGATATTGCCAAACTTAGAGAAGCGATCGCATCTGGTAAATTAACGTTATTTGCCGATGTCATGCATGGTGCTGCGGCTGGTGGATTAGCGAGACTACTAGGCAATCAGGTCAAAGAAATCAACAGCGATCGCGACCCCCTATTTGGTGGTGGTGCGCCGGAACCCTTACCTAAATACCTTTCAAAGCTATTTGAAGTCATCAAGACTCACCGAGAAACCGATAAATCAGGTTTAACGGTGGGGTTGGTATTTGATGGAGACTGCGATCGCATTGCAGCTGTGGATGGAGAAGCCAACTTCCTAAGTTCCCAAGTCTTAATCCCGATATTAATCGACCACTTAACCCTGCGGCGCGGCTTTAAGGGTGAAATAGTCAAAACTGTTAGTGGTTCCGACTTGATACCCCTTGTAGCGGCACTACATAACCTCTCAGTATTTGAGACAGCAGTTGGTTATAAATATATTGCTGACAGAATGTTAGCAGCAGAAGTTTTGCTGGGCGGCGAAGAATCGGGAGGAATCGGCTATGGTAGCCATATTCCCGAACGGGATGCACTGCTGTCAGCCTTGTACGTCCTAGAGGCGATCGTAGAATCTGGTTTGGATTTAGGTGAATATTATCGCCACTTGCAGAAACAAACAGGGTTTACCTCAGCATACGATCGCATTGATTTACCCTTAGCAAGTATGGAAGTGCGATCGCGTCTTTTGCAACAACTGCAAACCCAACCATTGACGGAAATTGCAGGTAAAGCAGTGATTGATTGCCAAACAATTGACGGCTACAAATATCGCCTAGCTGATAAAAGCTGGTTAATGATTCGATTTAGCGGTACTGAGCCAGTTTTACGCCTGTACTGCGAAGCCTCGACAATTGAGCAAGTGCATCAAACTCTTGCTTGGGCGAAACAGTGGGCAGAGTAAAATTAGTGAGGAGTTGAGAGTTAGGAGTTAAGAATTAATAACTCATAACTTATCACTCCTAACTCCTAACTGATATTTAAAATTCATGACATTACTTGTAGTAGCCACAGGAAATGCCGGTAAGTTGCGGGAAATGCAAGCTTACCTGGAAAATTCTGGTTGGGAATTAACCCTCAAACCTGAAGAATTAGACATTGAAGAAACGGGCGAAACCTTTGCCGCTAACGCTTGTCTAAAAGCCTCACAAATTGCTAAAGCTACAGGAAACTGGGCAATTGCTGATGATTCGGGCTTGCAAGTAGATGCCCTAAATGGGGCACCAGGGGTGTATTCTGCACGTTACGCCAAAACCGACTCAGAACGCATTGCTAGGATATTGAGCGAATTAGGCAACGAAGTAAATCGGCAAGCTCAATTTGTTTGTGCAGTAGCGATCGCTCGTCCTGATGGTGCGATCGTATTAGAATCTGAAGGTGTTTGTCGTGGCGAAATTCTCCATGCACCACGTGGTGATGGTGGTTTCGGCTACGACCCAATTTTTTACGTGCAAGAGTTGCAGTTGACCTTTGCTGAGATGACACGGGAGTTGAAAAGGTCAATTAGCCATCGAGGCAAAGCTTTTACAGCTTTACTTCCGCAACTGGAGATAGTTAGGAGTTAGGAGTTAGGAGTTATGAATTCTGACTCACAACTCATAACTTTTAACTCTTAACTCATAACTTATTTAAACTGCTTCTGTGTTCTTTTCGCCAGTGCGAATCCGAATCACTTGCTCAACAGGCGAGATGAAAATTTTACCATCGCCGATTTCACCAGTGCGGGCAGCAGCAATAATTTTGTCCACCACCATATCAACTTGATTGTCGTCAACTACGATTTCCACTTTGAGTTTTTGCAGAAACTCAACGGTGTACTCAGAACCGCGATACCGTTCAGTTTGGCCTTTCTGCCGTCCGAACCCTCGGACTTCAGAAACAGTCATGCCGACAATACCAGCGTTAACCAAGGCAATTTTTACCTCGTCTAGTTTGAATGGGCGAATAATAGCTTCTACTTTTTTCATCTTTTTGACTCCTGACTTCTACTAGCTTCGTTTATATATCTAACCAGATCCGCTGTCTGAAGCTGTAACTAGCAGTGCTTTTCCTAAAACATATGTAATAATTACCACTTTTTTAAAGTGTAGATGCTTTGCCTGAGGGTTTGGGACATAAGAAGCTGCAAGGATTTATTAATTGGATAATCTTTGAGGTTCTAACATAAAGAAGCTGCTGTCAAGTTAGCATTTTATGTAACTTTTATAACCTAAAAATAGATAAATTACGCCATTTAGAGAGTAATTGCAGAGAAATTGCTCGGTAGCCCAAAAGCCTTCTGCTGCCGACTGTGGGAGTGTCAACTAACGTTTCTGATGTTCAAACAAGGGACGCACAACGAAATATCCAGCACTAAAGGCAGTAAGCATGATTAACAATATGGTGATAATTAACCACCAGCCATTAAGTCCCTTCGCATCTGGCTCAGTAGTGGAATAATAACTTACTTGTTGCTCTTCTATAAAAACTGGTTCTGGTATCGGGAAATTCATTTCCATTACAGGTGGAGAATAGGCTTGGCGACGGCTTTTTTCGGGTGGGGCTTTAGGCACAACAGGTGGACTTGGGCGAGAAACCTGTTGAGGTGGACGCGCTTGCGTTACTGGCTGTTTAGCGGCATTTTTCACGTAGCTAGGAGCTTGGGGGGCTTGGTGATAACTAGAAGTAGCATGGGAATCCACAAACTTTTGCAAATGAGAAAAAGACTCAACAACTTTGGTAATTTCTTGGCGTAGAAGTTGATTTTCTTGTGCTAATTGCTGATTTTTGGTGGTGAGTGTATGTAGCTTCGCCTGTGCTGCTTGCAACTCTGTTGACAATTCCCGATATACAGATAGTGGTACAGAGGGAGGGTAGGCTTGAGTAGTCGGTGTTGGCGAATTCCTGTGAACAGAACCTATGGTTGTTCGCATCGGGGGCTTGGTATTAAAAATCAAGGTAAGTAGATCGTACAGAGATGCTAACAAAGATAGTCAGCCCTGAAACTATGCCCAAGAATAATAGAAAAATGCCGAAAGGGCAAAGATTTCTTATTTACATTTTGGATATAGTTCAGTAGTCAGTAGTCAATGGTCATTCAACAGCTTAATAACTGACCACGAGTTTAATCTCGTAACAATGGGAAGAAGTGTCCTACAGGGCCTTGCCCTTCGCCAATATCTAAGGCGTAAGTGAGTGCAGTAGTCACATACGCCTTTGCCTGTTGGACTGCTTGCCACAAGTCTTTTCCCTTAGCCAGATTAGCAGCGATCGCAGCCGATAGTGTACAACCAGTACCGTGGGTATTTTTTGTCTCTACTTGCTGGCAAGTTAAAACTTCCAACTTATCGCCATCAAACCAAATATCAACGCCACGCAAATCTCCCTGCATACCTCCACCCTTGACTAAAACAGCCTTTGTGCGTAAAGCCTTATGAATAATTTCAGCTGCGGCTTGCATATCCTCCAAGGAATTAATTTGTAAACCGCTTAAAATCTGGGCTTCGTAGCGATTCGGCGTAATCATAACCGCCTTGGGAATCAGGACATGGCACAGAGTCTTCACAGCATCATCATCAATCAATTGTGCCCCCATACGTGACACCATTACTGGATCAACTACTAAATTATCAATTTGTAAAGCTTCCACCTGCTGGGCAACAGCAAAGATAATTTCCTGGTTGAGCAACATTCCTGTTTTAGCAGCTTGTACGCCAATATCCTCAACTACTGCCTGAATTTGCGCCACAACAGCCTCTTTTAGCATGGCATCAACCCTCCTGACTCCTAGAGTGTTTTGTGCCGTGACGCAGGTTATAGCGCTAGTACCGTGGACACAGTGAAAAGCAAAGGTGCGTAAATCAGCTTGAATTCCTGCACCGCCACCGCTATCTGAACCAGCAATGGTTAAAGCAACGGGTATTCTGGAGTTTATTTCAGCGTTCATAATTATGAAGATTAGAGTTGTTGGCGCAATCAAACCAAACTATCTCAAAGAGTGATGAACTAGGCTAACATCCTCATCCCTTCTTGCAACAACAAAGATTTACGGCAATCTACTTACTGGCAAGATGGTTGCGGCTTGGCGTAGGCGTAGCCCACCAGACCCTAAGGGGAAGCAAGCTACGGGTAGCGGAAGTACCAGAAAGCATCGCTTCCAAAAAATCTTTAGAGCAACTTCATTAAATCCTCGCACAAAGCGCTTTCCATTCCCATATCACTGTAGAAATTAACAGGACTCAACCACGGCACTCCATAGTTTTTCCTGTTCTGTTGTAAAAAAACGAACTATGTTCTGGGTATTTACTGATATCAATTGCTGTTTGTAAAGGTTACTTTTAACTAAGTTCACAAGACTCAGTTACACCGATTACAACAGGTTCGACTAAGTTGTTACATTAGTTCCCTTAAGTTAAGGGGTCAACCTACTAAAGTTTCAACCAATTTAACTTTAACCAATGCAACTTTAAGTCCTCAGTTATTAGCAAGGGGTGCATTTTACCATGACGATTTGGCAACCTCCTGACCTAAAACAACGGACAAAGCTCTGAGGAATTACTATGCCAATTTATGATTATCGTATCGAATATAGCAGATAGCAAAGCTGGTTTGCAAAGAGCAGCGATGTCTGCGACGGGCTACGCCTACGCGGCTGCCACAGATGTAGATACGATTCCATTCGATTCCAGCTTTTAACAACAAGCCCAGAGAAGACAGGAAACGTCTCCGGCTTTGCGCTGCCTTATCTACGTGCTAATCGTCCGATCACCCTCAATAAAACACTGACGATTGACGGTATCGATACCCCTGGTTTAACTATCAACGGTTGACAGGAGAAAAATTTTCAGTTTTACAACAGTGTTTCTACAAACGACGCGATTTCAAGTCGCGATCGCCTATGGCGGGCGGGTACGCCATCGGACAACTGTGACTGTCTTGAACAGTCCAGACAGATGACTCATTCAAATAACTATTTAGCAACTAAAGAAAGTTGCTGAGAGTGTACTACCAATTCCCCTTACACACATTCGGAGTAAACCTATGGCTGGCAAAACATATTACGTTTCTGGAACAGGTAATGATAAAAGTAATGGCTTGAATGAGGGAGCCGCATTTCGCACGCTCCAAAAAGCTGCTAACTTGGTGCAGGCAGGTGATACGGTCTACGTCATGAATGGTACTTACACAAACACAGCCTCTGCTAATATCCTAAGTATTACAAATAAGCAGGGTAAGGCTGATGCACCGATCACATTTACTGCATATCCCGGACACACACCTGTTTTAGAAGCACACAAAAATAATTGGAATGCTATATCAATTTCAGGCTCTTCATACGTAGTAGTTGAAGGGCTAACGCTGGTGGGAGCACGAGATGAAATTACATTAGAATATGCGCTTCAGCAAAAAGACAATCTAAATAACCCAGCAACATCTGGAAATGGTATTAATATTACATTCACTAATGGCAGCCAAAAGCAACGTTCACATCACATCACAATTAAAAATAACAATGTTTCTAAGTTTCCAGGAGGCGGGATTGCAGGAACAGAAGTAGACTACATTACAGTAGAAAACAATGTCGTTTCTGGAAATGCTTGGTATTCACCTTATGGGAACCAAGGAATTACAATGCTTAATCTTTGGAACTCTGATAATAACGTAACAGATTATAAAGTAATTCTTCGGGGTAACACCTCTTTTGATAATAACCAATTAGTTCCTTGGATTAATGCAGGAAAAATAACAGAGGGTCATGGAATAATGCTTGACACTTCTTATATTGGAGGTGTTGCGTATACTGGTAAAGCCTTAATCAGTAATAACTTAGTTTACAACAATGGAGGGGCTGGAATCCAAATTTTCAAAGGAGAAAATCCTGTAGACATTATTAATAATACAACTTACCAAAACTCACAAACACTCCCAGACGGAGAAATTTTTGTTAACAGTGCTAAAAATGTTCGAGCCTCTAACAATATTATGTATGCAAGCAACGGGGAGTCTGTGACTTTGCTGGTTAATTCTAGTAATGTTTCATTTGACAATAACCTTGCTTACAACGGAGTTTTTAAAGGCACAGGATCAGGAAATATTTTAAACAAAGACCCGTTGTTTGTTGATGCAGCGAATGGTGACTTTAGGCTCAAACCTGGAAGTCCTGCAATCGATGCTGGTTCTAATGCCTTCAATAGCATCACTAAAAATATTCCCCTAGATGGCGATGGCAACGGCAGTGTATTAATTGACATTGGCGCATACGAAGCCCCCACCAATAATACTCCTACCCCCGAAATTCAAGTTCTTGATGGCACAGTTGATATTGCAGATAACAGTACCACCGCTATTAACTTTGGCGACAGCATTGTTGGCAGCACCCTGACCAAAACTTTTACTATTAAGAATACTGGTATAGCTGCACTCAACCTGAGTAATCTCAAACTCCCCGATGGCTTTAGTTTGGTAGGAACTTTTCCAGCTACCTTGGCTGCCAAGACTTCGACCAGTATAACGGTGGCACTCAATACGAAAACACCTGGAACCTACACTGGCAACTTCAGTTTAAGCAACAACGATAGTAACGAAAGCCCCTTTGACTTTGCTATTAGTGGTAGAGTTACTGCTCCCGAAATTCAAGTTCTCAATGGCACAGTTGACATTGTAGATGGCAGCACTACTGCGATTAACTTTGGTAATGTCGCTTTCGGCAGTACCGTAACCAAAACTTTCACCATCAAGAACATTGGTACAGCTGCACTCAACCTGAGTAATCTCAAACTCCCTGACGGCTTTAGTTTGGTAGGAACTCTTCCAACTACCTTGGCTACTAAGGCTTCGACGAGTATAAAAGTGGCACTCAATACGAAAACACCTGGAACCTATGCTGGCAGTTTCAGTTTGACCAACAACGATAGTGACGAAAGCCCCTTTGACTTTGCCATTAGTGGTAC
>NZ_JBIQNW010000003.1:0-240716 GCF_047228265.1 Nostoc sp. UIC 10607 | reverse complement strand
ACCTACGCCTGGAACCTATGCTGGCAGTTTCAGTTTGACCAACAACGATAGTGACGAAAGCCCCTTTGACTTTGCCATTAGTGGCACAGTTAAAACCCCTCTTGCTACCGAAATTTATCTTCTCAATGGCACTGCAAATTCTGAGTACTTAAAAGGCAATGCCCCAGCCAATAAGATTTATGGCTTTGGGGGTGCAGATACCATCATAGGTAATCTAGGAAATGACCAACTTTTCGGAGGCGACGGAAACGATACTCTCTGGGCAAATGATGGGAATGACTTGCTCTATGGTGATAGCGGCAATGACAAGCTTTCGGGTGATAACGGTAACGATACACTATTTGGTGGTATCGGTGATGACCAACTATTAGGGGGCGCAGGCAATGACTGGCTTTATGGGGGCGCAGGCAAAGATGTACTTACAGGGGGTTATGGCGCTGACACCTTTGTATTGGCTTTAGGTCAGGGCACGGACTCCATTACTGACTTTGCAGTAGGTACTGACAAGTTTGTGTTGTCAGGTGGTCTCAAGTTCGGTCAATTGTTGATACAGCAACAAGGAAGTCAAGCCTTCATTATGAATAGTTCTGACAATCAAGTGTTGACAATGTTGGATAATGTCACTGCAAGTATACTTTCGGCTCAACCTTCCACTTTTATCACTATTTAGTTGTGTCTTTTGATAACCCTGTCTCTTCTCTAAGAGAGGCTGCGCTAACGGAGAAGGTGTAGAGGAATAACTAGACAAAGAAGATTTAATCTTGAGCAACTAAATTCTTTGCTAGCGTTCTCTACACCCTATCCCTGTCAAGGAGTTGCGTTCAAAAACTGGCATTAGTCTGGTAAAAGTACAAAAAAGGAGAATCACCAAAAAACAGACTTCACCGCCAGTGTTGCTCAACTTCACTACGCGATCGCTCTTAATTCATACTTTAACTGGTTTCGACGATCGCACAGCTAATGTGCTGATGACATCTTGGACTTTTCGCTATCTTCAATTAAATATTTTGATTATGATATCTACTGCCATAGATAATTAGCCAGATTTATTTAATATAACTACTGATTCGCTTGCGATCGCAAACTTTCTAACGCCCCCTGCAAAAACTTACCCCATTCTGCTGCCAAAGGGATTTCTGTAAACGGAACCCGCACTGAACCACTAGATTCGGAAAATAGAAATTCTAACTCTATAGAACGACCTTTCTCCGGTATATTTTCTAAATCTACTTTTTTTTCATCTACTAAAAGATATATTTCCCTAACATCAAGCAAAGAGAATGTTTCTAGTTTAACAGGCCCTTTAGGTGTGGGTTTTCCCCAAGTTAAATTGTTGCCTTTTTGACCCAATACTGAATAAATATCGTACTTAGCCCGTTCAAATTGCTCTGCCCAAGCGCGATAGGCTTCAACTTTTTGATACTCCTTCGAGCCTTGCCAAGCCAACCAGAAAAACATTACTAATAGGGGCAACCACAAAAGACCACGTTCCATCGTTTAAAAAAGTCCTGAGTGAAACTTGTAACTAAAAGTGCAAAATCCACCACTAAAGGATGGAGATAAGTTATGGTAGTGAGCAAACTGGCAAAAAGCGGTGATGAGTTAATATGAGAAAGCTTATATTATTGTGCTTGTTTGTCATTGGGCTGGGATCTGCCATATTTGGTTTCCTGAATTTCCAGGGATTGGCAGCTAAAGGAGAGTTTGAGACGATTTTGCTTGATTTTCGGGAAGATATTCCATCAATTGTGGTGGAACAGAATTTGCAAGCGATCGCCAAACAATACAACGTTACACCCCAATTAGACAACAAGTTTTCCAAAAAAGATAATGTTTATATTGTCAAAGGCGATCGCCAGCGACTTCAAGAACTGAAAAAATCTCAGTTTGTCCAAGCTACAGAATTCATTGAACCAAATTATATCTATAGGAAGATTCCACAACCCGGTGAAGCAGCTTGGTTAGGTGAATTTTTAAGACCCCAAGATGATGATGAGACAAGCCCCTCATTAACTGGCCCCAATGATCAATATTACAGCAAGCAGTGGAACTTGCACAAAATCGGTATTGAAGGCGCATGGAGTCAAACCAAAGGCAGTGGCATTACAGTTGCAGTAATTGACACCGGGATTACTAAAGTTCGGGATTTGTATGAGACAAAATTCGTCAAAGGCTATGATTTTGTAAACGACCGAGAAGAAGCCAAAGACGATAATGGTCACGGTACCCATGTTGCCGGAACTATTGCCCAAGCCACAAATAATAAATATGGCGTAGCTGGAATTGCCTACGAAGCCAGTTTGATGCCCCTGAAGGTACTCAGTTCATATGGTGGCGGTACTGTTGCCGATATTGCCGAAGCAATTAAATTTGCTGCTGATAAAGGTGCAGATGTGATTAATATGAGCTTGGGTGGTAGCGGTGAAAGCAAGTTGATGAAAGAAGCGATCGACTATGCTCATAGAAAAGGCGTAGTTATCATTGCCGCAGCAGGAAATGAAAACGCCAATGGGGCAGGCTATCCAGCCCGCTATCCCAACGTAATCGGCGTTTCGGCAATTGGCCCAGATGGCGAAAGAGCACCCTATTCTAACTTTGGTGCTGGGGTAGATATCTCTGCTCCTGGTGGTAGTGAAGCTGGTAAGATTCTCCAAGAAACTATCGACGAAAAGGGCGAAGGGGTATTTCTGGGCTTCCAGGGTACAAGTATGGCTTCTCCCCACGTTGCTGGTGTTGCGGCATTAATCAAAGCTGCTGGCATCAAAGAACCAGATGAAGTTTTAAAAGTCCTTAAGCAATCGGCGCGAGTTATCCAGGATGATGGTTTGAACTATTATGGCGCTGGACAACTCAATGCAGAAGCAGCAGTCAAACTAGCCTTTGGAGGGCAAATCAGTTTTCCAGATTTCTTCCGCTGGTTAAGAGATAACGGCTATCTCAACCCCGGCTTTTGGATTGATGGTGGTGCAGTAGCACTGTTACCCAAGATTTTAATGGTAGTTAGTTCCTATCTGCTGGCTTGGTTTTTACGGGTTTACTTCCCCTTTGCTTGGAGTTGGTCTTTATCCAGTGGACTAATTGCCGGCAGTTCTGGGTTATTCTTCCTCAAGGGAATCTATATTTTTGATCTTCCTCAATGGCCTTTCCGGGTTTTGGGCAGTTCAATTCCCGAACTAGGCAATACCCTCCAGGGAACTGATGCGTTGAATCCCTTGTTTGCTAGCGTACTGATTCCCATTGTTTTAATGGCATTGCTGCTAGGACATCCTAGTTGGAAATGGTTTGCCATTGGTTCAACCTTAGGTGTAGCAGCGTGCTTGACAGTGAGTGCGCTTTACGACCCAGCAGTTTGGGGTTTGGGAAGTGGTAACTTAGCACGCCTCTTCCTGATCGCGAATGCCATAATCTGTTATGGACTTGCTCGTTTAGCATTAAAAAACGAAGAAAAAACAGCATAAATGGGTAGTGGGGCATGGGGAATGAATTTTTATAACCCCTAACTCCCAACTCCCAACTCCCAACTCCCAACTCAGCACTCAGCACTCAGCACTGTTTATGAGCATTACAATTACAGGTACAATCCAACATCGTGATATTGGCACAGGCGCATGGGCGTTAGTCACAGAAGAGGGCGTTACTTACGAAATCCTCAGAGGGGCTGACAAAGACTTACTCAAAGCCGGACAAAAAGCAAAAGTTAAAGGACAGGTGCGTGAAGATATCATGACAACTGCCATGATTGGCCCTGCCCTAGAGGTCAAATCTTTTGAGGTAATTAGTTCTGATTAGCTGTGGAATCCAGAACCTCTTGAAGACGGGTTCTAAACTCCCCTTTGGGATGACCTCCTTTTACCTCACCCACAATCTGAAATTCCCCTTCTGGAGAATTGCAGATGATGTAAGTAGGCCATCCCATTTCTGATTTATCGGGATACTGGGTTAATAAAATCTTGCGATACTTACGGTAAGCAGCCGTATCCTGCATTTTTACATCGATAAATTCTAAACCCAGTTCTTCTGCCACCTTTTTGTCATAAAAAGACATTTTGTGACAGATGCCGCATTCTTCTGAAGAGAATTTAATTACAGCTAAACTCATGGGTTGGAGACTCTTTGCTTTTAGATAAAGTTTATTAACATAATGCCATGAAATACTACCATATAGAACTTAAGGCTGAAACCCTGATTTAATATTTTTTCTCTAAGGTTTTTTAGCAGGGATGCACTTTGGGACGAGATAATTTTAGAAAGGTTATCAATTAATAGGAAGAAATGAAATGCGTTCCCCCTGAGGTAAGCGCAGAGGTACGCAGAGTCTTCCTCTCTCACAACAATCCCCGATAACGAATAAAAACTAAAATCACCGCCCACGAACCTAACGCAACTTTGACTGCAACTAGAATATTGAGCAAGGGGATAACGCCCCCACTGACAAGTGCGCCCAACTCACCATGCGGTAACTCTATTCCAGCCAGAGTTATAACTGCCAGTACAATGAAAACCAAAACCGAAACTTTCTCCCATGTAGCGGCGTGCCAGCGTTGGTAGATTCCTTGCATCCACTCCGGTGAAGAGGTAATTGCAATCAGACCGATCGCCGTTCCACCCGACACCCCGGCTGCAAAACCACCGCCCGGGCTGAGATGTCCCCGAATAGCTAGTTCGATACTTACCAACGAGGCAATGGTTGCACCCAGACGCGCCAGCACAATAGATGGTTGATCGGTGAAACGATAGATTGTGCAAGACGGTCTTTCATTTGCCAGCAGAAAACTAGCTCCCATGATCGCGATCGTAAATACCACTACCTCGAAGATAGTGTCATATAAACGATTCCTGAGAATGATCACTGTAACCGCATTTGGTATGCCACCATCTTTGACAATCGAATCTACGATAGAGAAATCTGGTATTTCTGGTGCTGAATTGGGCATGATCAGGAATTTGATGTAGAGCGCTATGCCCGCCGCAATGTAGGCCCATTTCATCTATGCTCCTCCCCTGAATTTGGTGTATTTACATAGTCCAAGATTGTTTCTGGTGACGAAAGTTCGGTTTGCATGATGTCGTAGATGCGTTGGATTCTAGTTTTGGTGTGATAAGGTTGCTTTTCGTCTTGATCGCTTTGTTTCGGTCGGGCACAGATCGCATGGACTTCTTTTTCCATCAGCGCCCGGTGCAAAGACTGGGTATTCGTGTAGGTCACTAGTTCAAGACGCATATAGCGTTTGCTAAAAATTGTGCGGAACTCATCCATCAGTTTCGCAAAATGGTGATTGTTATCTGCCTCTTCTTTGAGTATGCCAAGACGCATTACCAAGGATGAGCGCACTGCGATCGCATTGAGAGTAATTGCCAGCATAGTACCCACTAAGGCTTCGGTCAAAGCAACATCCGGTGCCCCCAAAACCGTATATACCAATGCTGCGATCGCTCCCAAGATGCCGCGAATTACCAGCGCATGGTATGGATTGACTTGAAATACCAGCATACAAGCAGCCAACGGCAGCAGGGCAATGATCACATATATATAGCTATCATTCATGACTACCCTCGCTACTAGAACAGTAAGCCAACACATACCCCAGCACTGTATTCCAGATGGCTAAAGAGATTATGGCAAGGACGAGCAACGGCCATTCACTGGGTATCTTCAAGAGCAGCCCGACGATAATACTCATTGATCCGAGCGTATCTGCAACCGAAAGACTATGCAGCTTGAATAACACTGAGCGATCGCCAAGCAAGGGAAAGGTTCCCCAAAACCAAAAGAAGATTCCTAAACCTATGCAGGTATAACTAAGCACGTTAATCATATATTACTCATTCGCTAAATCATTCATTCTTTTGAGGACATGTGCCAACAACATCAATCCGGCATTGCCCACGCTCAAGATGATTACTCCGACAACACCAATCATCCAATCGTCGCGCAAGACAGATACAACCAGGATCATGATTGAACATTTGGTTGCAGCACTGGCAAATGCCAGCATTTTTTGCCAAATATCATCATCTTGCCATGCCTCATACATGGGGATGAGCAGTGTCAGAATCATTGCAATCAATGCCAGATTCAGGATCATGTCTTTTTCCTCTGTCGCACTCGATGGACTTCATACCAGCCTGCTTCGTGATATTTCAAAACAATGGTTTTTGGTGTAAAGGTGATCAAGAATATATCCAGGAATATCAGCCCTGGTGTCCGTCGTGGTTTGACTTGTTCCATCGTTATCTCTTCGTGGTTATGCGGGCGGAGGATGATTTCAAATGCCTCAATATACGCCTGCGGAATCGCCACTATGATCTCACCCAGCACACGTAGCCAATCTTTTAATGATTGCCTAGCTGTACGACCACCAGGTAATAGGAGTGCGATGCTTACGCCAATGATGATATTTGCCACACTGAAATCGGCAGTGAGCAAAAACCAGATAGTCAGTCGCAATATAAAATTTAGATGCCCAACCATGCAAATCCCTTCCAGAACAGCAGGATTAAAATCAGACTCATTACACCGATCAGATGATCAAATTCTTCAAGAACACGCGGTAGCTTGAGTATTGAGTGTTTAAAAATTAGCAAGTATGCTAACCATCCAACGCCGATGGTTGCGAGGGGTTTGATGATATTCGCAACGGTGTACGCCTCGTAATAGGCAATATTAGCTAGGAACAGCCCACCGATTAACAGAATCATAGCTGCCCAGAAACCAGGCTTTACATCGGCTTTTCCCCCACGCGGTAGAAATATAAATTTAGCAAAGGATATTGCTGTTCCGAGGGCTGCAATATTCATAGCGATCGCTTGCCAAGGCAGTAAATTCTTTGTTGTCAACACCTTTGCCCCAAAACCGGATAACAACGGGAAGCCTGATATCGAAAAGCTGGCTATCACCAAGGCGATCCAGATTGGGGTAGCGATCGGCTGATGTTGCAGTTCCTTAAAGTTTCGACTCGGTAAAGCCCCGGCGATTAGAAAAAGCGCTGATTTGACCAGTCCGTGTGTCAGCGCATAAAAACCACCCACGGACGGCGCGGCGAGGATAAAACCTAACTGCGAAACTGTATGAAACGCCAGCATCCGCTTGGTATCCTTTTCAAAGACTGCATAGAAAACTCCTAGAAGCGCCGTGCCAACTCCGAAAATTCTTACTATTGGGTCAACCTCTTCCACCATCAGCGCACACCGCACTAATGGATAGACACCTGCTTTTACTACAACTCCCGACAGCATCGCCGATACTGGCGTTTCCGATTCAGAGTGAGTCAACGGCAACCATAATCCCGATACAAAAATCCCTCCTTTTGTCAAGAGTCCTAAAAAAATCAGGGCAAGCGCCTCTGGAGGTGCTACGCGCAAACCTGCAAAACTAAAGGAATGATCCGCCTGATAGACCAACACCGCACCAACCAGATAAAAAAGCATTGCCACGTTGCTGATAAACAGATAACGTAAGCCAACCCAAATCGAGCGGTCAGTTCGAGGATAGGCAATTAAGAGAAACGCGGCAATACCACTTACCTCTAACGCCACGTATAAACTGATTAAATCTGAACAAACAAACGCGGCATTGACACTACCATGCAAAATGATCAGTTGTGCGTAAAAAAAAGCTGTTTTATCGCTGTGCCAACAGTAGAGGATGACTGCTGCCGTCACCAGCGCATTAGTTAAGATAAAGTAGCCGCTTAATTGATCGACTGTTAAAATAACGCCAAAATTATCTAGTAACTGTAGTGTCAGTGGCGATTGAGTGACAAATAGCTGCATGCCATATCCTGCGGAAGCAAAAGCCATGCACAGAGCGAGATATTTGTCAACCTTTGGGAGCAAATAAATGACGAACCCCAAAAAAAATGGTAGTGCAATCCATGCGATCGTAATGTTACTCATGGCGTGTTATTCTTCTCGATTTCGTTGCTTTCCAAAGTCGGATTATCTCGTGCCAACTTCATAACGCCGACTAGCATTAACGCCTGAATCGAAAATCCGATCACAATCGCCGTCAATATAACCGCCTGCGGAACTGGATCGGCGTATCTGACATTTTTGACGTTGGAAACAATTGGTGTGAACAAGCCACCTCGTGATGCAATCAGCACGTAATAGGCGATAACCCCTGTACTCATGACATCCATAGAGATGATTTTCATCACAAGGTTCTTTTTAAGAATGATGCCGAAAAATCCGCACAATACTGTTGCGAATATGCACGCTTCTAACACGGGAATTGCCTGTTGGATAAAGGTTGAAGGTAAAAGAGAAAATAAAATTCGTCTCTTTTACCTATTTTGTGTTTAAGAGGATGTTTTAAAAGTGGTGGCTGATGTATCAAAATCTTTAGATCCTCCTAAATCCTCCAATAAATTGGAGGACTTTGATTCCGGTTCCCCCTTTTTGAAGGGGGGTTAGGGGGGATCAATAAGTACCTAAAATCACAAAACTTTTCAAACAACCTCTAAAGGTAAAAGTAACTAGCCTATTAAATTGGCTTCTTCTAAAGATTCTTTTTCTGCTGGCGATTGTTTAAATGCAAACCGCAATAAAGGTGGTGCTAAGAAGGTTGTCAAAATCACCATAATAACGATCGCAGCTTGCAATGGTTTATCAAGGGTACCACTAGCTGCACCAATGGCGGCAAACACTAACCCAACTTCGCCACGGGGAATCATCCCCACACCAACCGCTAACCGATTAATTCCAGGTTGACCAAAAACCGACCAGCCTGTGACAACTTTACCGATAATTGCGATCGCAATTAAAAAGGTAGCAATAATTAATCCTTCTCGATTTCCTGGAACTAAAGGATTAAGAACGCTTAAATCAACTTTCGCACCAACTGTCACAAAGAAAACTGGTACTAGGATATCAGCAACGGGTTTAACCTGCTCATCTAGCTCTTTGCGTTTATCCGTTTCATCCAAAACTAAGCCAGCCGCAAATGCGCCTAAGATAGCTTCTAAATGAATGGCATTACCCAAAAAAGCCATGAAAAAGGCAAAGATAAATGCTGGGATAATTAAGTTTCCTCGCGTTTGCAATTTATCAGCAATGGCAACAAAACTCTGATTGAAATATTTACCTAATAAAATCGAGCCAATGAGAAAGACTGTAGCGCTGACAATCAGATAAATGACGTTGAAAATATCAACCTCGCCAGTTTTGGCAAGACTCGCAACCACTGCCAACACGATAATACCTAAAATGTCATCAATGACAGCAGCACCGACAATAATTTGACCTTCACGAGATTTTAACTGGCCAATTTCTGACAAAACTTTTGAGGTAATCCCAATACTAGTAGCTGTCAGCGCTGCACCTGCAAAAATCGCTGGAATTACTGGCGCATGAAACAATAAAATCAGCCCCGCCGTGCCAGCCGCAAAAGGAACAGCTACCCCAACACAAGCAACAACTGTTGCTTGATAACCGACTTTCTGTAATTCTTTTAAGTCTGATTCTAGACCAATTTCAAATAATAGAATGATCACACCTAGTTCGGCAAGCACAGAAACAACTTCGCTCTGGCTTTGAAAGATTGATGTGACTGCATCAGGACTGAGGTTGTTAATGAATTGCAGGATAGTCATGATAATGGAGTCGCTACCAGTTGCTCCACTGTCGGGAAACACTACCAAATGGAGAGCAGAAGCACCCACAAGCACCCCACCAACTAATTCTCCTAATACAGGGGGCAAGTCCATCATTCTAAATAATTCGCCACCAATTTTACTAGCTAGATAAATTACTACTAAACTTAGCAATACTCCAGTCAGCACAATAGGAGCATATTCCGCCTCGTTAGTTGTTGCTAGTAAAAAGGATGGTAAACCCGCAGGGAAAAAATTCAACCAGGCAAATGAATTAACTATTGGTTCTGAAAGAATCATGTTTTCTATTTGTGTTGCTGATTAATTCCAAAATAATTCATAATTTCTAGCTCGTAATTCGTAATTAATAATTAAATTACGAATTACGAATTACGAACTACGAATTATTAATAGGTGTCAGTGTAGTTACTAAGTCCAGAGGTATTAGCAGAACTTGCATGAGGATTAACTAAAGCAACGGCTTGTTTAAGTGCATCTATACGATCTACAAACATATGATGCTCTGGTACAAACCTCGAAATGCCAAACTTTTCTAAGCGCTTTTTGACTTTGCTGGTTGCACCAACAATTAACACATTACGACCTTGTTCACTAGCATCTTTGATAGCGTTTTCAATTGCCAAAGATGCAGTCACACCCAACATTGGTACATCTGTCAAATCCATAATCAACACATCAGAGTCTGCCATTGCTGAATGCTCACGAGCGATCGCTTTGGATACTCCAAAAATCATCGGCCCGCTCAGGTAAAATAGCAGGACACGTCCATTAGCTAGATCAAGCCATTTTTTCTCTTCGTCATTTAAGACAATTGCATCATCGGCATCGCTAATTGTCTTCACTTCCTGAGATTGTAATTCAGAGAGGCGATCGATAGTTAAGATATTAGCAATAAACACTCCCACGCCAACGGCAACAATTAAGTCAACAAATACGGTTAAAAACAACACACCGTACATGATGATTGTGCCTTTCAGCGACACCTTATGAGCGCGTTTCAAGAAGCTCCAGTCCAGAATGTCAACCCCGACCTTGAGAGCAATACCAGCCAACACTGCCATTGGGATAGGTTGAGTGATACTCGCAGCCCACAAAACTACAACTAACAAAATTAATGCGCGAGTTAAACCAGAGACAGCTGTTCTAGCACCAGTTTGGATATTAACTACCGTTCCCATCGTGGCACCAGCCCCAGGTAGCCCACCACACAAGCCAGATACTAAGTTACCGATACCTTGACCAATCAATTCTTTGTCAGATTTGTGTTCAGTGCGGGTCAAACTGTCTGCAATTACTGCCGTTAGTAGAGTATCAATACAACCCAACATCCCCAACATTGCCCCATCAACAATCATGATTGTCATTTGGGATGCAGTGAAGGTAGGCATTTGTAATGTGGGCAGTCCTACAGGAATTTCCCCAATTCGTCTGATATCCGTACCGCCGAAGATGGTTAAAGAAACTATAGTTCCGATAATTAATGCTACTAGCTGCGGAGGAGCAAAGCGCTTGATTTTGGATGGCATGAAGAAAATAATTGCCAGCGTCAGCAAGCCCAAAGCTGTTTCAGCAGGATTAATCTGAGTCAATAACTGAGGCAGATTTTGCACCATCCCCAGTACGCCACCTTTAGGATTTGGCTGTCCGACAAAAGGAGCAATCTGCAAAATAATCAGAATTACCCCAATCCCAGACATAAAGCCAGAAATCACGCTGTAAGGCATGAGGGTAATGTATTTACCCAACTTAAATATTCCAAAGAAGATTTGAAATATTCCCGCTAGCATGACTACGGTAAATGCCATTGCCAAGCCGTTTTCGGGGTTAGCTGCGGTCATGGAACTGACAATTGCAGTCATAACCACGGTCATTGGCCCCGTTGGCTCAGAAATTAGAGTTGGTGTCCCACCAAATAAGGCTGCGAAAAAGCCGACGCAAACTGCACCATAAAGACCAGCTACAGGCCCAGCACCGGAAGCGACACCGAATGCCAGCGCTAGGGGCAACGAAACGATCGCAGCAGTTAAACCACCGAATAAATCGCCTCGTAAGTTTCTAAAATGGATAGTATTAGTCAATGACATACTGGGTTTTTAGTTTTGGTTACAAAAACAGCAAAATAAATTTGGGTTGTAAAAATGGCCAGCTACTTTGAGTAAGTTTTATGTTTTGTTGCCATGAAAAATTAGGCTAAGAAAACTTTAATTCTTTGCAAAGCAAGAGACTATAGTGCCTTTCTATATGGCAATTTGCTGAATACAAATCCCCAATAGATAAGGCTTAGGTCAAAGACAGTTCAAAAATTTGACTGGAAAAACTTACATAAATTGCAAGTTTTATTGATTGCTAAGTTTAATGAGATTAACAATAGCTTACAGCGTTATCTGCCAGTTTTGCTTATTCACAACCCTAAAGATTAAATAAATATTAAATTGCTTTCATAGATAAAAGGCTATACTTGTTGACTGACTTTGATTGCAATAATCAATAAAATATGTAAATTTTATATTAAATTTTATTTCAAAAGCTTTTTGACCAGAATATACAACTCACAAGTAAGCTAATGACTATTAAACTTCCCTATAAATATGGGTAAAACCCTTGCTCATAAAAGGATTTGATTTATCTTGAAATACTTTATCAGAAAGAATTCAGAAGTTAGAATTGGGCATGAATTGGAGTCTGAATGGCGGATAGAGACACGAGAAAGCGAGTCCGCGAACGTCTGAATCAAGAGCGTTTTGCACACCCACTAAATCTGCATATTTAGTGTTTAACTACCTGCCCGCCCGCGATCGCTTACTATATCCCTATCTTAAAACCCTATTCTCTTATCACTTTTTGTCATTAATTTGAACCTGTTGAGAATAATCTTAGTTTAAAACCCTTAAAATAATTTTCCTGTCGATTACTTTTGTAGAGACGTTGCATTGCAACATCTCTACACACCAGTAAATTCCACAAATAACCTTAACTAAACGGTAAGGAATAAGAGTTTCTGGAGTTCTTGCCTAAGTCATGGCAAAGTTTAAGGGAATTTAGCGTGATTTTATTCAACCAGTGTTGTGGAAACTCCCTCGCTTGCTGGAGGGATACCGGGTAACTCAAGACAGTATCCAGCGCCATACACTGTTTTGATATAGCGGGGGTGGCGGGGATCTGGTTCTAGCTTGGTTCTCAAGTGGCGAATATGGACTCGAATCGTTTCAATGTCGTCATCAGGATCGTAGCCCCAAACTTCTCTGAGGATTTCGCTGGGAGAAACTGTTTGACCGTGGCGTTGTAGTAAGCAGTGAAGTAGCTCAAATTCCAAGTGAGTCAATTTCACCGTCTCATTGAACCATATTGCCTCAAATCTTTCGGGAACTAGGGTAAGTGAGCCATAGTTCAAAATTTCACTATGCTTTGCTGCTTGGGGAATGCGGTCAGTACGCCGCAAAAGTGCCCGCACCCGCGCCAGCAGTTCTTCAACTTCAAAAGGCTTGGTGAGGTAGTCATCTGCGCCAGCATTGAAGCCTTCCACCTTGTCCTGAGTTTGGCTCAAAGCCGTCAACATTAACACGGGAATCTCAGAGGTGCGATCGTCACGGCGCAGGCGTTGGCAAACGGTGAACCCATCTACTCTGGGCAACATTAAATCGAGCATGATCAAGTCTGGTTGTAGCTGGAGAGCCAGCGCTTGACCTTTGATGCCGTCTTCAGCTTGACTAACATCGTAGCCAGCCATTTCCAAGTTGACGGCAACTAGTTCTGAAATCGCTGGGTCATCGTCTATGACAAGAATCCTCGGCATTCTTAAAAAATTATTACTACTTATTAAGGATAATTAACAACCTTTGATAGATACAAAGATTTTTGAATCGATTATGAAAAAGGTTTTAAATCTTACATAAATATTAAGATTAAATGACTGTGAAATCAAGACTCAATTACACGAAATCTTATAGTCTATGATGTGTTATGCTCCCCCCTACAATCCGTCTTGGTTTTTACAAAACGGTGTGATGATGACTGTATACACCGCTCTGTGGGGAAAACGTCACTGGCAAAGTACTATTCAAGACCCAGAACCGTCTTATCACGAGAAAATCTTTGTTGGTGGCCAAGGTGTGCCAATTTTTGGCTTGGTTGCCATCCCGGAAAATGCTCATAGCACAATTATCGGCACTTATGGCATTACTGGAGAGTTAAAAACGGAATGGTTTTTGAGAGTACTAGGGCGTAAAGCCTATGCTCAAGGATACGCTGTGGTGTTATTTGATTGGCGGGCCCACGGGAAAACTGCCGAATTATCGCCGACTCTGACTTCTGATGGTTTGTATGAGGGGGAAGATTTTGTTCGCATCGCCGCCGCTGCTAAGGCAATGGGATGTCCGGGGAAATTTTGGTTTACAGGTTTTTCTTTGGGAGGGCAATTGGCGCTATGGGCGGTGAAGGTGGCTGGTGAGGTGATTAGGGAGTATGGAGATTTAGGGCTAGAAGATAGCGATATTGGCGGTGGTATGGTGATTTGTCCGAGTTTGGATTCGGAGCGATCGCTATCTTATCTAGTTACAAAGCCCTTCGGCAGATATTTGGAAGCGGGAATTGCACAGAATTTGAAAAAACTGGCATGGCGAATCCATGATGCTCATCCTGGAAGCCTTGACCCAGCGGCGATTGAACGGGCGAACAGTATTTGGGGTTTTGATAATGAACTGGTAATTAACCGGCTAGGTTTTTCTTCTGTGGAGGCATATTACCAGGCTAGTAGCGCTTTGCAAATATTGCCGCAAATCTCAAAACCGACTTTGATTTTATATGCTGCTGATGACCCACTTTTTGACCCAGCCATCATACCAGAATTAGAAGAAGCTTGCGATCGCAATTCCGCAATAGATTTGTTACTCACTCAATACGGCGGACATGTTGGCTATTTGAGTAGTAAAGAGTGCCAGCGCCAAGTACAAGATTCTGACCCTTGGTGGGCATGGAATCGGGTTTTACAATGGTTAGAGCAACAACGAACACAGTAGGCCAGATGATATTCTAGCTGCTAGGATACTCGACGGATGGAGTCGTATTGCTTGGAAGCCCAAAATAGAGAGGATGGCATTGACCCAAAAGCTACCACAATATCATTGGTAAACCAGCAATAACAGAAGCAATACCTGTCCAGAGAGTAAAACGCGCAATATCTAACTCATCCAAAGCAACGCTCATTTGCCTAATTGCTAATAGCAGCGCTGCTAGTAGCAGTATAAAAAAGGCAAAGTACTCCAAATTAAGAATCATTCATCCTCACTATGTTCTACAAAAAAGTAGTTGTAATAGGTTTTTAACAAGCTTTGGCAAGGGTTTTTTGTTCCAGATTTAACACTTTCTGATAAAAATTATTTATTACTGAAGATATATCTACTTCAGAACCCTTGCAGACATTGTTCGTAGTTCCTTTGAGCAATGCTGTAATAGCTAATGTTGTAGCCAAAATAAAATTTGCGATTCTCTGTCAAGAGTTTTAAAGTATTCTCTCTCAGGGGATTTAACGCAAAGTTGAGGAGCGTACACCTAGAGTAATACAGCAGATTGCAACTTCTCTACGTTCCCTGCGGGATGCTACGCAAATGCGCAGCGTGTCGCAGACAGAGGCTACGCCAAGGTGAGTTACAGATAATCGTAGGGGCACAACATGTTGTGCCCCTACCCATGTACTTCATTTACTTGAAATACGCTGTAAATTATAATATTTAGCTGGCAAAAGCAATCGCGGCTATCTGTATTTATATTTACAGCTAGACTTAATATCTAACAACACGTATGGCAGATTCTAGGAAAAACAGGCGCAGTTGTATATAGTAATGCTAAAGCGTCAAACCAGATCCAACCATAATAATCGTCGTAATTAAACAAACTATTAAAGTACAACTCCCTTGATTTTTTGACTCAATGACCGCTTCTAATGATATTTGGCAACCTGCACCGACGGATTTAACTTTGCTACCGGATGAGATTCATGTCTGGCGCATAGACCTTGAGCAACCGGAAACACAACTGCAAAATTTAGCAGCAACTCTTTCCAGTGACGAAACGGCTCGTGCTGAACGGTTCTATTTTCAGGAACATCGACAGCGTTTCATCGCAGGTCGTGGTATTCTGCGAACTATATTAAGTCGTTATTTGGGTATCCAGCCCTTACAAGTGCAGTTTAATTATCAACAGCGCGGCAAACCAGTATTAGCAGATAAATTTGCCGATAGTAGACTGGCGTTTAACTTGTCTCATTCTCAAGGTTTGGGTTTGTGTGCGGTGAATTGCACTCGCCCTATTGGTGTAGACCTAGAATATATTCGCCCGATGTCTGATTTAGAAGCTCTTGCCAAACGGTTTTTTTTACCGAGAGAATATGAGATGTTGCGATCGCAATCTCCCAACCAACAGCAAGAGGTATTTTTCCGTTACTGGACTTGTAAGGAAGCTTATTTAAAAGCAACTGGAGACGGACTATCTCAGTTAGAGCAAATTGAAGTGTCGTTGACTCCCACAGAACCAGCCAAGTTACAGATATCTGAAGACTGGAGTCTTTTTGAACTAGTACCTGCTAACAATTATATTGCTGCTGTTGCTGTAGAGAATTCTGGCTGGGATTTGAAGTGTTGGCAGTATTAATACTAGTCATTAGTTATTCTTCCCCAATGCCCAATGCCCTACTTATCTTCCTGCATATTTCTGACAATTTTTGTCACGAGATTTCTAGGTACAAATCTGACGCTTTTTGCAAGTATTGTATTGAGTAAACCAGGAATGACAATGGTTTGACCCTTCATTAAGGCGCGAAAACCAATTTCGGCTACTGTTTGTGCATCCATCATCCTCTTACCCTTGAGCAACTTAGAGTCTGCCATTCCGGTTCTTTCATGAAAGGCAGATGCGGTTGAGCCTGGGCAAAGAACTGTCACAGTGACACCAGTACCTTCTAATTCATTAGCGATCGCTTCTGAAAACGATAAGATATAGGCTTTAGTAGCAAAATAAACCGCCATCAAAGGCCCTGGTTGAAAAGCAGCAGCCGAGGAGACGTTTAATATCTTACCTTCACCTTGGTTGACCATGTGCTTTAGGAATAGCTTAGTTAAATGGGTGAGACACACCAAATTTACCTGTAGCATTTCCAGTTCAGTAGCTAGGTCTGTTTCATGAAATAATCCATAGATACCAAATCCGGCATTATTTACCAGCACATCAACATTAATATCGGCGAGTTGCAACTCCGTGAAAATTTCTTCAGGAGCAGTTGATATAGATAAATCTTTAACAATAGTTTTGACAAAAATTCCAAATTTTTCTTGGAATTTGGCTGCAATTTCTACTAGCTTTGGCCCGTTTCTGTCTACTAAGACTAGATTGTAATCATGAGCAGCAAAAATACAGGCTAATTCGTAGCCAATTCCACCGGCTGCGCCAGTAATAAGAGCAGTTTGCTTGCTCTGTCTTTGATGTGTTGTGTTCATGTAAGAATGTTGGTGAATTCAACTTGATGAAGCTGCGTTGCATTTACAGTGGTTCTTGTTCTACAATTAAGTACGCGTAATATCTCAACCTACAAGAAACATCTTGAGTTATTACCATTTCAAATGCTTATGTGATGCATTGGATAGATGTAGCAGTCCAAACGCAAATTTAGGACTTATGCATCGGAGAAGTTAGGCCTTAAAGGAGTTCGGTTATTTCAGACTGCTAGCATTTGGCTTTTGATCACTCACAAAAGCCAGCGGGTAAAATCAACCTTTTATGCCCGACATTAACCATTCTATCCTCAATTGCTTCTGTCAAGGGTTGAATACTAAAAATTTACATGATTGAGCATAAAAAAACAGGGCAATTATATTGCCGCTGTTAGTGTATTAGTTGTTGCTGGCATCTGAAATATTGGCTATTTAGTAGTACTGAGTTTTAAAAAACATGGAATAAATAAAATTATTTTGTAGGGGAGCCAGTGCGTTGCGGAGGTTCCCTCCGTTGTAGCAACTGGCGTTGTGTTACAGAAGCAATAACGCATCGAAAGTATCCGAGATGATGCGTTCGTTCCTAACACATCCTACGCAATTTGTGAATTCCTAAGCGAGATTCAAGAAGCCGCTTTGAATCAAGTAGGCGGTATAGGTCATAAACAATTGAGAGTCAATTGGAGGACAAGCAATAGAACTACCTGCTAGTGCATGGAGAGTATCTTGGCAGCTAATATGAGGTCTTCTAGCTTGCAAGTACAAATCAGGAATAGTCAGTTGTTCATCAGACCAACGTTCCAGCAAAAATGGTCGCAGAGTGTATAAAGGATTGTCAGCAGAAGTGACATTATTGATTAACTCTGATTGCCATTTTTCGTAAGGAATCATCTCAACTGAATAACCAAAAGAGCGTATCCACTCAACTAGCATTTTCAAAGCGGCGGGTTGGGGATGTTGTAAATTGAAAGCTTTACCTATGGATTCTTTTTGGCGTGATAGATAAACGATCGCTTTACTTACATAGTCCACAGGTGACATATCCAACATATAATCTACATCAGGGAAATATCCCATTTGCAGACAGCCCTTGGTCATCAAATTAATAAAGTCATGTGTGTTACAAATGCCTGTTTTGCTATCACCAGAAATTAGTGGTGGTCTGTGGATAGTTACAGGAAGTCCACGGTCACGAGCAATTTTGACTAGCTTTTCAGCTACCCATTTAGTTTGTGAATAACCAAGATAAATACCTTCCCAATGATTGAATTCATCCTGTTCTTTGACAACCTTGCCAGCATAAGCAGTGGATTCAAAAACAGCAACACTAGAAACGTAATGCACAGGCTTGACTTTAACTTGACAAGCTAATCTCAAAACTTCTTGAGTGCCTAAAACATTGGCTGCTTTTAGTGCTGAGTATGGGAAAACATAATTCAACAAAGCAGCACTATGATATATAGTATCAATATTGGCAGCTAAAATTTGAAACTGTTCCGAACCAATACCTAACAATGGTTGAGATAAATCGCCGACAATCGGAATAATTCTGGAGTTAAATTCTTCCTGCCAAATGGCATACTGTTCCAGATTTTTTTGGAGTTTGCTTTTGCCTTCTTCAGCATTAGCAGCACGCACTAAGCAATAGATATCCGCATTGGTTTCTTGTAGCAATTCCCGGATAATAAAGGCTCCTAAAAAGCCTGTTCCTCCAGTTAAAAAGATGTTCTTGGGTTCACCCACAAGTACATTAGATGCAGCGCCGGGATGGATGGTGGGGTCAAGAACAGCCTCAGCACCTAAATCTAGAACAGAGGGTGGAGTGTTGGCATTAGAGGCTACTACCTTTGTATCTTGAACTGGCGAACCATCTTGCACTTCTTCTGCTAAACGCTGTGAAAGAGCTTCAATGTTTGGGTAATGCCACAGTAGCAATGGAGATGGTTGAAATCCTAGCAACTTTTCTAAGTTACTTACTAGAATCATTGCTTGGGCTGAATCCAACCCATAGTTTTCTAAATGTTCTTTGACATCTATTTCATCAGTTGCAACTCCTAGCAACTTAGCTAAGTTAGATACCAAAAATATTTGAATATCGTCTGCTGTGAAAGACTGTTTTATAGTCATTTTTAAATCTCCAACAATGATGTAGAACGAACAGGGTGATATTGACTGTAATAATCGGAAGCTTGCAGCCCTTGAATTTTCAAATTTTGAACACGGTACAAAAAGGCTGCACCAGTCATAATTTGATTAGCAACATCAACTACACCACGATTATTTGGTTCAGACAGGTAAGAACCGCGTACCCAGTCATTGAAACCGCCCATTGCCGGGCCACACCAAATTTGATAATCGACTTCTCTACCTTTTTCACCAGAACTAGACCAGCGAGAAGATAATCCTAGATACCAGCGGAAAATCAACGCCATTTTCAGTTTAGGATTATTGACTGCTTTCCCAAGTTTTTCAGGATTCTTTTGGGACAAATAAGCCGCAGTTCCTTCCCATACTTCGGCAATAGTTTTACGAAAAACTTGTTTTTCTAATTTCTCTCTTTCTGCAAGAGGGATGCTTTCAATGGAATCATAAGCGCGATAGAGTTCAAATAATTTCTGCGCTCGCATGGGGAACATTGTACCCCGTTTGAGAACTTGCAATTTAACTCCCATTTCAAACATATCTGCTGCTGGAGCCATTATCATATCAGCCATTTCTGCTTGGGCTAATAACTTTTTGGTATGTTCACAAGCCCCAGATTCAACGCATGATTGATTGATTGAGCCGGTCATTATATAAGCAGCACCCATCATGAAAGCTGCTAATGCTGATTGTGGTGTACCAATTCCCCCTGCAACGCCGATTCTAATGGGTGTTTGGTAATGATATTGTGCTTGAATTTCATCCCGCAAGGCAATAACAGAAGGCAGCAAACAAACCAGGGGACGGTTATCTGTATGACCTCCAGAATCAGCTTCGACGGTAATATCATCAGCCATCGGAACTTTAGTTGCAAGAGTTGCTTGTAGCTCAGTAATTAACCCTTGTTGCAGAAGTTCTTTGAGTATTCTAGCTGGTGCTGGTTGCAGAAATTTAGTAGCAACTTCTCGGCGAGAAATTTTGGCAATGACTTTATTTTTGATTTCAATTTGATTGGCGCTATTCAACCCCAATCCAGCAACACGGTAATAAACAATATTGGGGGTCAAGTCGAGGAATGCAGATGCTTCTACTGTTCTCACTTGATATTTGAGGTATAAATCCACAGCCCGGCGTTCAATCGCAGGTTCATTCGGACTGTGAATTAAATTAAATGCATAAGGCCCTTGAGGTAAAGCTTGTTGAATGCGATTTATGGCTGCTTCCAAACGTTCTGGAGTTAAACCACCTGCACCAAAGGAACTCAAAATTTGTTCTTTTCCGAGTGCAATGACCATTTCTTCGGAAGCAATTCCGCCAGCCATTGCGCCGGTAACGTAGGCATATTTCACTCCATGAGAGGAGAGAAAATTCGGATCTCCAAACTGTTGAATGCAGATTGGGGCTGCAAATGTTAGCAGTTCTACTTGTGCTGTTGTGCCATTATCACCAGGGCATAAATACCCCTCATTTGTGACACCGATTTTTCCGGCAACTTTCACGATGTAGCAGGGTTTATTTAACACCATCAATTTATCTTTGATGGTTTGTTTCTCGAAAGATACAGTTTCTAAAGAACCTTTCCAAACCTGGTTTTTGTTATGAGACCAAGTGGAGAAGTTAAGACCATTATCGTGTTTACTTAGTACCGTATCTACGGTTGTCACGGTAGTTATCCCTCGGATTACAAACAATGGATGATTAAAGTTGAAGGGTGTAGACTCTGTTAACGAACCGCAGAGGCGCAGAGGGCACAGAGTAAGAGAGTAATACCAATTCTCTGGGAGATGCACGTAATAATTTTTAAACGAACCGCGTTCGCGCAGCGTCTCGAAGAGAAGGAAGAGAAAGTTGAGAGAGAATTGGTATGAGATATTAAGATTCGTCGTTAAGCAAGTTTTGGGCGCAAGCTAGTTGCAATTGAATGATTTCGCTCATTTGCTGACTGTAATCTTGTCTAGCTTGTAAGAAGGCAGTGTGTGCTTTAGTTATCTTTGAATTATTAGCATTGAGCTTTTGATACTGGGTCTTATTTAAATCGAACATGCTGATGATGCTACTAATTTTTCGAGTTATGACTGGCGGGGAAGAAAGAGAAATTGGCTGTTTAATTGCGCTTGACTCAGAAGATTGTAATTGTTCTCTCGTTTCAAAAACGTTATCAATGATATTTTTCGGTTTTACTTCTTCATGCTGAGGCAAGATGTTAGGGTAATGACTTTCTTGTTGGGTTATTTGGTTGGGAGTGTTAAGAAAATCTGTGATTTCAGATTGTTGCACATTAGGTATATCTAGATGCTGTATTTTGAAGCGATCGCTCCTAAGATCCCCAGCAAAATCTTCAACAAGTTTACGATTTTCTTCGCTCAAAATTGTAGCTGCGATCGCTTTCCCACCCAAGGTAACTGTTCTCAATGTTGCTTTATTGGAATTAGCAGTTTCTTGAGCTTTGCCATACAGTGGTGATAAATCCACGTTCACTTGATGACTGAGTAGTTTTGCTAATGCTTTGACCATTGCAGCATGGTCATCCATCCCTCTACGATTTAGAGAAACTGTGATATGTTCTTTGTTGCCGAGAATTTTATCAATCCATCGTGAACAGACATTACCTGCGCCTGCTTCTAGAAATATTTTGACTCCATCACCATAGACACGATTTACTAATTGCGGAAAATCAAGTTCTTGGCACAATCCTTTGGCGATGTTGTGGGCAATGGTATCGCTATCAAGTGCAATTGGTTGATAATCGGCGGCTGAATAAAACACAATACCGGGCAGATTTTGTGATGGTAAGCTGTTTACCTTCTTGATTTCCTCGTACTGCGATCGCATCGCTTCACAATGTATCACATGGTCGAAGGGAGCGGGGAAGGCGTTGCAACCTAGAGTTTCAATCACTCGCTTACAGGCTGCATCCTCACCAGCAATTAATACTTCTTCTGGTGTGTTGATTTGAGTTAAGTAGACGCGATTCTCATGTTTCAAGCATTCTCTAACTTGAGATGGAGTAGCCATGAGAACATAGGTATTCCAAAGATTGTTGTTTGGTGAATCTGTTAATCCCCAATATTCACGCACAGCATTTTTCGGCCCAGATAACTTTTCGCCAAATAAAGGTGATGAGTTTAAGGTGTTACTTCCGCCCTCAAAATCACTCCAAACCCCTTGGGCAACCATCATACTAGTTTCACCCAAGCTATACCCAAATACAGATTGCGGCTTGACTTTAAAATCATCTCGGAAAATTGCCGTCATGTATCTAGCAAAGGCAATTTCGCTTTCAAACATTGCCAGTGAATCATCTAACAATTGCTTTTCGAGTGTTTCTAGTTGCCTCGTTGTTAATTTAGGTAAGCTTCTGGGATAAACTAGTTTTTCAACATCGGCTGCTCGGTTGTAAAGATTGTTACTTTTTAAATCCTCGAAGACTTTCGGAAATAACCGGAAGACGGTACGACCAATGCCAATATAAGAATTGACTGCTGCGGGGTAAACATAAGCAACTGCTCCAGTTTTACCCAATGGTTTTGCTGTGAAATAACTTCCTAAAGGTGTTTGCCAATCTGTGCCGTTTTCAAAGGCATTATTTACACCTTTGCGGGCAGATTCAATTTCTTTGAGTAAATCTTTTGTGTTACGTCCTGTGATTGATAAGACGTATTTTGGATTAGATTGCTGCTTAAACTTAGCAAATGTCTCGCTGGCGGTAGCTGATAAAGAAGAACTAGCTTCGATAGATTTTTGGAGATGGTTTAGGATATCGGGTATAGTGGAGCGATCGCTAACTGCGATGGGGAACAGATGAAAAGGCATTTGTTGCAAATATCTGTTGTCGCGCTCCTCTTGGCTGGGTTCTTCCGATAAGATTAAATGGGCGTAACTGCCATCTATACCCATGCTATTAATTGCTGCTATTCTGCGTGTACCGCCTTTATCGACAAACCAAGGTCTTGATTCCATTGCCACATAGAAAGGGCTACCTTCCCATACTTGCGGTGTTTTGACACCAGACCATTTTGGTGTGGCGGGAATATACCTGTAATAAAGACAGAGAGCGGTTTTGATTAAGCTAGCAATTCCCGATGCTGTATAGGTGTGGCCGATATTGGCTTTGACGCTGCCTAATGCACAATGCAAACCATTGCCCACTTTCGGATAAGCTTGCAGTAAACCTGTGATTTCGGCTTCATCCTCCTGGGGAACGCCACTACCGAAGACTTCCACATAGTTAACCTCTGTGGGTTGAATCTCCGCCATCTCGAAAGCTTGTTTGCAGACATTGCTGATAGCTGAAGCATCAGGTTTTACCAAAGCATCACTCAAAGTAGAATTACCTTGTGCAAAACTCATGGCATCAATTACTGCATAGATGCGTTCATTATCTTCTTTAGCAGCTTCGTAGCGCTTGAGAACAACTGCACCCGCACCTTCGCCAACCGTCCAGCCGTTAGCTTGTTGGTCATAACCCAACGTATTGACACCCGTATTAATTGGTGCAAATTGGCTGCGGAATAAGACATTTTCCACGCCACCGGCTAAATCTACCGCACCCACAACCACCGCGTCTACTTCTCCCGTAGCAAGTAGCATTTGGGCAACTTCCAACGCTTTGAGGGCGGAATTTTCACCAGCGCTGACGGTGAATGCAGGGCCAGTGAAATTCCACAAAGCCGAAATCCGACTCGCCATGATGTTGGCGATGTGACTCACATATTCGCCGATTTCTACTGGTTGGTGAATGCTATCTTTGACAATGGTTTCTAGTTGGGAAAGCTGTTGGGCAGGTAGAGAAATTCCTTGGTTGAGTAAGCCATCCTTAACTTGCCAAGATAGATTCCATCTTTGCTGTAGCTGATGCACAGAGAATTCTGTCTCGGCGGCGACAATTACAGCTACATTGCCACCCTCCTGTAGTTTCGCATCTTTGACGGCGCGATCGCTAACTTTCAAAAGCAACAATTGTTGTGGGTTTAACTTCTCTATCTCATTCGGTGGAATTTTGCACGATAAAGTATCGATTTCAAAATCCTTGATATATGCCCCTACTGGTGCTTTCCCGTCTGTTAAACCGTACTCTTTCAGGACACTTTCTTGATTTTCTATCCCATGCCATCTTTGAGGCGGTAAGGAAGTAAAATGTTGTGTTCCATCATAAATACTGCGTTCAAAAGCATCTAAGCCATTGCAGTTACCAAAAAAGGCATCCATGCCAACAATAGCAACTTTGGTAGGTGGAACAGGTGGAATTGATTCAACAGATTCTGCTGTAGTTCCTTGTTCTAAAATCAGATGAGAATTAGTGCCGCCAAAACCAAAAGCGCTAATAGCTGCCCGTTTAATTGGTGCATTATTATTAGTCCATGCTGTAGCTGTCCTAACAATTTTGTCGGCAGAAATTGTACCTTTTTCTGAAGTTAAAGGTTCAGAAACATTCATGGTTGCTGGAATTACACCATGAGACATACTCAAAATCACTTTAGTCAAGCCAACCATGCCAGCAGCAGTTAGCAAGTGACCTGTATTTGCTTTGGCAGAACCTACCAGAGGCGCAGCTTGATTTTGACCAAAGAATGTTTCTATGGAGTTGAATTCGGTTGTATCTCCCAGTAATGTGCCGGTGGCATGACACTCTAGATAATCGATGCTTTTTGGACTAAAATTCGCCTCATTATAGGCTCGTTCAAAAGCTAAGGTTTGTCCTTTAGGATTAGGGCTGAGTAAGTGCTTACCTTTACCATCATTCGATAGTCCATTACCGCAGATAGTGGCGAGAATATTATCGCCATCTCTGACGGCATCAGAATATCTTTTCAGCATTACCATCCCAACACCATCGGCGGGAATTAGCCCTCTAGATGACTTATCTAAGGGACGACTGATGCCGTTTTCTGCATACCCTTGAACACCGGAAAATAACATCCGCACGAATAAAGAATCTGCACAACTTATGGCTCCAGCTAACATGACATCAGCTTTGTGTGACCATAAGTAATGAGATGCTAGTTTAATCGCATAAAATGATGACGAACAAGCAGCATCCAGACATAAATTAATCTGGGATAGAGATAAAGCTTGAGCTACGATAGATGCTGGTAAACCAGATATCATCGCATTGTATAAAGATGCTTTGGTAGCACTTGGGACAGCTAAATTAAAGTCTTCATACTGCAAAAGTTCTCTGACAGCAGGATTAATAGCTTGCTGGTAAATTGGAGAGAATAATTGATTAGATAATTTTGTTGGGAATGATAAATTACCTAAAATTACGCCGCATTTTGCCAAAACAGTTTGATTACCCCAATAACCACTTTGTTCAATTGCTTGTTTAGCGGCATACAATGACCATTTGAAGGTGTTATCTAAGCTATCAACAAATTCTGATGGTAGATTGTATTCAGATGGATTAAACTGGAACTCGCGGATGTACCCGCCTTTGAGTGAATAAGTTTTGTCTGGTGTACCTTTAACTGGATTGTGAAAGATTGTCGGATCTACTCCGATTTCTTCGACGGTTGCAGAGGATGTCGAATCTTTTTGATTAACGATGTTTTGCCAGTATTCTTCAGGATTCTTTGCATCGGGGAATAGGCATGATAATGCGATGATGGCTATTTTTTCCACGATTTATATGCTCCGAGTTTGGGTATTTAGCAAGAGATAATTAAAAGGCAGGATTTACGCTGTTCCCCAAACTTTAAACGAGGCAAGTTATAGCAATCCTAAGATTAAGCTAGCTTTGATAGTTTGCAGTAAAGACTTTAGTACTTAGTACAAGATATCTAGCGAACTCTCTGCGAACCTTTGCGTTTACCTTTGCGCCCCTTTGCGTTTAAAATTCAACCCTCAATTCGCCACAAGTTCATACAAATCTGTACTTATAAAACAAGGACTAAAGTCCTTACTACAAACTTGGAATTTCACAGATTACTAGCTTCTGAGCATTTTCATTGACCAAATAATGGCATGAGCGCCGAGCATTCGTGAATAGATTTTTCCCTGACGGTCATGTATGATAAAGTTTGCGATCGCACTACTTGGTGTCTTAGATAGTACTTCACAAGAAACGTAAAATGTTTCGTTATGTGGTATCATAGCAAATTGTTCAAATTTTTCTACTTTTCCAGGTAAACAACCTTCTTCATGAAAGTGTTGTGTCCAAACCCATAAGGCGTGCATACTCAAGTCAGTGGTGTAAGGATTTACCCATTGGACAGGGAATTGTCCTTGTTCCTGTGCGCTGAGTTCTGGCCACAGACATTCTGTAGTGATTTTTTCAGGACTGATGTTTAAGACTTTTTTGATTTCTTGAAAACCGGGGCCGTGAAATAATGTAGCCCCACCATTTTGGTAAAAAGCTTTTCCTGTAGCGGTGATGATATTATCTTCTTCGAGATTGAGAGATTCATAGATAGGTGGAACTGGGATTTCTCGCTGGAGATTGAGTTGAGCGCTAAAATGAAAATGGATTCTGCCTTCTGAATTTTTACTCGAAATTTTGGCTTTAAGTTCGATTTTTTCAAGATTAACTTTAGAAATCTCTTCTATTTCTAAAATATGTTCTTTCGCTAATGTCTCATTGAAAGTAATCCCCTTCAAAACTTTGAAATCTTGGTAATTAAACAACCGATAACCGGGATATAATTGCTCAGAAGCATTGATAATCCAGGTCATTGCACAAGTTGCCGGTAAAACTGGAGAACCAGCAATCGTATGATCGTGTAAAAATGGATTAGCCTCTAATGTCATTTGGCGACGAATACGATAGGTTCGTAGTTCTGAATCTAACTCCGCCGCAAGGGGAACGAGTGGGCTACCAATAACAACTTGTGCAGTTGCATGATTGGCGTTATCCATTTCCTTAACCAGCATTTGTGCCCCGACTGCAATGGGAATTATTTCAATTTTTCGCTCTTGAAAAATCTTCTTTAATTCTGCTGTCACCATCCCACTGTCCCAAGCGCCCCAGTTGATAGCGACTACATGACATGAGGGATAACTTTGCTTAAATATATGGGCTGATTTGTTCAGAATTTCATTTGCGATCGCATAATCAGATTGTCCAGGATTTCCATAAAAACCTGTTACGGAAGAAAACAAAACTAAATGCTGGAGTTGATTAGGATTAACGCAAGTTAGCAGGTTTTCTAAACCTTGAACTTTGGCGGTGTAAACTTTTTCAAAATCCTCTTCTGTTTTCTTTTCAATTAACTTATCAGCCAAGTTTCCCGCGCCGTGGATGATTCCTGTAATTGGGCCGAGATGTTGTACAGCAGTGGCAAGTTTTTCTTGTAAAGCTGGCGTATCTGTGACATCGACGCTGATATATTCTGCTTTAGATCCGGTTTTTTCAATTGCTGCTAGAGTTTTTTTAATCTCGCGGCTGGAGGTTATTTTGTTATATATTTTTTGCACATTCATGGGTGTGGGCTTCTCTCCTTGAGAAAGAAGATTTTCCATGATGCATTTTTTCAATGCTGATTCATCAGAGTTTTGAGCAAAATCTGGCTCGGTTTCTAATAGTTCGGAGCGACCTAGGAGGATGAATTTGCAGGGTTGCTGTTGAGCTAATCTGATAGTACACTCAGCCGTAATCCCTTTTGCACCGCCGCTCACGACAAAGACAGATGATGGACTAAGCTGGGCTGTTTGTGTCATAAATCCTCTGATATTAATTCGTAATTCGTAATTCGTAATTAAGCCAAGTTGTTTCCTATCTCTTTCTCTGTGTCCTCTGCGCCTCTGCGGTTTTTTTAAACGAACCACAGAGACGCAGAGAGCGCAGAGAGAAGAGATGAAAAGATTTTTAATCGGCGATAATGGTGACTCGTCCTTGTGAGCCGTAGCCAACTTCACTTATATAAAGGTTGGGGTCGTGAAGTTCGGCGATGATGTTTTGTACTGACTGTTTAGCGTCAAGTCTGGGGCTTAGGTCGATCGCACGAGTAAACACCTTTGGCCATTCCCATCTCAGAGTTTTGGTTAATCCAAATAAACCAGCGCCGATCGCACCGAAGTTGACTTTGTACTCTAAGCCGAAGGCTCCATCAAGATGAGCTACTGTGCAGAAACAACTACGTCCATGTTTTGCGGCTTCGTTTAGAGAGGGTTTAAGGTGTTTCGCCATCAAAAATACGTGCTTGACGATCGCCTTTTCTGATTCGTTATAAGAAATACTTCCGGTGTGATTTCCCACAAACATTGGATGTAAGTGGATGAAGGCCCCAATCGTTCCGCAGTGAGATGCGATCGCTTGCAATTGTTGTTGAAGATGTTCTTCACTCAAGTTTGCTAAGGTGACGCGGGTTACTCCTGTAGGTAAAGGCGCTTGTTGGGCGATGAGCGATTGGGGGAAGCTGATAACTACTACTTTCCAGCCTTTCTCAATTAGGGATTCAGTTAATTTGTAAGTGGTGAGGGAACCATCATCAGTGATTAAACCGATGTGTCCCTCTGGTAATGTGAAATCCAAGTAATCGGGCTGTGGTAGACTTCTGAGTTTGACGAGATGGCGCTGGATATTATGCTCTAGTTCATGTTCTAATTGGGGTGGCTGCTGTTGGACAAACTCAGGTTCAGACTTTTTTTTTTCACCTCCAGCCAACTGCTGTAGGTAATCAACTATTTGACCGATGGTGCGGAGGTCTCCGAGTTCTTCGATATTTGGTTTGGGTAAGTTGGGGTACGTTTCTTGCATCGCCCCTAAGATTTCTACCCGTTTGATGGAGTCAATACCCAAGTCGGCTTCCATGTCCATTTCCAGTTCCAGCATCTCCACTGGATAACCGGTTTTATCGCTGGTGATGGCTAACAGGGTTTCACCTAAGTTTGCAAATTCATCACTTGTAGCGGGTTCTGGTTCTGGAGTGAATGCGACAACTACGCTTACTTCCGGTGCAGTGACTACCTCAACTACTGGTGCAGCCTCTACTGGAATCTCGGTTGCTGGTTGCACTTCGGGAACTGCAATTTCTACCGAAACACCTTTGGAAGCGTGGGATTGCAGATACTCTACAACTTGACCGATGGTGCGTTTTTCTGACAGTTCTTCTAAATTTGGCTTGGGTAGGTTGGGGTACATTTCTTGTAGCGCCCCCAAGATTTCCACCCGTTTGATGGAGTCAATCCCTAAATCAGCCTCCATGTCCATGTCCATTTCCAGCATCTCGACTGGGTAGCCGGTCTTATCGCTGGTGATGGCTAAGAGGTTTTTATCCAAGTCAACAATATCGATGGTTGCGTTAGATACAGGTGCAGCAGTTATGGGTGCTGGTTCTGCAACAACTTCCTTGACTGGAGGTGAGCTAATTTTAACTACAACCTCAGCTTGAGGTTCTTCTACTACTGGGACAGGTGGCGCGACTACAGGCTCTACTGTCTCGACAGTGGCAAAATGGGGAGTGGGAAGTGGAGAGTAAGAAGTTTCAACTACAGGCTCTACAGCAGCCGGGAGAGGTGCTTGGGTAACATTTAAGCCATTTTTAGCTACAGGCTCAGTTACAGGCAAAGGTTGGCTTTCTACTATCTTGGTAGTAACGGGTACGGGTGCATCAGTAACAGTTGTTTCTGTGGTGAATGAAGTGAAATGATGTTTTACCTCATTTAATTTCTCTGTTAGTTGGGTTGCTCCCTCACCTGAGATGATTTGAGAATACTCTTGCTGGATGAGTTGGAAAAAGCTCTTAGTATATTCCAGCTGCTCTTGGAGATATTGCTCATGGATGCGTAGAGTTTCACCTTGTTGGGAGTGAAACTGCATCATGCTACGCTCTAAGCTTTCCATGACAACTAGCTTCATTTTGGCAGTTTCGGCTGTTGATTTACTTTCACTCAACAAGGAATTCTGCTGCTGCATCAGTTGGAAAAACGCTTTGGCGTATTCCATTTGATGGTTGAGATAAGTACCGTGAACTTGTAAATTCTCGGCTTGATTTTCCTGGAACTGTGTCAGGAGATATTCTAAACTTGCTAAAAGTTGTTCGTAATTTGTAAGTTTTTCTGGTGTTGGTTGCATCTTAGATTCCTGGGCTGGTTGTGACAGGGTAACAGGATTCATCTGTTGCTCTGGCTGGGTGATGATATTAGCAGTCACACCGTTCATTGCTGGGGTAAGTTTTTTATGTCCGTTAGTTTCTATCACTGCTACAGGTGGAGTTACACCGGGGCTGCTAAATAAAGGAGCTACAGTTTCAGAAGATTCGGGAGTGGGTAATGTGACTTTATGCCCATCCTGTAAAGCTAGAGCGAAGGCATTTTTCGTTTTTTCGGATCTGTAGTTGATGCCGTTTAGACGTACATTTAATGTCTTCTTCGTCTCAATTGGCGGGATAGTTTGGGGAAGTTGGTAAGGATCGAGGTTATTCAAAGCCATACCAATTACCCGCAACTGCACAACTGCTTCTCGCAAAGAGCGATCGCTATTCTTTTGAGTGCTGGGGTTTAAAGATACGGTAATATGAGGGCGATCGCCAAGAATCTCTTTCACTAAGTTGGTAAGAATTCTCCGAGGCCCAAATTCCACAAAGCAAGTACCACCCGCCGCATAGATATTTTCAATTTCCTGCTTGAACAGCACTGAGTTTGAAAGGTGCGTTTCCAGAATCTTTTGAATACCTTGGGCTTCTTTGGGATACTGCTTACTGGTGACGTTGCTGTAAACAGGGATTTTGGGACTTTGGAACTTGACAGACTTGGTAGCGATCGCAAAGGATTTCTGAGCAAAGGCGATTAGCGGTGTATGGAACGCTGCTGAAACAGGTAACAATACAGCCGTATATCCTTTCTCGTGTAAAGCTTCTTTGACTCTCGCTATTTCTGCGGTAGGCCCAGCCAAGACAAATTGAGTCGGAGAATTTTGATTAGCGATCGCAACTTGGGGAAAATGTCTCAGCACTGCTTCCACTTTGCTGATGTCTTCTTTGACAGCCAACATACTTCCCGCATCATGATCTGGGTCTTCGGGTGCAGCCATTGCTTGACCCCTAGCTTTCACTAGAAACAGGTAATCTTCAGTACTCAAAACCCCCGCAGCCCATAGCGCTGTTAGTTCACCAAAGCTATGACCCGCCACAAAATCTGACTTGAACCCAGCTTGTTGCAGTATGCTGTACATCCCTGCACTCAACACCCCAATGGCTGGTTGAGCATATTCTGTGCGTTGCAAGGCAGCAATTTGGACATTTTTTTCTGCCTCTCCAAACACAGGATGAGGAAAAACTATTTCTGACAAGGGCTGCAAATTATCTTTGAGCAACAGGCTATCCATGTAGCCATGAAGACGGCGCATCAAAGGAAAATTCATCACCAGTTCGCGTCCCATCTCCAGGTATTGCGAACCTTGACCAGAAAATAGAGAGACAACTTTTCCGCCCAACTCCATACCAGAGGAGCGGTAATAAATCCCTTGGGGATGCTCCCAAGATGCTGCTGAACCTTTGAGTTTCAGCCAGTCAATGCTAGTTTGCAGAAACTTGCAAGCTTCTTCCAGATTTTCAGCGACAAACCCAAATCTGGGAGCAGAGAGGGGAATCTGTTGTGATTTGCACTCATTGACTAATTGTGCGTAGTATGAAGTTGCTTCAGGCGATACTCCTGCGGAGTCACTTCGTGAACGCAACTTACCTAAAATCTCTTCTGACTTGCTCAACAATTGCTCTACTGTGGGAGCAAACAACAGCACTTCACTAGCATCACTGTGCAAGCGGTAAGCGGCGCTTTGGTCGGCTTCATATTCTTCCAAAACAACGTGATAGTTGGTTCCGCCAAATCCAAAGGAACTGACACCTGCGCGTCTTGGTGCTTCGCCCTCTGGACGAATCCAAGGTCTGGTTTGGGTATTCAAATAAAAGGATGAATTTTTAATGTTGAGTTTGGGGTTCGGCTCGGTGATGTTAATTGTGGGCGGTAATACTTTGTGATGTAAAGCCAAAGCAGTTTTAATCAAACTCGCCGCACCCGCAGCCGCTTTTGTGTGTCCGATTTGTGATTTCACACTACCCAAAGCGATGTGCTGCTTTTTGTCATCATATACATCAAAGAAGTCTTTTAAAGAACCGAATTCTGTCGGATCTCCAGCCATTGTACCAGTGCCATGTGCTTCCATCAAACCAACAGTAGCGGGAGAGAAGCCGGCATCTTCATAAGCACGTTCCAAGGCTTTAACTTGACCTTCTTTGCGCGGAGCATAAATGCTCTTGTAACGCCCATCGCTGGAAGTACCAATACCTTTAATTACGGCATATATTTTATCGTTGTCCCGTTCAGCATCTTCTAACCGTTTCAGGACAATCATCCCGATACCTTCACCCAGCATCATTCCATCAGATTTAGCATCGAAAGGTTTGACATTTTCACTGGGAGAAACAGCCGGTGTTTTGCTGAATGAAATGTAAGCCATGATGGTGTTGTCGGTATCAACGCCACCAGTCAGCATCATGTCAGAACGATGCTCAACTAGTTCGCTAATCGCCATTTTTAAAGCACCAAAGGAACTAGCGCAAGCAGCGTCAACTACACAATTCATCCCGCCAAAATTTAGGCGATTGGCAATTCTACCCGCGACTACGTTAGCTAACATTCCAGGGAAAGCGTTCTCATCCCATTTCACGTAAGCACTTTTGATTTTATCAACGATTTTTTGCGTATCTTCGTCAGATAAACCACTGCTTTTAAGCGCTTTTTCCCAAATCGGATATTCCAATCTTGCAGAAAGTGGCATTCCTAATTGCTTGGCCATCGCCACGCCTAAGATTACCCCAACCATCTCGCGGTTAAACTCACGTTTTTCGCCATAACCTGCATCTTCCATCGCTTCTTTCGCAACTACTAAACTTAATAGTTGCGATACATCTGTGACTTCCAAAATGCTGGGTGGTATGCCGAATTCCATCGGGTTAAAATCTACCTCTGGAAGAAACCCGCCTCTTTTACAATAGGTTTTATCTTCAGTAGTTCTAGGATTGGGATCGTAATAATCTTCGACGCTCCAATGTGTGGAAGGAACATCAGTAATACAGTCAATTTTGTTTACTATATTTTGCCAGTATTCCCGCAAATTTCTGGCTTGAGGTAATAGAGAAGCCATCCCAACGATGGCGATAGGATTGTGTTGTAATTGTCTGTTAATTTTGTTGATTGACACTGATTTATCTGGTTTCATTTTTTTTCCCTCGATAGACTTAATTACAGCCTGTTCACAATTATTGACAAGGCTCTCTAACTCCGCTAAGGCAGTATCAATTGAATAAGCAGACATAGGGCATAGTGAGTACTGTGGATTGTGTAGCTACAGTAATTTCTGTTGCCTACTAATAATGAAAAACTCTGGTTTTGTAAGCAGTTAGCTATTTTATCTCCGCTAAATGCTTGTTTCCAAATCGACACCACACGACACATACTGCCAGGGTAAAGCCTTATGTTTCCAGGCGACTTTGGCATACTGCGTAGGCGTAGCCCGTCGTAGACATCGCGAAAAAATGTTATCTAACGCTAGACTCTTGATATTGTGGCAATAGGTCGATGACGTTGTTAAAACTGGTAAAATAGTCTTGGAGTGTAATAGCTGCTTGACCAGTGAATTCAATGCATTTGTAATAGTAGAGATTTTGAGCAATGGTATCCCACTGGAACGATGAAAATTGAGGAGTAGCTAAAGGAACAGAAACGCTTTTATCACCCGGAACCGTTTGATTATCTAGCCTGACCACTGCAACATACCTGTTGTTAATGACAAAATTCTGTATCTTGATAAATGTCATAGCCAGTTTCAACGTCCGGGATAATATATCTTATGGGATTTGACCCAGGAAAGTTGATAAGTTCGTTACAGAAGAGACACCACCTTTAATCCGAGTTTATGCAAGTTTAAAAAGTAATTAAACGATCATAAGGTGAGGAATAAGCAGTTATCTTTAGTTATTTTTAATTTTAAAATTCAAATTAAATAACTAGGTTGCTTAACTGCTTTTAAGCATTGAATTAATAAAAACAATAGCACACTTTATAGAAACTAAATCATTCCTTTAAAGTTATTTTATAAATAAACTTCCATTCTTCCTGTTGTGAATTTTGAATAAAATTCAGCATAAAAGTATAATTTATGACTATATAAATGTGTGAGATATTTTGTTATCTACGGGTTAGCCAAAAATTTGTGCTGGATTAAGTTATCAATGCAAATGTGTTGTCTAGTAAGTAACAATTCCATGAATACATAAATAAATTGAATAACCATAAGTATGTTTTCTCAGAGAAACATGATAATTGAGTCAAAGTTTGTGGTTATTTTTCAATATAAGTCAAGTTAAAACGCAAAGTGGTTATTTATAAAGCAAATATTAATTTTTAGTATGTTGCTTGATAAACATAATCATGATTACATCATTTCAAAGAGCGTTTAAGTACGCTATGGCAATGGAATTCGCGGAGTTTACGGGCACATAAACATAGACGCTTTCAGCGAACCCGCAGGGTAGTCCGCGGAGGCGGACTAAGAAAAATTGGGTGTTTGAAACCCACGAACCTAAGAGGATGTTTGAAAAGTCCTCTTGTCGGTATCAAATAGTTTTATATCTCCCTAAATCCCCCTTAAAAAGGGGGACTTTGATTCCGGTTCCCCCCTTTTTTAGGGGAGCGACTGGCGTGGGTTAGGGGGGAGCTAAAAGTGCCTAAAGTCACAGCGAAACACTTTTCAAACAACCCATAACCCCCTTTCCGACGCGGGAAGGGGGAAAATTCAAAGTCTCTCTCTTTTTAGGAGAGAGGTTTTCTAGATACCGTAAAAAATCAGATGCAGGTGGGTAAAACCTCGTGTAGACGTAGTTTCTGACCGCCCTTTAATTACTATGAAGAAAGCTGATAAGAATGTCTTATACTACACAACCTTAATAGCAACAATCTGTTAGTAATATCAAATCTGCTTGATAATTAACCATCTATTGGAATTTAATTAGCGGATGAGTGATTAGTGATGAGTAAATTTATTAAGTCTCTAATCTTACTTTGATAAAATATTGTAGTGATAGAATCAGAACTTATGCAAAGTTAATCCGTTGACAAAAATCAATTTTAATGGCATTGTTAATAACAAGTTTCTTCCAAATTTGATTTATTTTTTACTAGCGCTTCATAGTTTTTGAAAGTTAAGTTTTTCGGTTAGTGCTATTGTATTTTACGCTACTGGATTAAATGTAAACATAGGATATAACTTAGGAAGCTTTGAAGTAACACCACCATTAATTTTCACGCCACAATAGTGAGTTTGGGCGGCAAAAGCGTACAACAATTCATATAAAACCAATTTAGACGCATCCACTTTATTAAGGTAGAAACCCTAGAGGGCAAGTCCTCTTGGTAATTTGCGGATGAGTCTATATCTAATCGACTAAATAATAACCAGGCTATCCCCTAGAAAACAGAATTGGAATGAAAATATGGCAGTAAATAAAGAAAGCCGATTATTCACAAAACCCGTAGGGCGATCGCAAGTAATTTTAGCAGCTTCTCTCACTTTGGCGGCGGGATTAATAGCTTTTTATAGTTTGGTACCACTTTGGTCTAAACCTAAAGTTGAGACACCGCCAGCAAATCCTCCCAAGGCTGTCGCTCCTGCGAAAGTTGCTGTGACTGCTTTAGGACGTTTGCAGCCAGAAGGTGAAGTTACTTCATTGAATGCTCCTAATTCAAATAATGGGGTGCGAGTAGAAAGACTGTTGGTGAAAGAAGGCGATGCGGTAAAAGCAGGGCAATTACTGGCATATCTAGAAAATTATGGTCGTTCTAGAACAGCTTTACAACAGGCTTTAGACCAACTGCAAGTTGCCAAAGCTAAACTAGCGCAGGTCAAATCTGGAGCTAAAACCGGAGATATCGATGCTCAAAAGGCAGCGATCGCACGTTTAGAGCCACAATATAAAGGGGATGTTGCTACCCAAGAAGCGACAATCGCCCGCATCCAGGCTGAGGTAGACAATGCTCAAGCCGAAAATGATCGCTATCAGCAATTATATAAACAAGGTGCGATCGCGGCTTCTGTAGCAGATACCAAAGCTTTACAACTCAAGACTACACAACAGCAACTTACAGAAGCCCAAGCGACTCTCAAGCGGACTCAAGACACATTCCAAGAACAACGCAAGCAAGCACAAGCACAACTCACCAGTATTAGCGAAGTGCGTAGTGTAGATGTTCAGGTAGCACAAACCGAAGTCAACAGTGCAACAACTTCTGTTCAACAAGCAAAAGCCGACTTGGATTTAAGTTACATCAAATCTCCCATAAATGGCAAAATTTTGAAAATTCACGCCAAAACCGGAGAAGTAATCAGCACCAGCACAGGATTTGCTGAGATAGGTAAGACATCTCAAATGTATGTGATTGCAGAGGTGTATCAAACCGATGTTCAAAAAGTGCGTGTAGGACAAAAAGCTACCATTACCAGCACTGCATTTACTGGAACATTACAGGGAACTGTGAAAGAGATTGGTTGGCAAGTTGACAAGCAAAGCATCTTCAGCCTCAACCCTGGTTCAGATACAGACCGCCGAATAATTGAAGTGAAAATCTCCATCGATAATCCCGCAGATAGTCAACGGGTGGCTCGTTTAACTAACTTACAGGTGGATGTCGCCATTCAGATTTAGTAATTGGTCATTAGTCATTTGTGAATGACAAATGACAAATAACAACTAAGAAATAAATTCATGATTTTCAAAATTCCTTTAGCATGGCTACAGCTAGCCCAGCAAAAAGTTCGTTTACTAGTAGCTGTAGCCGGGATTGGTTTTATTGTGCTGCTAATGTTTGTGCAACTTGGTTTTCAAGATGCTCTCTATTCAAGTGCAACGGCAGTACATCAGAATCTCAAAGGAGATTTATTTTTAGTTAGTTCGCAATATAAATCTTTGACCTCAAATCAAAGTTTTTCGCGGACTCGTTTGTACCAATCCCTGGGGTTTGATGGCGTAGAGTCAGTTAGCCCCATGTATTTGCAATTTGCCAAATTGAAAAATCCGGCAACTGGTGAGAAATATTCAATATACGTTATTGGTTTCGATCCAGGCAGACCTGTGATGAACATCCCAGAAGTTGAGAAAAATTTAGATAAACTCAAAACTCCCGATGTCATGCTTTTTGACAGGAGTTCTCGCCCAGAATTTGGCCCAATAGCTGAAAAATTTAATGCGGGAGAGACTGCACAAACAATTGAAATATTTCCCTTTAATTCATTAATCGGCTATAGAGTCAGAATTGGTGGCTTATTCAGCTTGGGGCCTTCCTTTGGGGTAGATGGAAATTTGCTTGTCAGTGACTCAACTTTCTTAAGGATAAATCCTAATACTCGTCCGGCAGATATGATAGATATCGGTTTGATTTCCCTCAAACCTGGTACTAATGCAGAAACAGTACTGAAAAATTTGCAAGCAAGTTTGCCTAATGATGTCCAAGTTTTTACACGTCAAGGCTTCATTGATTTTGAAAAAAGATATTGGGCTGTCAGAACACCCATTGGTTTTATTCTTAACTTGATGTTGACAATGGCTGCGGTTGTTGGTGTAGTTATTGTTTATCAAATTCTTTACAGTAATATTGCAACGCAGTTCGTTGCTTATGCCACTTTAAAAGCTATAGGTTATGCCAATAGTTACTTATTAAATGTGGTATTCCAGCAAGCTTTAATTTTGGCAATTTTAGGTTACATCCCAGGATTTATAACTTCTGTTTTGTTGTATAGCTTTGCAGCAGAAGCAACTAAATTACCAATAGTTATGACAAATAATAATGCACTAATTGTCTTAACCTCAACAGTATTAATGTGCATAACATCAGGAGCGCTTGCTATCAACAAACTCCGCTCCGCAGATCCAGGAGATATTTTCTAGCTATTATTACCAGCAAAATAATCAAATTATTTTGCCTTGATATAGACTCATAACTAAACATTGGTGCAGCCTCTCCACAGAAAAATTGCTCTTTATACCCATTTTAGATTTTAGGTTAAAAGTCTTTACCCAAATTTCAATTTGGTATAACTTTGAAGTCTTTGATCTAACAACTCAAATTCACCTATTTAACAATAAACCCAAATTTATGAACCTCAAAAACAAAACCCTCCTAATTACTGGGATTGATCAACTTGTCGGTTTGCGTACAGCCGAGTTGGCTATAGCTCAAGGAATGAATGTTCGTGGATTGCAAAGTTCTACGGAAAAGAACAAACAATTACAGAATTTAGGTGTTGAAGTAATTATTGGTAGTATCACCGATTCTACTATTGCTCAAAAGGCTTGCCAGGGAGTAGATATTGTTTTACATGCAGATCAAATTGCCGAAGAAGCTGGCGCAATTAACCATTTTCGTGATGTCAATGTTGGCGGTACTGTCAACATAGCTAAAGCCGCTAAACAGGCTGGTATCAAAACATTTGTGCATCTATCCAGCGTGATGGTCTACGGTTTCAACTATCCTAATGGTGTTACAGAATCCGGGCCACTCTCTGGCGAAAATAATCCCTATTGTCAAACAAAAATAGAAGCCGAAACAGCGCTCTTAGAACTGAATAATCCCCCAGATTTTGGCATTATCATTATTCGAGCCGGAGATGTTTACGGCCCAGGAAGTATCCCCTGGATAGTCAGACCAATTCTGATGATGCGTCAAAAATTATTTGCCTGTGCCAATGATGGTAAAGGAGTAATGAATCATGTATATATTGACAACCTGATTGATGGCATCTTTCTAGCGATAGAAAAAGAAACCTATGGTGAAATATTTAATATCACCGACGGCCAAGAAACTTCCTGGAAAGAGTATTTTATGCGTTTAGCAGCAATGGAAGGTTTACAAGCACCTCTTTCATTACCAAAAGATGAAATCAAGTTGTTTCTAAAGCTACGCGTTCAAGGACAAAAACTTTTTCGCAAAAAAGTTGATATTCTACCAGAGTCTATAGATTTTATGACTCGTCCTTATGCTTGTTCCATTGCCAAAGCACAAAGCCTGTTAAATTATAAACCAACAATTGACCTAGAAGAAGGAATGCAGCGAACACATGAATGGCTGCAAAAAACAGATATCCAAAGCTTGATGAAATAGACCACAGATTTTTTAGAACCATTGTAATGAGTTGGAGTTGGGAGTTGGGAGTTAGATATGAAGTATCAAAATATTCTGGCTTCTGGATTTTGAATTATTACGTTGCATCTGCCTAACAATTATCTGCAATTAAGCATAAAATAATCCACAGATTTTCCGAATACTTGTTTTATATGAGTAGCAATCAGCCACGATTGAGCATCGGATTACCTGTATATAATGGTGAAAAATTTATCAAAGAAGCCATAGATTCACTCTTGGCTCAGACCTTTGAAGATTTTGAGCTAATTATTTCAGATAATGCATCTACAGATAAAACTGAAGAAATTTGTAGAGCATACGCCGAACAAGACCAACGTATCTGTTACTACCGCAATGACAAGAATATCGGTTGCGCCCGTAACTTTAATCGCGTCTTTAAATTGTCTTCGGGTGAGTACTTTAAGTGGGCAGCCTATGATGATCTACATGCTCCAGATTTTATCAAGAAGTGTGTTGAGGTGCTTGATCAAGACCCTAGCATAATCTTGTGTCACTCCCATACATATTTCATTGATGAACAGGGGAATTTCCTCCAAAACTACGATATCAAACTCAAGGCAGATGCACTAAAACCACACAAACGTTTTCACGAATTGCTGACCAAACATTTGTGTTATCAATGTTACGGAGTAATTCGCGCCAGCGCCCTGAGAATGGTACCGCCTATGGGTGGTTACGGTAATGCAGATGGAATTCTCTTGTTAAGGCTTGGTCTTCTTGGTAGGTTTTATGAAATCCCTGAATACCTATTTTTTGCCAGAAGTCATCCGCAACAATCAATGAGTATGTTCTTTCCGAATTACTTGTTGTTTTCTGACAAAAATCAAAAACCATTATTGAGTATGCTGCCTGATTTTTATGCATATGCAGTGTGGTTTGATTCAGCAAATAAAGGACAAATTTTGTTCCCACATTGGAGAATAATCTGGGAGTATATACTTTCCATATGGCGTAGTCATCTAAGTCTGTATGAGCGTCTTTGTTGCCATATAAGTCTCCAACAGCAGCTAAAAGGGACAGAATATCTTTTACTGAAAGATTTGCTGAGAGTGCTGCAATTAATTTGGAAAAGTTGGCAAGTTGCATTAGTTAAAAAAACAGCAAGTAAGACTTTGAACGAATCACTTCAGAAATAGAAGCTGTGTTTTCCAGCTTCTTCTCAATCCCAAAATCACTTATTTTTCACTACAAAATTATGCTGAAACTTTCTCAAATATCTCATGTTTTGCTTGCTACTTTAGTAAGCATCAGCTTTGCTAAAACAGTTAATGCAGAGCCAAGTGCAACACTTAGTGTTGTGGTAAATGGAATACAACACCAAAAAGGTGAGATTTGCTTCAGAGTTTACGCAAGTGAAAAAGGATTTCCGATGAGTAATACTAGTGAAGCTCAAAGTGGCTGTGCTAAGATTACTGGCAATTCTGTAAAAAAAGAATTTTCCGGTTTGAAGCCTGGAACTTATGCTGTCGCCGTAGTTGACGATCAAAATGGCGATCGCAAACTCAATAAAGATTTTTTCGGTATTCCTCAAGAAGGTTTTGGGATTTCCAAAAATCCAACTGTGTCTATACAAACAGGTACACCAAAGTTTCGTGATGCCAGTTTTGTTGTAAACAAAAATACAACTGTCAACATTATCATGAAATATTCGCTGGATTCGTAAAGTGAACAGGGGACAGGTAATAGACTATTCCCTGTCACCTGTTCCCTGTCACCTCTCCCCTAATGACCAATTCTTCTGAATTACGGTTTAGATCACACCTACATATAAACAAGCCAATATTCTACCGGAGACTAAAAATTTAATGGAAGATTTGGCGATATTTCTGTCTAAGTCTTTGATGGGTTGGCTGGTTATTCAGGTGTGTTTAACGCTTGTTTTTATATGGTATCTGCGCTCATCCAAAAAAAACTTATTGCCAGATGACCAGTTGCCCAAAACCGCAGTGATTCTTTGCCTACGCGGAGCCGATCCGTTTTTGCCTAGATGTTTGCGATCGCTCCTAAATCAAAACTATCCACAGTATGATTTAAAGTTGATCGTTGATAGTCACGAAGATCCCGCTTGGAAAATTGCCAGTGAAACTATCACAGAGCAAGAAGCGACCAATGTTCAAATCAGCCCTTTGAGAATAGTACGCAACAATTGTAGTCTCAAATGCAGTTCTTTAATCCAAGCTGTTCGTGAGTTGGATGATTCTTACAAGGTGGTTGCCTTAGTAGATGCTGATACTATAGTCCATGGGAATTGGCTACGAGAATTAGTCAGTCCTCTAAGAGATGCCAAAGTTGGAGCGACAACAGGTAATCGTTGGTACGTACCGACAGGTAAGTATTGGGGATCGTTAGTACGCTACGCCGGCAATGTATCCACAGTAGTGCAAATGTTTCTCTTCCAAATTCCTTGGGGTGGGACTTTGGCTGTGAAAACAGAAGTGCTTCGCCAAACAGAACTGCTAGATAAGTGGGGACAAGCTTTAGGCGAAGATTTTATGATGCATGACATCCTCAAAAAACATGGGTTGCAGGTAAAGTTTGTGCCTTCGCTGCTGATAGTAAATCGTGAAGAGACTGATTTATTTAACTTAATAGACTATCTCAAGCGCCTCATTCTTTTTTCTCGACTGTATCACCCACGTTGGTTAGCTTTAGTTAGTGAAGCTGTTTCTAGTATTTTGTTTCCTACTACAGTCATCATCTTAGTTCTTGAATCGTTGTTACAGGCAAAATGGGAAGCTGCGGCTCTGTTGTTAGGCTGCTATGGAGTCTATACTGTCGGGTTACTCTTGATAATGCTCGTGTTGGAATTAGAGATACAGCGAGTGGTTCGCTCTAATGACCAAGCGATCGCAAAATTATCAGCTGCTACAATCATCAAAATGTTGATTGCGATTCCGCTAACGCAGTGGGTTTATGGGTTAGCGATGTTATCATCCTTGTGGATATCAACAGTCACCTGGCGCGGTGTCGCTTATCGGGTTCAAGGGCCCTGGAATGTCCGGTTAGTGGAATATCGCCCTTATCAATGGTTGGATCAGCCTATTGATAGCAAGGTTTCTCTTTGAAATGAATCGCTAGATATGAACTAGGGCATGAAAGTTATTACACTAAACATTCCCTAGTCTTCAAATTATATTATCTTATATTTAGTAGAACTATATTAGCTATAACCCTTGCCAGAATACACGCTTTTTCTTGTTGATTAACAAAATGTATTTGCATTAATGGCAAGGGTTTAGACAAGTATATTAAGGGGAATTTTGACTTAGTATTTTGGATGTTTTGATAGTTTGAATCTCGGTTTATAAACATCCGCTTCACAATCGACAATTTCGGCTAACTGAAAATGCGTAAATCCTTAGTCTAACTGTATTAGTGGGAATTTCTGAGCGAAATAATCAGGATGTTCATGAAACATTTGCTGCGTAAATCCTAAATTCAAAACCAGCATTTTCGTGAAATATTCCCCTTTATTATGACTAAGAAAGCACTTCGCATTGCATTATTTACAGGGTTGTATGCTCCTTTCTTAACTGGAGTTTCTGTTGCAGTTCACCAACGGGTTCGTTGGTTGCTAGAGCAGGGACATGAGGTTTTTTTAATCCATCCGCAAATCAACGATCGCTATCCTAAAAATGTAGGCGATCGCCCCATGCCAGGTTTAGAGGAAATTCAGTCTTTCCCTAATTTCTCTGCTTACGCATTCCCCACACAACCACTGTTATTCTACAAGTCTCTTCCTCAACCATTGAACTATCGTCATTGGAGTGATACCAAGTTGCTGGAGAAATTCCAGCCTGACATTATCGTGGTTGAAGAAGCAGCCCAAATGAGAGGTTTATACTCATTTTTCTTGCAAGGTTATGGTCGTCCAATTGGCACCGAATACGGAAGACGAACAGGTACCCCAACAATATCACTCTTCCATACAGATATCGTTGCATATATCAAATATTACTTTGGGGATAAATTCTTTAGCTTAGTTCGTCCGATCATTCCTGCTTTAGTTAAGCAATTTAGTGAGTCTTATGACTTCAATTACTTTTCTTCTAAAGAACAACTCACTAAATACGAAGAGCTGAAATGCCAACGGGCTGAATATGTTGCTTATCAAGGCATCGATTGCGAAAAATTTCACCCGCGAAACATTTGTTACAACCCCATTCCTAACGATAACCGACCAACTCTCTTGTTTGTCGGACGCATCACTCCTGAAAAGAATGTCAATCAACTGCTCGATATATTTCCACTCATCGCTGCCAAAATCCCTGATGTCCATCTGGTGATTGTTGGTAGTGGCCCGCTAGATGAGGAGATTCGGGAGCGTGCTAAAAAGTTTGGATCGGGTGTTACTGTATGGGGTGAGTCTCATGGTACAGAACTTTTAGGTTGGTTTGCCAGAGCGGATGTCTTTGTCAACCCCTCCGTGACCGAAAACTTCTGCACTACAAATAACGAAGCGTTAGCCTCTGGAACCCCTCTGGTTGCGGTTATTGCACCCTCAACCTCAGAACAGGTGTTTCCTGGTCGTAACGGCTTTCTTGCCCAACCCAACAACCCCATTGACTTCGCCCAAAGGGTAATTACGATTCTGGAAAATCCCGATTTGAAAGCAGATATGACTCGGCACGCTCGCCCTTCTATACTCGACTTTGATTGGTCGGCATGTATGCAAAAATTTGAAGACAAACTCTACCAAATCGTTGAGGGATCACAGAAGGTGGAGGCAAGTACAGGCAGTATAAGACGATAACGATAACAAACGCGATCGCTACTATAGTACTAGCGATCGCTAGCACTGCAATTTAGATGCATTGACTTGTAACTAAGTTGCATCGACTCGCACCTTTAATGCATCAACCTGCAATTTAGATGCATTGACTTGTAACTAAGTTGCATCGACTTGCACCTTGAATGCATCGACCTGCAACTTAGATGCATCTGCTTGCAACTTTGTTGTATCTAAGTTGCAAAAATGAGCTTACCCTTTCTTTAACCTTATTTTATCTAAAAACCTCATCTTACTGATAGCTTTAGGGTTGTAATGGGTACATTGAATGTATACATTACAACCGTATGCTGATATGCCTACCCAAGATACAACACGCCGTTTGCGCCCTCAATTAATTAGTGAAGATGTTAATTCATGGCACGGCTTGCAAACCATCGGCACTTATGAAACGAACCGTGCTGATGCATCTGCTGCCAAATTACAGCAAGCTTATCAAGCTATGTTGACCCAGCAACAAGCCGAAACCGAGAAATTAGCTTTGTACCGTGCTGCGGCTGATGCTGCGCGATTAGCAGAATGGGAATTTCACAATGCGGTTTTAGCGATGAAAGAAGTTGTACGTGGGCAATATGGATTAAATAGCGATCAAGCCCAAGCGGTAGGATTGAAGAAAAAATCAGACTACAAGCGTCCCAGCCGCAAAAAGTTAGTCGCATCATGAGCTAGGAAAAATTAACACATTGTACAATGTGCGATCGCTCTATATCTTTATACACATAACCAAGACAGCTTGATGCTTCGAGTTTGACCAAGGTTTTTTGTCCAATAGTGCGATCGCATAGCCCGTCGTAGACATCGGATTAAAATGAAACCAGAGTTCAATAGCTGGGATAACAATGGAAGTTTTTCAACTGACGACAATTGCTGATGCATCGGGACATTTGCATCTTGATATCCCAACACAGCTAGCGCCTGGACAGGTAAATATTGTGGTTGTTCTGAATTCTTGGGTAAAGTAAAGACGCGATGAATCGCGTCTCTACAAATGGTCTATTTGTCGCATTCTTTTTTCAAATTGGTATTACAATGCCATTGCATCGACTTGCAAAAATTAATCCACTCTAGTAAGTTGTGCGATAAAACTTACTTACAATTTGGTCTAGCTGGTTTTAATACCCCGCCACCCGTGCAAAATAGGCATAGTAAACAATCCCCACGCCAAACCCGTAATTAACCCAAAAGGCGTAACCAGATAATTATTAAAACTCCACAAACCTAACACTTGCGCTGCTAATTCTAAAGGATAAGCCATCATCAGCACACTGGCGATCGCTACACCACTCCAGCCATACTGACTTAACCAGTAAAATCCTTTACCACCAGTTACTCCATACAGCAGACGAGTAATCAGCAAACCCGTTACAGTGCCGTAGCAGCGCATACACACAGCCATAATAAACGGTGGTGCTAAATCTAACCCCATATCTGGTTGCGGACAAACATGATTACCCATGAAATAAATGATGTCCGCAATCCCAGGAAGCAAAGGCACTCCAGACGCAGCCAGAAAGGGAGCCACTGGTGGGCCAAAAACCATCCCCACCAGCATGAAATCAGCAATGAAGCTGACCCAATTAACTTGCAACTCTTCACTGAAAGCTACTCTTGTCATCTCCCTTTCTCTGCGCCCTCTGAGTCTACGTTTTCTTAACCTACCTTATTAACATAAGGGCTTGTCAACTTATCCAACTGCTGAATCAACAGACTGAGGAACAATCCTACATCTGTTACTACACCCACCGATTCTACAGAGCCGCGATCGCTTAACTTAGTTACCACAGCTGGATTAATATCCACACACACCATCTTCACACCAGCCGGAGTCATATTCCCCACGCCAATGGAATGCAGCATCGATGACAGCATCAAAATCATCTCCGCACCTTCTAGATGTTTGGCATATTCCTCCTGTGCTTTAATCAAATCCATTACGGTATCAGGTAAAGGCCCGTCATCCCGAATCGATCCCGCTAGCACAAAAGGTACATTATTGTGGACACATTCATACATCACGCCACTTTTAATTGCCCCCGCTTCCACAGCTTTAGGAATGCTGCCATAACGGCGGATACTATTAATTACCTTCAGGTGATGGCGGTGTCCACCACGGACGGCGACACCCCGCTTCATGTCTACACCCAAAGAAGTGCCCATGATATTTTGCTCGATGTCGTGAACTGCGATCGCATTCCCACCCAGCAGCGCTTGCACGTATCCTTCTCGAACCAGTTGCGCTAGGTGTTCGCCGCCACCAGTGTGAATCACTACGGGGCCAGCCGTGACAACTACCTTACCGCCAGCATCACGGATTTTACGTAATTCCCAAGCCACTTGTTCAACGACTAATTCCACGCGCCGTTCGCTGGAAACGCCCGCCGACATGAAGCTGAATTCTTGGGTGCTGCGGAGTTCGCGCGATTCAGTTTTGCGGATGGTACGGATACCTAACACATCTACAATTACCTGTTCGCCAACTTCTAAGTCGCGGAGTATTTTACACCGAGCGACTAAGCCAGAGGGAGTTTGAGTAATTGCGATCGCGCCATCCATCCGTTGATTTTCTACCTTTACCCACTGACCATTAATTCGGACTTCGGTGGGATAAATTGTACTGACGTAGAAATCATCGGGCGCAACACCATTTTGGATTACTGGTTCTAGTTTGGCATCTCGCTCATCTTGGGGTAAATCGACTGCACCCAAATCAATCAACATTGAGATGATTTCTTCCATCACCTCATGAGATGGTGCTGATACCCTCACTTCGGCTGCTGAAGTACTTTGCCGTTGTTCTCCCAAGTTGAAATTCAGGACTTGGAAACTTCCCCCGGCATCTATAATCAAATCCAAGGCGCGGTTAATTAAGCCAGCATCTAGCAAATGTCCTTCCATGCGAATGATACGGCTTTCTACCGATACATTGGCATGAATTTCATCTCTAACTGGCTCTGTCACCCGCAAAGTTAAGCATTTAGCCGCACCACCAGCTTTGAGAAATTCCGTCAGTGGTGTTTCCAGTACTTGGAAACCTACATCTGCAAGGCGGGTTTTCAAAGCTTCACTCGCCTTGTTCATGATGACGATGTTATCCACATTCACCGCATTACAAGCGAAGTTGACTGCATCGGCTTCAGCAAGGGCGATTCGCTTTTCGGGTGCGACTCGCATTTCAATTAAGCGGTTGGAGTAAGAATCAAAAGCGCCTGGATAGTATAGCAAATAGCCATTTGCTAGGGGACAAAAGCAGGTATCCAGGTGATAGAAACGTTCATCGATGAGTCGCAGGGAGAGAACCTCAATATCCAGCCATTTAGCTAGATAAGGGTGAGAATCTAATTCCGAGCGAAAACCGTATCCCGCCCATAACCAGCGTCCTTCCCGATCCAGGAGTGCGTCCCCTGCTCCCTCAAAGGGCAAATCTTTAGGAAGTTCATTGACTGTATAACCATTTTCCTCAAACCATTGTTTGAAGAAAGGCTCCTCTCCCTGACGCTCTTTATGTAAAAAGCGACTGAGGACGACAGTATCGCCTAGTACTAAGCCAGCGTTGGCGGTAAAAACCAAATCAGGCCAACCTTTTTCCGGTGATACTAAGTCTACAATGGCGTGTTGTTTAAGAATCTCGTGTAGTCCCTGCCACTGTTCCACGGCGCGATCGCGCGATGATTTGTGAATATTCCCTTCCATCCAAGGATTAATCACATAGTCCACGTCGTAGTGGTCAGGAGGACACATTAAAAAGCGAATCCGGGAAGTCATAAAAATCTTACAAGCGTTTTATATGCTACAAGCTTACTTGGAATACAGATTTTCGTTCTTTTTACACTTAGTCAAATCTGCTACTAAATCTCTATCTTTTGATAGTTGAAGGCTTTACAAAGGCTTCGTTATTAATTCTATTACTGGAAGAAGGCAATAACTACAGAAGGTGGCAAAATGACCTCTAACTGGCGGGACTGAGTGTTTCAGTAGTGCTGAGTAAGGAAAGGGGTGGAGGGCAGAGGTGAAACCCTATGCTTAAAAGCACTTGTGCTGGAACAAAGACACATTATTGTACACTTTCTACTCAACAAAAATTTTCTTTTCCTGAGTAGACGCGATCGCAACTATCAGAACAATCAGCCACTTCAGCCATGAATCAGAAGTACTTGGGCTACGGAGCGATCGCTAGCTTAGTCTACTCGATAAACCAGACTCAGAATCTTCCACTGTTGCAAAATTGGTGTTTAAACAAACGTTAATGTAACTTTAGCTTCAATCTTACTCCACGGTCTACTTAAGCAACTTTATAAAAACTTTATCAAATCTTTTTATTTTTAACACAAGTATTTTACATCTCGATTAATTTATACTATACGATGACAGATAAACAATTGCATTTAATATGGGATTTTGTTGCTAAAAACTGCAAAATTTTTGAGGCTCATTCTGTGGACATAGAATACTATTAGCTCAAATATTTATAGACAGTTTTATCCTGATTAACTGTTAAGCTTTGAGAGATATCCAGGTGTTTATTGGCTAGCTTATACCTGTTATACTAAACACAAATAGTTAGGAAAACAGCAATAAAAAAATTCACTTTTGCTATTAATTTTATAACTGAATGATATGAGTTAAGTTCTAAGTACTAATTCACATGTTACTTAGAATAAATTTATATAGTAATGACCAATTCCAATTTACTGGTGTTTAATTTGTAGATTATATAACTCCTAATTTTTATCTCTTAGCATATTCGGAGATATTAATTTACTTTTGCCATTAGCAACTGGCTCTTAAACATTTATGAATTGCCTTTTAAAAATGTGGATACAAATATTTTCCTCCAGTAATTCATATTTATCACATTGGGTGACAACATCTACAATTTGCAATCTCTGGGTTAATCTGAAACTGAATCTGGTACTTAATCAGCATCAAATAGTTTTGACATTTTGCAATACGTCTTAGAGTAGCATTGAAAGCCAAATGTCTGCGAAGAGATCATTCTAGCGATCATCAAAATAAAATTTTACCACAGCTTATTAAGGTTTTAAGGAGATTGAAAACTGCATGCAAAAGCAATTGTCACAGAACTGGTTTATTTCTAAATCTTGGTTGCGTTTTTTAACCATTATTTTATTAGTAGTAGGTGTATTTTTTCGGTTTGTCAATCTTGACAAAAAACTTTATTGGGGTGATGAAATTTTTTCATCATTACGCATATCTGGGTATATGCAGACAGAAATGAATCAGCAGTTAAGTGATGGTCGTTTGATTAGCGTAGAAGATTTGCATAAATACCAGTATCCCAATCCTGAAAAAAACACAATTGATGCAATTAAAGGGATTATTTTAGAAGACTCACAGATTTTGCCACTATACATTGTGATGAACCGATTTTGGGTACAGTGGTTTGGCAATTCTATAGCAGTAACCAGAAGTTTTTCGGCATTTATTAGTCTGCTCACCTTTCCTTGTATTTATTGGCTATGCAAAGAATTATTTGAGTCTTCCCTAATAGGGTGCATGGCTATCGCATTGGTAGCCGTTTCACCTATTCATGTTGTGTATGCACAGGAAGTACGAGCATACAGTTTATGGATAGTAACTATCTTAATTTCGAGCGTAGCACTGCTGAGAGCCATGCGCCTTAAAACAAAGCTTAGTTGGTGCATTTATACAGCAACATTATCATTGGGATTTTATACTCATATATTTTTTAGCTTGGTTGCTTTTTCACAGGGAATTTATGTAGTTGCAATCGAACGCTTCCGATTGACTAAAACATCGATTTCTTACCTGATTTCATCACTGGCGGGGTTTATAACTTTCGTACCCTGGATTTGGATTATTATTAGTAACCCTCAATCTGAAGCAGTGACTTGGGCCAATGTTAAACAAACATTATTTGAATCAGTTACAAGGTGGGCTGGTATCTTTAGTCGTGCCTTTCTTGATTTAGGTGTTAGCCCTAGCGATCCGGGAACAATTAAGTTTGCCTTGACTCCTTTTATTTTAATTATTTTAGCTTTAATGCTCTACTCAATTTATTTTCTTTGGCGAAAAACCTCTAAAAAAGTTTGGTTATTTGTATTAACCTTGATTGGCTCTGTAGGGCTTCCTCTATTGATAGTGGATTTTGTCTTGCAAAAGCGATACGCTACTAGCCGATATACGCTTCCTTCTGTTTTGGGTATACAGTTAGCTGTTGCTTATCTATTGACCACTAAAATTACATCTATTTCTCCTAAAATTTGGCGAAAAAAGCTCTGGTCACTTGTAGTATTCATGGTAATTATAGGCGGAATAATATCTTGTGCTGTCAGTTCTCAAGCCCAGATGTGGTGGAACAAATTTCCGGAAAAATACCAAGAATTTCCCCAAATTGCTAACATTGTTAGTCAAGGCAAAAAACCGCTTTTAATTAGTGATGATAGCATCATTGTACCAATACAACTTCTTAGTCACTTAGTTGATCCAAAAGTACGATTTCAAATTGTAGAGAAAAAACATTTACCAGAGGTTACTAGTGGTTTTACTGACATATTTTTGTTCAATCCCTCTGATTTCTTAAAAGCTGGAATTGAGAAAATTTATAACTCAAAGTTACGGAAAATAAACGGCTTTCTCTGGAAAATATAGCAGTTACTGCATAGATGATGAGGGGAAAGGGAACCCCATATTTAAAAATAGGGGTTTCAAGTATGGATGCTGATTTTATCGCACTGCGTGCCTCAAAAATCTTCTTTTTTGTTTTCCATATTTCAAAATACTTGCTCTATACCGCATGGGGGAAAGAATCTTGGTTTTCTTCCTTTACCCCTTTCCCCCTTCTCGATAACAAAATCCACCAAAACTAAACCTATAGGCGTATGTAACGGTTGGGAGGCTAGAATACGGAACCTAAAATCAGACAGTTGACATTTGAATATTGCTCGTAGGTTAAAAATTAATGTCAATTAGCCTAAGAAGTGGCACAATTAGAGCCAAAATATACTTTAATAAAACGCAATCTTAAGTATATAGTTATACTCTTGCCACTTATGTCATCGCCCCTTGAGCGTCCACTAAAATTTGAAATCAGGCTGCCATCTTCCCATCCTCAGTTATTAGAAGGGCTAGATATATGGCTGCGCTTAGGTTTGATATCTGATACCCAAGTAAGGCAGCTATGCCGAGAGTTTCTAGTGTGTACGGTGGTGTTGCAACCCCAGCCTGAATCTAAAACAAAGGTAGCGTTTGTCACTTCCGACCCCGTGCAGCAGTTGCCCGTAGCAGCTTTACAATCTAGTAGCCGTAGACAACCGCAACAAAAACCAGCTAAACCCAACTTTATCAGCACAATGTTGCAGTCCTTGGGGGCAGAACTGAGTGTCCGTTGGTTGCTTTTTCTAGGGGTATTTCTGGTAGTTGTATCCTCTGGGGTACTGGCTGCTAGTCAGTGGGAGAGGTTTCCCGCCTCTGGACAGTATGGAGTTTTATTTGCTTATACTTTGAGTTTCTGGGGATTAAGCTTCTGGGCGAATCGGCAAAGCAATCTCAGATTAACGGCTCAGACATTGTTGATTGTCACCCTTTTGTTAGTACCAGTAAACTTTTGGGCAATGGATAGCTTTCGGTTGTGGCAAAATCCTGTGGATTGGATTGTAGTTGCGATCGCTTGCCCTACTCTCACTGCTATAACTGTTTTACTCTCCAAAAATCGGACTATTTTTGCTAATTTACATACTGGCAAATTACCTTTAGCAAATATTCTGGGGCTGAGTTATCTGCATTGGGGTTGGCAATTAAAAGGATTTCCCTTGATTGCCGTTTATGTGGCAATGATCGGCACAACCATCATTACCGTTTATCATAATCTTTACCAACAGCCTAATTCTATAAGTGAGGAAGATAGGTGCGAGCACAGTAGCTTAAATATTACCTTGTCTGCTGCTGTAATTATTTATGCTTTGATAGTGCTGCTAGTGCGGGCGATTTTTGTGGCTGGGGTAGATGTCACGCAGTTGGGGCTAGCCATTGGCATTTGCGGTTGGTTGGTAACTTGGTTGGTACAGCGGGGATGGGAGAGGGCAGGGGAAGCAGGGGGAGCAGGGGAGGTAACAGTAATATCTTCCTCATCCTCTTCATCTCCCTCATCCCCTCCATCCCCCTCATCCCTCTTACTTTGGGAAAAACTCGGTGGCATTTTAATCTTCCTGGGTTGGCTCGTTTCGGTAGTAAATTATCCTTGGCAAGCAATAGCTGTGAGTGGTTTGGGTTTGTGGTTTGTGGGAAATCGCTTGCAGCAGTACAGCTTAAAGGCTGACTTCGCAGCTGTTTTTGTCATCGGCTTACAAACGATTTGGCTAGGTTGGCGATTAGTACCTGATAGCTTCCAGAAATTAGCGATCGCAACTGGCACCCAACTCACCAATTCTCAAAATGAACCTTGGGCATTGCTGAGTATAGCTTTATTTCCCTACGTAATTTTGATGGTGGCGCTCACAGATAGCCTGCATCGCACCGAAAAGCGAGAATTGGCTAAATTTGGTGAACTGCTCACCCTCTTATTTGGAACTTTTTTAACAACGATCGCTATTGTAAATCCCACATTGCGATCGCTAAATTTGCTATTTTCCACAATCACTCTGGCATTCGTCACTCAACGCCGCTCCTCCTCCTCTCTTTTGCTGGTATATCTAACTCACATCATGGGGGTACTGACATTTTGCTCTACCATTAATTGGCTGGAACCAACCCTAAGTCAACAAGTCTGGGCAAGTATTTTATTAGCTCTGATGGTTGCAGAATGGCGATTTAGCGTCAAAGAAGGACTATGGCAACGTAGTGCATGGGATATCGGTTTAGGACTAGCCGCCGCTAGTTTTTTCCTATTGTGGATGAATGCAGAATCATCATGGTATGGCATAGCTGATAGCCAAGCTTATTGGGGAGCCTTATGGCTAGTTACGCCTATAGCTCTCACGGGTGTTGCCAATTGCACAACTACAGAACGTCGGACTACTACCCGTTACTTGAGTGTCTTGGCTGTGGGAGTTGCTCAGTTACTTACTTTACAGCTACCAGAAACCAGATTAATCGGTTTGGCTGTGGGTACGGGATTGATGTTCGCCAATACGCGCTATTTGCGAAACCAAATATCTGCGGTAATTACAGAAGGATTTGCTCTAAGTTTCATTGTGGCGCTGCTATGGGTAGGTGTACCTGGCTTACCTCGCCTCTCGCTAGCAGGTTGGTTTGTCGTAGGAGCGATCGCAACCTTAAGTCTATGGTTAGCGCGGACAGTTTTGAGCCGACGCGGTAACGAATTAGCAGTTATATATGCAGCTGCAAGTGATAAATGGGCGATCGCATTGTGTGGTTTTGAGTTGTTGGGTTTGACGCTACACTCAAGACTGATTTACTCAGGGTTTATTACTTCTGGATTTTTATACTTAGCTGCTACTGCAATTACCTTGGCAGCCATTGTTTATCGCAGTTGGCGCGAACCGACAAATTGGGCATTTTATGGCATCGGTTGGTGTTTAGAATTGTTGATTGCCCAAGGGCTGGGATTTGGGGAACACTCAACTGTTAAAATTGCGATCGCGGAGCGTGGCTTGCCAATCGCAAATATCGGCTTAGGTTTAATCGCTCAACTTGTCGGCGAGTGGTGGCGACGACGACATCAGTTAGAAAGGCTTCCTAGCAGTTTTCACATTTTGCCATTAATTTATGGTGCATTCAGTGTATTACTGCGTTTGAACACCTTCACCGAGTGGACAGGTTTGTATTCCTTGGGTGTAGCTTTAATTATCATTGGCGTGGGGCGACGGCGCGAGAACTTTAAACCCCTGCTGTACTTAGGAATCATTGGCGTATCAATTTCTGCTTATGAACTTTTGTTCTATCAAATGTTACAAGCTTCAGGAGGAGCATTAGGTGATGGATTGATTGCCATGTCTGCCCTTGGTGCCAGTATTATGTATGCTTACCGCATCCTATCGCCTTGGCTGGTAAGCTACTTACGCCTGACTCCCCAAGAACTGAAAGGAATTGCCCATATTCATTGGGCTTGGAGTAGCTGCTTATTAATGGCTGCCATTCCTCTTCCCATTGGAGTTAACCGTTTGGTGGGATTGGCAACTGGGGTATTTTTGATTCGCTATGCCATCTTTCAGGGACGAAATTCGCGCACTTCCCCCAGCATCTTTGGAGGAATCACAATCGCCGAAATGTGGGTTTACCTTGGCTTATTAGAGGTAGCCGGGATGAGGGTTTATTGGCGCGAGACAGCAGTGGGACAATTTTGGGCGGGGCCGTTAGTTCCTTGGAACGGTGCGATCGCTTGTGTGGTAGCCTATTTTCTGTACATTCTACCTTGGGAAAATTGGGGTTGGTCTAAAAGACCTTGGCAGCAAGCCGCCTACATCATACCATTGATAATTTTATGGGAAACCAGACTGCAAACTTACCCCATTACCTTGGTACTCGCAGCTGGATTCTACATCTTTCTCGCAAAGGTGGGTGAAAACATCCGTTTTACCTATGTCAGTGTGGGGTTGATTGATTGGGCACTTTTCCGATGGTTTGATTCCTTACGCCTGACTGATGTTTTATGGTATGTCACGCCAATTGGGCTATCACTGCTTTATATTGCTCAAGTAGATACCCAACTGAGGTTACCAGAGTACAAAGCAGCTCGCCATATTCTGAGAGTGCTAGGTAGTGGTTTAATTTGTGGGTGGGCAATTTTATTTAATCAAGATACAGCCTGGATACCGGGAATTTTCAGCCTCATCGCCATCTTTGCCGGATTAGCTTTGCGAGTGCGGGCTTTTCTCTACATTGGTACAGCTACTTTTTTAATCACTACAATCTATCAATCGGTAATTTTCAGCTTGCAGTACTCTTTTTTAAAATGGATTGTTGGCTTGCTAGTTGGCATCCTGCTGATTTACATCGCTGCCAATTTTGAAACCCGTCGCGCTCAAATAACTTCCTTAATTCGTAGCGCCATTGATGAATTTCAATCATGGGAATAGGGGGATAAAAAAGAGGGAATTACAGCCTTTTTCATTTATTTGAACCACAATCCCCTGTAGGGCGCACAGCCGTGCGTCCCTACTCAATACGGTTCGGATAAGGTTTTTTGATGAAAGTTATAGATCACAAAGACGCGATAAATCGCCGTCTTTACAATAATCAGTCCTTTGTAGAGACGGCGATTTATCGCGTCTCTTCCCTTAACCGAACCGTATTGCGTCCCTACTAACGCAAGCGGATTAAATTTTAGCAATATGGTGAAATCCTATCAGGTATACAACGACTTAATCCAATGCCATTCCTGTGTCAAACCCTCTTTAAGAGAGATGTGCGGCTGATATCCCAGAATTCTCTGCGCTTTAGATACATCAGCACCAGTGTGGCGGGCGTCTCCCATAGCTTTTTCTATGTGGTTTCTTTTAATTGGTTTCCCAACAATTTCTTCAATCGTATCTAAGACTTCTGCTAAAACCACCCTGCTACCGCCACCGATATTAAAGATTTCTCCCACTGCTTCGGGTGCGGAGGCGGCGGCTAAATTGGCGGCGACGACATCACTAACAAACGTAAACTCCCGCGTTTGCTGTCCATCGCCGTAAATAGGAATCGCCTCATCCTGTAAAATGGATTTAAAGAACTTATGAAATGCCATATCTGGGCGCTGTTTAGGGCCATAAACAGTGAAATACCGCAATGATACAGATGGCACACCAAAGTTTTTGTGATACAGTCTGCACAAAGTTTCAGCCGCTAGCTTAGTAATGCCGTAAGGAGAAACTGGTTGAGGGCAAATTCCCTCGTGAGTGGGTAATGTTTCTGCATCACCATATACACTTGATGATGAGGCAAACACTAATCTTTTCAGGTCTTTAGCATCTTTGGCTGCTTCTAGCAAAATTTGTGTAGCGTTAATATTTCGTTCTGTGTAACCTCGAAAAGCTTTACCCCAACTCGCTCTGACACCTGCTTGTGCTGCTTGATGGTAAACTACATCAACATCTTTTAGGAGTTTCTGCCAATCTAAAAACTGCATATCTCCTTCAATTAATGTAAAGCCGGGTGACTGATGTAAGTGTGCAACATTCTTAAGCTTTAACATAGGATCGTAGTAATCATTAAATTCATCAATCCCGATCACTTCTTCTCCTTGTTGCAGCAATGTTTCTGCAAGATGAGAGCCAATAAAGCCAGCGGCTCCAGTAACAATAATTTTAGCCATGTTGCCTATTTTTTGATATTTTCATTAATCTCCATATTCACAGGTTAATACTTGTAATCAATGATCGTCATTACCTGAAGATGATTTTTTTCTCAATTATTTCAATGCTCCAAAAAATCATCATAAATACTTAAATATTGTACTTACACTGGAATGATCTAAGTATATTTATTGAATTATTGCTATTAATAACATTTATAATTCTACTAATTAACTAAATTGGATTTTAAAAATAAATCCAGTAGAAATTCGATAGCTATATTCCTTCTTGCACCCTCCTCCTCAGCCTTTTTAGTCGTGAGGGGGCTTGTACAAGTGTGATCATTGGTGAAAAAATTGATCCGCGAGAGCCGAATCAGGTATTCTCGTTTCGCAAGGAACGCACGAGGAAAGCAGTGAAAGTTTTAGTTGTAGGTAACGGAGGGCGCGAACACGCTCTGGCATGGAAACTGTTGCAATCTAAGCAAATTGAGCAAGTTGTCTGTGTACCAGGGAATGGGGGTACAGCAAGTATGGAACGTTGCCAGAACTTGCCCCTAGCAGTCGATGATTTTGAGGGCATGAGCCGATATGCTATAGAACATGGCATAACTCTGGTGATAGTTGGGCCAGAAGTGCCTTTGGCGAAGGGAATCACAGATTACCTCCAAGACAAAGGATTAATGGTATTTGGCCCAGTTAGAGCAGGAGCGCAAATTGAGGCGAGTAAAGCTTGGGCAAAAGCCCTGATGCAAGAAGCGGGGATTCCGACGGCACGAAGTGCGGTATTTACGCAGGCAGCAGCAGCAAAATCTTACATCCAATCTCAGGGAGCGCCAATTGTCGTCAAAGCTGATGGCTTGGCGGCTGGTAAGGGTGTAATAGTAGCTGAAACAGTTGAGCAGGCAGAAAGTGCCGTTGATGCAATTTTTCAGGGACAATTTGGCAGTGCTGGTGAATTTGTCGTCATTGAAGAATGTTTGATTGGGCAAGAAGTGTCAGTTTTAGCGTTAACGGATGGGTTAACAATTCGACCCTTGCTGCCAGCTCAAGACCATAAGCGAATTGGTGACGGCGATACGGGAGAAAATACTGGTGGGATGGGAGCCTATGCCCCAGCACCCATTGCTACAACAGAGTTGATGGCACGCATTCAAACAGAAGTCTTAGAAAGAGCGATCGCAACCTTACGAGCTAAAGGCATTGATTACCGAGGTGTACTGTATGCTGGGTTAATGATTGTACCCGATGGCGACTTGAAGGTTTTGGAATTTAACTGTCGCTTCGGCGATCCCGAAACCCAGGTGATTTTGCCACTCTTAGCAACACCTCTAGAAGAATTGATTCTAGCTTGTGTACAACAGCGGTTAAGTGAATTGCCGCCCATTGCTTGGAAAGCGGGAGCATCTGCCACTGTCGTTGCAGCTTCAGGCGGTTATCCCGGAGAATATGAGAAAGGCCAGGTCATTACTGGCATTGGTGAGGCAGAGGCAACAGGAGCAACCGTATTTCATGCAGGTACGAACTTGAACCAGCAACAAGAATTAGTGACAGATGGGGGTCGAGTATTAAATGTGACCGGGATCGGAGAAAATTTTGAGCAAGCGATCGCTCAAGCCTACGCAGGGATCAAATATATTCAGTTTGAGGGGATATATTACCGGAGAGATATTGGGCATAGAGTAGCGAGTGGGAAGCAAGAGGGGAAAACCCCATAAGCGATCGCTAAGGTATTCAATTTAAATACAGTCTGATGTGTTTACTAGCAGCCGCTAACCTGAGGTGGACAACTAGCTCAAAATCACGACAGGTTGGATTTTTGTTAGACTGCTCATCTGTGCGTAACCAATAGTCGCAAAAATGAGGTTTAACGCGTTCATCCTCAACTGGATATAAACTCGGATGGCTGAAATGAGGTAAATTCGTTAAGACTACCTTACAGGAATATCCCCTGGAGTTTCCCATCTCTCTCTGTCCCCTTACATGTTTGTCAAATTAACTGTTAATTTTTTAGTTGTTGGGCTTTATAACAAAGACTACTAACAACTTTATTTAAGATGCTAAGTCTGTTAAAAACAATTCGACATGCGATCGCTACTTGGTGGTCGGAGTTCACACTCCAGACCAAATTATTGGCTGTGGCCACAATGGTAGTTTCATTGGTGATGAGTGGTCTGACCTTCTGGGCTGTGAATACAATTCAGCAGGATGCGCGGATGAATGACACCCGCTTTGGTCGTGACTTGGGGTTGCTACTTGCTGCCAATGTTGCCCCCCTAGTTGCTGACAATAATCTGACTGAGGTCGCCCAATTTTCTCAACGCTTCTACAGCAGCACCTCTAGTGTGCGTTATATGCTCTACGCTGATGAAACCGGGGAAATCTTTTTTGGCATTCCTTTTTGGGAAGCGGAGGTAGAAAACTCCCTTACCATTAAGCGGCGAATACAACTGCCAGAAGACTACCCTGGTGATGGGGAAAAGCCGATGGTGCGGCAACACATGACCCCAGATGGAACAGTCACCGATGTGTTTATTCCCCTGATCGTCAATAAAAAATACTTAGGTGTATTAGCGATCGGTATCAACCCCAATCAGACCGCTGTCATCTCTACCAATTTTACCCGCGATGTTACCATTGCCGTTTTTATCACGATTTGGGTAATGGTGATTTTGGCAGGTGTAATTAACGCCTTAACCATCACCAAGCCCATTAAAGAACTGCTGGTAGGGGTGAAGCAAATTGCTACCGGGAATTTCAAACAGCGCATTGATTTACCTTTAGGGGGCGAACTGGGGGAGTTAATTTTAAGCTTTAATGAGATGGCAGAGCGATTAGAGCGCTATGAAGAACAGAATATTGAGGAACTGACCGCAGAAAAAGCCAAGCTAGAAACCCTAGTTTCAACGATCGCAGATGGTGCTGTGTTGATTGATAACAACATGCAGGTGATTTTAGTCAACCCCACAGCACAGCGAATTTTTGGCTGGGAAGCAGCTGATGTGGTAGGCCAAAACGTATTACATCACTTGCCCCCAGCGGTACAAATGGAAATCACCCGCCCATTGTACGAAATGGCCGCAGGCGAATGCGAAAGCGCTGAATTCCGAATTTTTATTAACCAACCCACCCCACGAACGATCCGCATTCTCTTGACTACAGTCCTCAACGTGCAAAGAGAAAGCATCAAAGGCATTGCGATTACTGTCCAAGATATAACCCGTGAGGTGGAATTAAACGATGCAAAAAGCCAATTTATCAGCAACGTTTCTCACGAACTGCGAACGCCTCTATTTAACATCAAAACTTATATTGAAACCCTGCACGACTACGGCGAAGACTTAGCTTTGCAAGAACGGCAAGAGTTTCTGCAAACAGTGAACCATGAAACCGATCGCCTAACCCGCCTAGTTAACGATGTTTTGGATTTGTCAAAACTCGAATCTGGTCGCCAGTACAACTTCGATGGCGTGGATTTAGCCCAAGCGATCGAGCAAACACTGCGTACTTACCAACTCAACGCTAAAGATAAAGGTGTTGAACTCCTTCAGGAAGTTGCTCCTAATTTGCCCCTGGTAATGGGTAATTATGATCTGTTAGTACAAGTGTTTGGCAACCTGATTGGTAATGCCCTTAAATTCACCAAAGCCGGTGGTAAAGTAGCAATCCGTGCCTACCAACTAGATTTCAAACCCAGTCATACCCAATCTTCTCCAGTGCGAATTGAAATTTCCGATACTGGAATTGGCATTGCCACAGAAGATCAACACTCAATTTTTGAACGCTTCTTCCGCGTAGAAAACCGAGTTCACACCCTAGAAGGCACGGGTTTAGGTTTATCGATTGTCAGAAATATCATCGATAGACATCGTAGTAAAGTCCATCTGGTGAGTGAAGTCGGCATTGGCACCACTTTTTGGTTCGATTTAGCCGCCTTTGAAGAAAAAGCGCCACCGATACAAGTTGAACCTATTATTGAAGCATCCACAATCACCACAGCCTGAAGATTAGGGATTGGGCATTGTTTGTCATTTTTGACCATTCCTTATAAGGGTTATCGCTTGTATGCAATACACTCTCACCTCTCTCCTTTCAATACTTTTCGGTTAAACCCAATAATCTCTCTTTTAGTCTGGGGAAAGGTTAAAGGGCAATGGGGAAAGGGAAATTCAAACCCTTTCCCTTTCCCCTTTCCCCCTTAACCGAAAAGTATTGTCTCTCCTTTTAGGCTATACCTGAGTACATTTTCTGTCTCTCAAGTTAATATCCTCCCACCGTCTACATTACGAATGGATAGCTATAAAGGAAGAGGGTTAAGGGGTGAGGTTTCGCGTTGATTTTTCAGATCAATTGCTAACTGCGATGTCTACGACGGGCTGCGCCTACGCAATTTCACCCACAGCATGCTCACTCTTGCTACAATCTTTAGGCGATGCTACTTGTACTAGGGTATATGTGCAATTAATCACCACATGAATTTTGCCAGATTCAATCAATTCTTTGAGAAAAACCAAGTCTTCAGGGTTGGGTTGTTCAAACACAAACTTGACTTTTTGACTGGAGATGAATGCTGTTAAAGCTCTATACATAATGGTTTTGGGGGTGATAATTCCCTTGGGTTTGAGGACTCTTTTGGTTTGAAAGAGCGATCGCTCTGCCTAACTTCCGATTCACCCATTTTTTGATAAATTAAGAAAAATACGGGTATATAAATATATTTAACGAAGTGTTCTCAAAAACGACTACCCCTGAGTAATGTTTGTTCTAACTCTCGGAAAAATCGGCTAGCCGAGAGTTATGTGTAACATAAATCACCACAATGCTAGAGGGAAGTTCAGAATCATGATGTTTGCTCTAAAACCAACACAGATACTCAGACGCATAATATCTGCATCACTAGTTAGTTTTATGTCCTTAGAGGTTGTTCCCACCGCAGCGTTCGGCAACCCACCCCCTGCGTCTGTCGAAACCAAGCTGAAAGTGCCTAGCACAATGTCTTATGAACCGTTTAATACTAACCGTTACTTAAAAGTGCCGCCCAATTTCTCTATCTCTGTTTATGCTCGCATTAAGCAAGCTCGCTTTATGGCAGTTGCTCCCAATGGGGATCTTCTAGTGTCACAGCCCAGTACGGGTAAAGTATTAATTGTCCGGCCAAATGGCAGCAAAGACCCAATTATTTCTGACTTCGTGACGGGTCTACGCAAGCCACATGATATTGTGTTTCATAAAATTGGCAACACCACATACATTTATATCTCTGAGACTCATCAAATTAACCGCTTCATCTACAATTCTGGAGATTTAATCGCCAAAAATCGCCAAATCGTTGTGATTGGTTTACCAGACAGCAGCACATCAGAACTCAAAGGCTCTTATGGTCACGAACTGAAAAATATCGCACTTGATGCCAATCACAAACTATACGTGTCGATTGCCTCTACGTGCAATGCCTGCCTGGAAGATACTGTCAGTTACCCGAAGCGTGGTGCGATTTACCAGTACGACGCTAATGGAACCAATCAGCGGCTTTTTGCCCAAGGTTTACGTAATGCCGAAGGATTGGCATTCTTACCTGGCACAAATGACCTTTGGGTAGTCGTTAATAATCGAGACAACATCGCCTATCCCTTCAAGGATAGCAGTGGCAATTACGGTAAGATTATCCCCTCCTACGTAGACAACCACCCGCCAGAGGAGTTTACAAAAGTCCGAGATGGCGGTAACTACGGTTGGCCATTCTGCAACCCCAATCCTGACACATCAACTGGCCTCAACAATATGCCATTTGACCGCGACTATCAGTTTAATGCTGATGGACGTGTTAATTGCAATGCAATGGACAGGATTGACAAGGGTATTCAAGCCCATTCGGCTCCCTTGGGACTAACATTCTTACAAAATACTAAGTTTCCCAGCCTGTACTCAAGTGGGGCAGTAACGGGGCTGCATGGTTCATGGAATCGGCAAAAGAAAACGGGCTACAAAATAGCTTACTTTCCCTGGAACATTACGACAAAGACTCTAGGGGAGGAGATGGATTTAGTCAACGGTTGGCTAGTTCCCTCAACGCAAGAAGTCTGGGGACGACCGGTAGATATGGTAGTTGACCAGCAAGGTAATTTGTTAATTTCGGATGACTACAGCGGCACCATCTACAAGCTATCCTACAATCTCCCCTCTACGCCGTCAGCACAAGTTAAGGTCTACAGAGACCCTAATTTTGCTGGAGCTTCCCAGTCATTTCCTACAAGCCCAGGAGTATACAAAGCCAACCAAGGTAACTTAAAGGTTGTTGGTAATGATGCTATTAGCTCATTAAGTGTACCACCGGGTACAGTGCTACGTGTATGCCAACATGAAACAGGTGGTCGATGCCGTGAGTTTAGTGCTGGTGATTATAAATCTTTAGGAGCTGACTTAGATAACATAATCTCGTTTATAGAAGTCAAATAGCACCAGTCACCGAATTTTAAATTTTGGATTTTGGTGAAGCAGCGCGGTCTTCTCCCTTGGCGCTAGCATCTCCCCTTTGGGAGAAGGGGAGACGCTAAGAGCGAACGAGCGTCACCCGAAGGGATTGAATAATTTAAAATCCAAAATTTAAAAAGGTTTGAGAGGATCTTTGGAAAGTCAACTAGAAACTGCGATCGCAATTTTACCCACTACACGCCCAGTTTCGCTATAATCATGAGCCGCCGCTAATTCTTCTAAGGGATATGTGCGATCAATCACCACACGAATTTTACCCGCTTCAATCAATTCTTTCAGATAAACCAAGTCCTGAGTGTTGGGTTTTTCTAGGATAAATTTCGCTTTTTGACCGGGAAGGAATGCTGTTAAGATGCCCTCTAAGAAGACTTCAGGGCTGGGTAGCGTGGTGATATAAATTCCGTTGGGTTTGAGGACTCTTTTGGTTTGTGAGAGCGATCGCTTACCCACTGCATCAAAGATAATGTCATACTGCGCTATATCTTCGGTGAAATCTTGCTGCGTATAATCAATCACGCGGTCTGCTAAGAGAGATTTCACCAAATCCAAGTTTTTGGTACTGCAAACTCCCGTTACCACTGCCCCTAAAGCCTTAGCAATTTGTACTGCAAAACTGCCTACACCGCCCGCAGCACCATTAATCAAAACAGTTTGTCCTGTTTGAATATTTCCCTCATTTCGCAGGGCTTGCAAAGCCGTGAGCGCTGCTAAGGGAACAGCCGCAGCTTCTTCATAAGATAAGTTCGTTGGTTTAAGAGCCGCCACATTTTCTGGAACAGCTGCAAATTCGGCATAACCTCCTCCAGGAAAGCTAGTACTGCCATAAATAGCATCTCCTGCTTTAAAACGGGTGACACCAGAGCCAACGGCTACCACATCTCCCGCCACATCAAACCCCAGAATCTTTGGAAAATTACTGCCGGTAATCAAACTCAACATCCCTTTACGGATTTTCCAATCAATGGGATTAACACTACTAGCACGAACTTTCACAAGTAACTGCGTTGGTTCAATTTTCGGCTGCTCCACATCTTCATAGTGCAACACCTCAGCCGCGCCATACCGACGGATAACCACTGCTTTCATTGCATTCCTCCTGCTACCCTGTTTTCGTGAATGAACTTAGACAGCTTATGACTACAGTGTAGCGATGTCTACGATTGGCTACGCCTACGCATTGCATTTAACGAAGATGCTAGGCGCAGCCATAAATTTCCTAAAATATCTATCAATATCAGTCTAAAACTACACCTGTATGGCAGCTAGTACCCTACACTGGCTATGCAGTTGCTTAAAGTGCGTAGGCGCAGCCCGTCGTAGACATCGCTCTTTAAGAGTTAACACGGAACATTCTCTTTATTCTTCAGTGGTAAATACAACACCTTCATACAGCAATTCAATCGGACACTCAAATTCAATGCTCGATAGAGTGACCATATCTTCAGCCGTGTAGGGATAGTAAAGCCACATCTTACCCTCACCCCGACAGTAACGCTCAACAGAGATTTTTTCCGAGTCAATCAAGAGATATTCTTGCAAACTGGGGATTGTCAGATAATAAGTAAATTTTTCACCCCGATCTTTAGCGTTTGTACCTGGGGAAAGAACTTCGACAATCAGCTTGGGATGTTGAATAAAATTGCGGGCATTCAGGTTTTGAGGGTTGCAACTGACAATAACATCAGGATAATAATAGCGGCTCTGGGGCGTGAGTTGCATTTTCACATCTGACACATTCACTCGACAACCTCTGGAACGCAGATGAGGGTACAAAGCTCTGTAGAGATTAAGTGCAATGTCGTTATGCGGAATTGTACCAACTGTCATCGCAAACACTTCGCCATTGGCATATTCGTAGCGAAGGTCTTGCTGAGGTTCCCATTCGAGATATTCCTCAACGGTCATTTTTGGCGGCTGTTGGGGGATGGCGATCATAACGAAACTAAGATTTTTACGCTTGGTTTGATTGTAGCCAAATAGTATCAGCAACAAAGAACGGTATCTGGAAAACCTCTCTCTGAAAAGAAGAGAGACTTTAAACTTTTCTTCTTCCCGCATCAGGAAGGGGGTTAGATTTTTTGCAAAGGTTTGTAGTGAGCAATTCAGAAAATTCATTGCGATCGCTCAATCATGTTAGATTGTAGTTTGTTGTTTCTCTTAAACACAAAATCTGAGAATTTCTTACCCATCTCCTCATTGTGGGAATGAAAAAAAGGAGTTGAAAGTTAAGTTTTTTGAAAATTATGTGCAGCAACACACCTATCCCCATTAGCTTATATGGCTTATCAGATAAGACTTAGAACCACAATTGAATATCATTGTCAAAGCAAAAATTAAAAAAATATGAATTGCATTTTTACCCTCAAAAAAATGATATGTTAGATACAGAATTGAATTTCGCACGTTTCTGGAGTAGAACGATGTAGACTACTCCAGTTTTTCACCCTCAAACCCTTGGTCTTGACTGCTTTTGACGGAATTTGAGGGCAATCTGAGTACACATTGAAATAACCCAAACCCAGTTACAAGTAGATTAAATTCCTTGTTGGGATTGGGTTTTAGCTGAGTACAAAGAAATCCTGAACCCCTATCTATAAACACTAGAACCCCAACCAAAAAATACTAGAACCCCTACCCGAAAAAAACTTTTTTAATTCTTGTAATGCTTTAAGAATTAGGGTTTTTAGTATTTGAGTACAAATGTAATAAATCCAATAAATTCTATCCTAGATACACATATCGCCTAGCTTCAAGACGGCTGATATAAATCTTTTATCGCCAATCACTTAACGCTCTGAAACAAAACAAAGCGAAAAGTGAGTGGAGGGATGACATAGCACCATGCCTGAAGTGAAGAGAAGTCGCGGCTGTAAGCACAAATTCTACCCAAGAACCGAACGTTGACACACACCAGCCGAACATCAGATATCTATCGCCTGCCTGACTTGAAAACAAGTCGCCCGAACCCAAGGGTTTGCAGGCAGTGTGGAAGACGCGACTTCAATTCTGGGCATGAAAGAGTAGCAACAGCATCTCCCACAGTGGCAGCCGAGTCCACCGACCTTTTTGCGAAATTCAATGACATCACCGTCTACACGACTCCTCAACTCCAACGCTACGGAATCGACAACCCAAGCAAAATCCGGTGGTTGCGGCTGCGACAGCAACAGCAGCGCCACCGTGGAAAGGGACGAAAAGCTTCAAGAACGCATTGCTAAACATCCCTGCTACAGCGAAGACGCTCATCACCACTACGCCCGGATGCACGTTGCAGTTGCACCAGCTTGCAACATTCAATGCAACTATTGCAACCGCAAATATGATTGCGCTAACGAAAGCCGTCCTGGAGTAGTTAGCGAATTGCTAACACCAGAACAAGCAGCACACAAAGCTTTGGTCATTGGCGGCAAGATTCCCCAAATGACAGTTGTGGGAATTGCTGGTCCTGGCGACCCTCTGGCGAACCCAGAAAAAACCTTCCGCACATTTGAGTTGATTGCAGAGCAAGCACCAGACATCAAGCTGTGCTTATCAACCAATGGTTTAATGCTGCCAGACTACATCGATCGCATTAAACAATTAAATATAGATCACGTGACGATCACCATTAACATGGTAGATCCAGAGATCGGTGCTAAGATTTATCCTTGGGTTCACTACAGACGCAAGCGCTACAGAGGCATTGAAGGCGCAAGAATCCTCCACGAAAGACAGATGGAAGGATTGCAAGCCCTGAAAGACGCTGACATCTTGTGCAAAGTTAACTCAGTGATGATTCCCGGAATTAATGACCATCACTTAGTCGAAGTGAATCGAGTCATTCGTGAGAAAGGTGCATTTTTGCACAACATCATGCCATTGATTTCTGCACCAGAACATGGCACACACTTCGGTTTAACTGGTCAACGCGGCCCCACACCCAAAGAACTCAAAGAAGTTCAAGACAACTGCTCTGGTAACATGAAAATGATGCGTCACTGTCGCCAGTGCCGTGCCGATGCAGTCGGATTATTGGGAGAAGACCGCAGCCAGGAGTTTTCCAAAGAGAAATTCTTGGAAATGACTCCAGAATACGACATGGAACAACGCGCTACCGTTCACGAAGGGATTGAGAAGTTTAAAGAAGAACTTAAAGTAGCCAAAGACAAGGCGCTAGCCGGCAAGAAATTTGCTAACAGTCCTAAAATCTTAGTTGCAGTAGCAACCAAAGGCGGTGGATTAGTTAACCAACACTTCGGTCATGCGAAAGAATTCCAAATTTACGAAGTGGGTGGGGACGAAGTTCGCTTTGTCAGTCACCGCAAAATTGACCAATACTGCCAAGGTGGATACGGCGAAGAAGCTTCTTTTGAGCATATTATGAAAGCGATCGCAGATTGCAAAGCAGTTTTAGTCTCCAAGATTGGTAACTGTCCTCAAGAAAAATTGCAAGAAGCTGGAATCAAGACTGTTGAAGCTTACGACGTAATTGAAAAGGTTGCTTTGGAGTTCTACGAGCAATACGTTAAGGAATTAGGTAATTAGGGAATAGGTTACAGGTTACAGAGGACAGATTATTGCCTATCACCTGTAACCTCTACCCTAACTCTAATGCCCCATTCCCCAAAAGGAGAATAAATCATGGCTTACAAAATTCTTACTAGCCAGTGTATTTCCTGCAATCTCTGTCTAACGGTATGTCCCACAAATGCAGTAAAAGTGGTTGATGGACAGCACTGGATTGACCCTGAACTTTGTACAAATTGTGTTGGTAGTATTCATACCATGCCCCAGTGTAAAGCTGGTTGTCCCACCTGCAACGGTTGCGTTAAGCAGCCTAGCGATTACTGGGAAGGCTGGTTTGCCAATTACAACCGCGTAGTTGCTAAATTAACAAATAAACAAGATTACTGGGAACGTTGGTTTAACTGCTATTCCCAGAAATACTCGGAACAGTTGCAAAAGCGTCAATCCCAAACAATGGGTGCAGAAGCTTAAATAATTCGTAATTCGTAATTCGTAATTGAAGACAACAATGCAAAATAACTGCATCTATCTCGATAATAATGCCACCACTAAGGTAGACCCAGAAGTTATAGAGGTAATGCTACCTTACCTGACGGATTATTACGGCAATCCCTCCAGTATGCATACTTTTGGTGGGCAAGTCGGTAAAGCAGTGAGAACAGCAAGAGAACAACTTGCAGCCATCCTGGGAGCCGATGAGTCAGAAATTGTCTACACAAGTTGCGGTACTGAGGGAGATAACGCGGCGATTCGAGCCGCACTGTTAGCGCAACCAGAAAAGCGACACATCATCACCACCCAAGTTGAACATCCAGCAGTACTCAATGTCTGCAAACAATTAGAAACCCAAGGTTATAGTGTTACCTATCTATCAGTAAATCATCAAGGGCAGCTGGATCTAGATGAACTAGAAGCTTCCTTGACGGGTAACACCGCCTTGGTGACAATTATGTATGCGAATAATGAAACCGGAACGGTTTTCCCAATTGAGCAAATTGGGTTGCGCGTAAAAGAATATGGCGCTATCTTCCATGTAGATGCGGTGCAAGCAGTGGGAAAAATCCCGTTGAATATGAAAACTAGCACCGTGGATATGTTAACCCTGTCTGGTCACAAGCTTCACGGGCCGAAAGGAATTGGTGCTTTATATATCCGGCGCGGGGTTCGGTTCCGTCCCTTCATGATTGGGGGACACCAAGAACGCGGACGTAGAGCGGGAACAGAGAATGTTCCAGCAATTATCGCCTTGGGCAAAGCTGCGGAACTAGAACTGTTACACTTAGAAGAAGCGACCACAAGAGAAAGAAGGCTGCGCGATCGCCTCGAACAAACTTTACTAGCTAAAATTCCCGATTGTGTCGTTAACGGTGACGTTACGCAGAGATTGCCAAACACCACCAATATCGGCTTCAAGTACATCGAAGGTGAAGCAATTCTACTGTTATTGAACAAATACGGTATCTGTGCATCATCCGGTTCTGCTTGCACCTCCGGTTCTCTAGAACCCTCCCACGTCCTGCGGGCAATGGGCTTACCCTATACAACTTTGCACGGTTCTATCCGCTTCAGTCTTTGTCGCTACACCACCGAAGCCGAAATCGATCAAGTAATAGAGGTAATGCCCAGTATTGTAGAACGTTTACGCGCCCTCTCACCCTTCAAAAATGATAATGCGGGTTGGTTGCAAGGACAAGAACAAGCACTGGCGCATCGTTAATTAGGGAATAGGGTACAGGTTATAGGGTACAGATTATTCCCTATCACCTATCACCTGTCCCCTGTCCCCACTCAGCACGGGCTAAACGCCCCGCTTCCGCTAACACCACTCAGCACTCGGAACTTAATATGTGGGACTACACCGATAAAGTATTAGAACTGTTTTACGATCCCAAGAATCAGGGAGAAATTGAAGAAACGGGCGAAGCTGGAGTTAAGGTTGCAACGGGCGAAATCGGTAGCATTGCTTGCGGCGATGCTCTGAGATTGCACCTGAAAGTGGAAGTAGAATCTGATAAGATTCTAGATGCTCGCTTTCAAACCTTTGGTTGTACTAGTGCGATCGCATCTTCTAGTGCATTAACCGAAATGGTTAAAGGTTTAACCTTAGATGAAGCCCTGAAAGTGTCCAATAAAGACATTGCAGATTACCTGGGTGGTTTACCAGAAGCAAAGATGCATTGCTCTGTCATGGGACAAGAAGCCCTAGAAGCCGCTATCTACAATTATCGTGGCATACCTCTAGCTACCCACGATGATGATGATGAAGGTGCATTAGTTTGCAGTTGCTTTGGCATCAGCGAGTCTAAGATTCGTCGCGTGATTCTAGAAAATCATCTCACGGATGCCGAACAAGTAACAAATTATGTAAAAGCTGGTGGCGGATGCGGTTCCTGTCTGGCGAACATTGATGATATTATTAGATCAGTTCAACAGGAATACGCCTCACCTGCTCTCAACAATTACGGCGTAAAAGTTGCCACAGAAATTGTTACATCTAAGGAACGAGCGCTAACAAACGTCCAAAAGATTGCTCTAATTCAAAAGGTTCTTGATGAAGAAGTCAGACCCGTACTCATTGCAGATGGGGGAGATGTAGAACTCTATGATGTAGAAGGCGATCGCGTTAAAGTTGTACTGCAAGGTGCTTGCGGTTCCTGTTCTAGTAGTACAGCAACTCTGAAAATTGCGATCGAAGCCAGATTACAAGATCGTGTCAGCAAGAGCCTTGTAGTCGAAGCAGTTTAGGAATTGCTGTAGGACTTAACGTACTCTACAAATACGCCCTAATATGCATTCAGCCAGGAACAGAAAGTAGGATTTGAACCGAATCATTGTCTCCACATCAATGCTTCATACCAATTCTTTCTTAATTACGAATTACGAATTACGAATTACGAATTACGAATTGGTACTCCTATCACTATGACGGCTAACAGCATATAGGCTTCATAGATTAAGTGCCTACTTGCTTTCTTTCATCATCCAACTCGCTTCAAAGGAACAGGATATGAGCACATTGTACGACAACATTGGTGGACAACCAGCTATTGAACAAGTAGTAGATGAACTCCACAAACGCATTGCCACAGACAGCACCCTCAACACATTTTTTGCTGGTACAGATATGGCAAAGCAACGTAATCATCTAGTTGCTTTCTTAGCTCAAATATTTGAAGGGCCAAAGCAATACGGCGGTCGTCCAATGGACAAAACCCACGCTGGAATGAACCTACAGCAACCACACTTCGATGCGATCGCCAAGCATCTCGGTGAAGCAATGGCTGTGCGTGGAGTGTCAGCAGAAAACACCAAAGCTGCACTAGATCGCGTCACAAATATGAAGGGCGCTATTTTGAACAAGTAATAGGACTTATGCATTGATTGTTGACAAATAGCAACACCAAGTCCTATTGAATCTTGCAAGCTGAAACACATTATGACGTATTTGTAAATTGCGTAATTTTCTTTGTTCTTTGTCAAAACAAATGACAAAGGACAAAGGACAAAAGATAAAAAGAAAAAAATTTAACGAGGAAGATCGATGTACTTACTTTCAATAATTTTGGCTGTGGAGCGATCGCCCCCAGCAGGCATTTATGCCAACGCTACCAACGATGCTCTACACGCGCTCACTACTGTCGCTCAACTGGCGTGAACGCAACTGACAAACGCAAAGACCCACCAACCAACCAATTGCAGGGAAACACGAACAATGACAGAAGAAAACATAAGACAGATAGCTTTCTACGGTAAGGGCGGTATCGGTAAATCTACCACCTCCCAAAACACCTTGGCAGCTATGGCAGAAATGGGTCAACGCATCCTCATCGTCGGTTGCGACCCTAAAGCTGACTCCACCCGTTTGATGCTGCACAGCAAGGCTCAAACAACCGTTCTTCACCTCGCCGCAGAACGTGGTGCAGTAGAAGATATCGAAATCGAAGAAGTAATGCTGACCGGTTTCCGTAACGTTCGTTGCGTAGAATCTGGTGGTCCAGAACCCGGTGTAGGTTGCGCTGGTCGTGGTATTATCACCGCCATCAACTTCTTAGAAGAAAATGGTGCTTACCAAGACCTAGACTTCGTATCTTACGACGTATTAGGTGACGTTGTGTGTGGTGGTTTCGCAATGCCTATCCGCGAAGGTAAGGCACAAGAAATCTACATCGTTACATCTGGTGAAATGATGGCGATGTACGCTGCTAACAACATCGCTCGTGGTGTTCTTAAGTATGCTCACACCGGTGGCGTGCGTTTGGGTGGTTTGATTTGTAACAGCCGTAACACAGACCGAGAAATCGAATTGATCGAAACCTTGGCAAAACGGTTGAACACCCAAATGATTCACTACGTACCCCGTGACAACATTGTTCAACACGCAGAATTGCGCCGGATGACTGTTAACGAGTACGCACCAGAAAGCAACCAAGCTAACGAATATCGGACATTGGCTACCAAGATCATCAACAACAAAAACCTGTCTATTCCTACACCCATCGAAATGGAAGAACTAGAAGAATTGTTGATTGAATTTGGTATTCTCGAAAGCGAAGAAAATGCTGCCAAGTTGGTTGGTCAGACTGCTGCTCAAGCTTAGTCTAAGTAGCCGCTAAGAAATAACGATTTAGCACAAGGAAAAAGGAAGAGTTTCATATCTTTCCTTTTATCCTCTCCCTAGCATCTCCCCCCTAACCTTAGAGGGGACTCCTAGTCCCCCTATGCCTGATCCTTACGAGTCACAGAGGCTAAATATGACACCTCCAGAAAATCAAAACATCATCGAAGAAAGAAAAGAACTAATTAAAGAAGTTCTAGACGCTTACCCCGATAAAGCTAAGAAAAAACGGGAAAAGCACTTAAGTGTATACGAAGAAGGTAAGTCCGATTGCGGCGTTAAGTCTAACATCAAATCCCTTCCTGGGGTAATGACCGCTCGTGGTTGTGCTTATGCTGGTTCTAAAGGTGTGGTTTGGGGTCCTATTAAGGACATGATCCACATCAGCCACGGGCCTGTAGGTTGCGGTTACTGGTCTTGGTCTGGTCGTCGTAACTACTACATCGGCACCACAGGTATTGATACCTTTGGTACCATGCACTTCACCTCTGACTTCCAAGAAAGAGATATCGTGTTCGGTGGTGACAAGAAACTTGTCAAGCTAATCCAAGAACTTGATGTACTTTTCCCTCTCAACCGTGGTGTTTCCATTCAATCTGAATGCCCCATCGGTCTAATTGGGGATGACATCGAAGCAGTAGCTCGGAAGACAGCCAAAGAAATTGGCAAGCCAGTTGTACCTGTACGTTGCGAAGGCTTCCGGGGTGTTTCCCAATCTTTAGGACACCACATTGCTAACGACATGGTTCGTGACTGGGTTTTCACCAGATCCGACCAAGCGAAAAAAGACGGTACACTCAAGTTTGAAGGTACTCCTTATGATGTAGCCATCATTGGTGACTACAACATCGGTGGAGATGCTTGGGCTAGCCGCATCCTGTTAGAAGAAATCGGCTTGCGCGTAGTCGCTCAGTGGTCAGGTGATGGCACCATCAACGAAATGTTGATGACCCCCAATGTGAAGATGAACCTCATCCACTGTTACCGGTCGATGAACTACATCAGCCGTCACATGGAAGAAGCTTATGGTATTCCTTGGTTGGAATACAACTTCTTCGGCCCCACCAAGATTGCTGAATCTTTACGGGAAATCGCTTCCAAGTTTGACGAAACAATCCAAGCAAACGCTGAGAAAGTTATCGCCAAGTATCAACCCACAATGGATGCGGTAGTTGCTAAGTACCGCCCCCGCTTGGATGGTAAGACTGTAGCCATCATGGTTGGTGGTTTACGTCCTCGCCACGTTGTCCCAGCTTTCCAAGACTTGGGCATGAAGATGATTGGTACAGGTTATGAGTTCGCTCATAATGACGATTACAAACGTACCACTCACTACATCGAAAATGGCACCATCGTTTATGACGACGTTACCGCTTACGAATTCGAGGAATTTATCAAGGCGTTGAAGCCTGACCTAGTAGCTTCTGGTGTGAAAGAGAAGTACGTCTTCCAAAAGATGGGTCTTCCTTTCCGTCAAATGCACTCTTGGGATTACTCCGGCCCTTATCACGGTTATGACGGCTTTGCCATCTTCGCACGTGACATGGACTTAGCACTCAACAGCCCAACCTGGGGATTAATTGGCGCTCCTTGGAATGAAAAAGCTCAGGCTAAGAAGGCTGAAGCTAAGGCTAAGGCTGCCGTTTAGGGAAATGGGAGAGTGAGATAAGTAAGGATAACCTGGGGCTAAAACCCCAGGGGGGAGTTGGGAATACAAAATTCAAAATTGAAAGATTAAAAATTTATTTTGATTTTTGCATTTTGAATTTTGAATCATATTCCCACTCCCTTGTAGAGACGCGATTCATCGCGTCTGTAACGAATTAATCGCGTCTCTATCCCACTCGCACCTCAATCAGTAAAGAATTCAGTAACCTTGGAGTCCAGAAGAAATGCCTCAGAATCCAGAAAAAATTCAAGATCACGTCGAGTTATTCCACCAACCTGAGTACCAACAGCTATTTGAAAACAAAAAGCAGTTTGAAAATGGTCACGATCCCGAAGAAGTAAAACGGGTTTCAGAGTGGACAAAGGGTTGGGATTATCGTGAAAAGAACTTCGCTCGTGAAGCTTTAACCGTTAACCCTGCTAAAGGCTGCCAACCACTAGGAGCAATCTTTGCTGCTGTTGGTTTTGAAGGTACTCTACCTTTCGTTCAAGGTTCTCAAGGTTGCGTTGCTTACTTCCGCACCCACTTAACCCGTCACTACAAAGAACCATTCTCTGGTGTATCTTCTTCAATGACTGAAGATGCAGCCGTGTTTGGTGGTCTGCAAAACATGATTGACGGCTTGGCGAACTCTTACCAACTGTACAAGCCTAAGATGATTGCTGTCTGCACCACCTGTATGGCAGAAGTAATTGGTGATGACTTACAAGCCTTCATCAACAACTCTAAGCAAGCTGGTTCAGTTCCTCAAGATTTCCCAGTACCTTACGCTCACACCCCTAGCTTTGTCGGTTCCCACATCACTGGTTACGACAACATGATGAAGGGAATTCTTTCTAACTTGACCGCAGGTCATAAGAAAGAAACCAGCAATGGTAAAATCAACTTCATCCCAGGTTTTGACACCTACGTAGGTAACAACCGCGAAATCAAGCGGATTGCTTCTCTGTTCGGCTTTGACTACACAATTCTAGCCGACAACAGCGACTACTTGGATTCACCAAACACAGGTGAGTTCGATATGTACCCAGGTGGAACAAAGCTAGAAGATGCAGCAGATTCAATCAACGCGAAAGCTACGATCGCTCTGCAAGCACACTCTACACCCAAAACCCGCGAGTACATCGAAAAAGAATGGAAGCAACCAACCTCAGTTTCCCGTCCTTGGGGCATTAAGGGTACTGATGAGTTCTTGATGAAACTCAGCGAACTGAGTGGTATTCCCATTCCTCAAGAATTGGAAATCGAACGCGGTCGTGCAGTTGATGCCATGACTGACTCTCACTCATGGATTCACGGCAAGCGCTTCGCTATCTACGGCGAACCAGATTTAGTATACAGCGTAGTTGGCTTTATGCTAGAAATGGGTGCTGAACCTGTGCATATCTTGGTTCACAACAGCAACGAAGTATTTGAAGCAGAAATGAAAGAACTGCTTGCTTCTAGCCCCTTCGGTCAACATGCAACTGTTTGGCCTGGTAAGGACTTGTGGCACATGCGTTCACTGTTGTTCACCGAACCAGTAGACTTCTTAGTTGGTAACACATACGGTAAGTACCTGTGGCGCGACACCAAGATTCCCCTCGTGAGAATCGGCTACCCCATCATGGATCGCCACCACTTACACCGCTATGCCACCATTGGTTATCAAGGTGTGATCAACCTCCTCAACTGGACTGTAAACACCCTGTTTGAAGAAATCGATCGCAACACCAACATTCCTTCTAAGACAGATATTTCCTACGACTTGATTCGTTAGAAATTGCGTAGAAACACAACGTGTTAATTAAGGGGAGAAAATAATTACGAATTACGAATTACGAATTATTTTCCCCCTTTTTCTTGATAGCATTTACCCAAGGAATTGATAAATGGAAACCATCAATCACACTCACGAACATACTCACACTCATCCTCATCCTAATTACCATCCACCTAACCAGAAAAAACGAGGGTGGTTCCACAATCTTCTTAATCCGTTGCGCCGTGTAGTGGATGGAATTCAGGTTAAAAATAATCGCTTCGCTCATCTAATTTGCCAAACAATTCCTTGTTGTTGTCCTTTTGAGCGACAAATTAAATTATTTGGGAAGTCTATTGATATTCCACCACTATGTAAACTCAATCCTTTATATGACGAATTTGTAGGATTGCGTTTCCGCGCTCTATCTTACCTCGCCGATGTATGTGGAGAGGATGTCACAAGATACATTTGCTAATTATTGGGCATTGGTCATTAGTCATTGGTAGAGACGCGATTAATCGCGTCTGTACAATAGTCAATTCAAATGACAAATGACAAAGGACAATTAACAATTAAGAGAAGAGAGATGAAAAGCACCCAAGGCAAAATCAACGAGCTGCTGACTGAGACAGGATGCGAACATAATCAGCACAAACAATCCGAGAAGAAAAACAAGTCTTGCGCCCAACAGGCACAACCTGGCGCGGCTCAAGGGGGCTGCGCCTTTGATGGTGCAATGATTGCTTTAGTGCCGATCGCAGATGCTGCTCATTTAGTCCACGGGCCGATCGCCTGTGCTGGTAATTCCTGGGGCAGTCGTGGTAGTCTGTCGTCTGGCCCTCAACTCTACAAAATGGGCTTTACTACTGACTTGGGTGAAAATGATGTCATCTTCGGTGGCGAAAAGAAGCTTTACAAAGCAATTCTGGAACTTCACGAGCGCTACCAACCAGCAGCAGTATTCGTCTATGCCACTTGCGTTACAGCCTTAATTGGTGATGATATCGATGCTGTCTGCAAAGCTGCGGCTGAGAAAATTGGTACTCCTGTTGTTCCCGTAATTGCTCCAGGATTCATTGGCAGTAAAAATCTCGGCAACCGTTTTGGTGGTGAATCTTTATTAGAATATGTTGTCGGAACAGCAGAACCGGAACATACAACGCCCTATGATATTAACTTAATCGGTGAATATAACATCGCCGGTGAAATGTGGGGAGTAACACCACTGTTAGAAAAATTAGGCATCCGTATTTTGTCTAAAATTACGGGCGATGCTCGCTACAATGAAATTCGCTACGCCCACCGCGCCAAGCTCAACGTCATGATCTGCTCACGAGCGTTGCTGAATATGGCGAGAAAGATGGAGGAGCGTTACAACATCCCTTACATTGAAGAGTCTTTCTACGGCATCGATGATATGAATCGCTGTCTGCGAAACATCGCCGCTAAATTAGGCGACGCTGATTTACAGGAGCGGACAGAAAAGCTAATTGCAGAAGAAACGGCTGCTTTAGATTTGGCACTGGCTCCTTATCGCGCTCGACTCAAAGGTAAGCGGGTTGTTTTATATACAGGTGGTGTCAAGAGTTGGTCGATTATTTCGGCGGCTAGAGACTTAGGCATTGAAGTTGTTGCTACCAGTACTCGGAAAAGTACTGAAGAAGATAAAGCCAAAATCAAGAAGTTGATTGGCAACGATGGCATCATGCTAGAGAAAGGCAACGCTCAAGAATTGCTACAACTGGTTAAAGACACTCGCGCAGATATGCTGATTGCTGGTGGACGTAACCAATACACAGCTTTGAAAGCTCGAATTCCTTTCCTTGATATCAACCAAGAACGCCACCATCCTTATGCAGGTTATGTGGGAATGATTGAGATGGCGCGGGAACTGTACGAAGCTCTGTATAGCCCGATTTGGGAACAAATACGCAAACCCGCTCCTTGGGAAGAAGAGGAGGAAGTTTAAATGGCGATCGTTACCGCTTCTAACAAAGCACTGACAGTTAATCCCCTCAAGCAAAGTCAAGCTTTGGGCGCAACCTTAGCCTTTTTGGGATTGAAAGGGACAATGCCCTTATTCCACGGTTCTCAAGGTTGTACTGCTTTCGCCAAAGTTGTCCTAGTGCGGCATTTCCGGGAAGCGATTCCCCTAGCTACGACAGCGATGACGGAAGTCACTACTATTTTGGGTGGCGAAGAAAATGTGGAGCAAGCAATTCTGACTCTGGTAGAAAAGGCTAACCCAGAAATTATTGGTTTATGTACCACTGGGTTAACGGAAACTAGAGGAGATGACATCGAAGGTTTTCTTAAGGAAATCCGCGATCGCCATCCAGAATTGAATGATTTAGCGATCGTTTTTGCACCTACCCCAGATTTTAAAGGTGCGTTGCAAGATGGTTTTGCTGTTGCTGTCGAAAGCATAGTTAAGGAAATTCCTCGCGCGGGTGGACTCAGAACTGAACAAGTCACGATTTTGGCGGGTTCTGCTTTCACACCTGGGGATGTACAGGAAATTAAAGAGATAGTCACATCCTTTGGACTAGTGCCGATCTTTGTACCTGACCTTGGCGCTTCTCTAGATGGTCACTTAGAGGATAATTATAGTGCGGTTACAGTCAGTGGAACTACCTTAAAACAGCTACGAGAAGTAGGTAGTTCTGCCTTTACCCTGGCATTGGGTGAAAGTATGCGCGGTGCTGCAAAGATTCTAGAAGAACGCTTTGGCACACCTTACGAAGTGTTTGGCGAACTGACGGGATTAGAACCAGTAGATGAATTTATCCAAGCATTGGCGATTTTGAGCGGTAACAGCGTACCTGAAAAATACCGTCGCCAACGTTGTCAGTTGCAAGATGCGATGCTGGACACCCACTTTTACTTCGGTGCAAAACGAGTTTCTCTCGCACTGGAACCTGATTTGTTGTGGTCAACCGTGCATTTCTTGCAATCGATGGGAGCGCAAATTCATGCAGTGGTGACAACCACGCGATCGCACCTCTTAGAAAAACTCCCGGTTAAAAGCATTACCATCGGCGACTTAGAAGACTTTGAGAGTCTAGCAGGCGGTTCTGATTTGCTGATTGGTAACTCCAATGTGGGTGCGATCGCAAAACGCCTCTCGATTCCTCTTTATCGTTTAGGATTGCCCATTTATGACCGCTTAGGTAATGGTCAATTTACCAAAGTTGGCTATCGAGGCACGATGGAACTTTTATTTGGCATCGGCAACCTGTTTTTAGAGGCAGAAGAAGCGAGAGTTAAACAGTTCCAAGAGTTCGGAACTGTGAGCGCAGAGTTTTGAATTCTTCTTCAAGAATTCAGAAGTTAGAATCCAGAATTCAGAATGCTTTTCAGAAAGTGGAAAACCTGCCACTGATTGTTTACCTTTGACATTTTCATAGGGAAAAACACTAAACATGCAGATTTAGTTCTGATTCCTGAATTCCTTCTTCCCAATTCAAAATTCAAAACTTTAGAGAGGAGAATTACAATGAAAATAGCCTTCACGACGAGCGACCGAGTTCATATTAATGCTCACTTCGGATGGGCAAAAATGATTGATGTTTACGAAATTACCGATGAGGGATATCACTTCGTAGAAACCCTCACCTTTGAAGGCGAACTCAAAGAAGACGGGAATGAAGACAAAATCACCCCAAAACTTGAAGCAATAGGTGACTGTACGATTGTTTACGTAACAGCAATTGGTGGTAGTGCCGCCGCTCGGTTAATCAAGAAAGGTGTCACCCCAGTGAAGGCGCGATCAGAAGAAGAAGAAATTAGTGAAGTGCTAAATAAGCTAGTGAAAACCCTCAAAGGTAATCCTCCACCTTGGTTGCGTAAAGCTTTACAGCCAAAAACCACAAACTTTGCTGATGAAATTGAAGACGAAGCAACAGTATGACCGCAAATAATAGTGTGAACGGAACCGCTACAACTGAAGTCTTGAACTCACCTTTTTTGAAGGTCTTAATCAAACAAATCCGTGGTCAAGACAGTTATGGAGTTTATCGTACTTGGTCGGATGAGTTGATTCTCAAACCCTTTATTGTTACCAAACAAAAGAAACGGGAAATCTCCGTTGAAGGCGAAGTTGATGCGGTAACTCAAGCCCGGATTATGGCATTTTTTCGAGCTGTAGCGGCTGGTATTGAACAAGAAACAGGTTTGATATCCCAGGTTGTAGTTGATTTGAGCCATGAAGGATTTGGCTGGGCGCTAGTTTTTTCTGGTCGTCTTTTGCTAACTGTGAAAACCCTGCGAGATGCTCATCGTTTTGGCTTTGACTCGCTAGAGAAATTAGCAGAAGAGGGAGAAAACTACGTCAAAAAAGGTCTTGATTTGGCGAAGCGCTTTCCTGAAGTTGGCAAAATTTAATTAGTCATTGGTCATTGGTCATTGGTCATTAGTAAAAGACAAATGACTAATGACAAAAGATGAAGGACGAAGGACAAATGACAATTGAGGAACTACAAGGACAAATCAGACGGCTTAACAGCAAAGCAGGTCAAATGAAAATGGATCTGCATGATTTAGCTGAAGGGCTACCAACAGATTACAACCAACTTATGGATGTTGCCGCCGCAACTTATGAAATCTATCGCCAGTTAGATGAGCTTAAGCAACATCTGAAACAATTGGAGAATGCCAAATGACTCGAACTATTGATGAATTCAAGAAGCTCGTAGATGCAGAAGAATTTTTCCAATTCTTTAATATGTCCTACGACTTAGAAGTTGTAAATGTACATCGCCTACATATTCTGAAAAAGTTTTCTCAATATATGCAGGAAATTGATGATAATTCTCCTGATTTAAGTCAAGAAGAGAAATTAAATCAATATTCTTTGGCTTTGCAAAAGGCTTATCAGGTATTTATCGAATCGACAGCTTATGAACAAAAGCTGTTCAAAGTGTTTAACGACAAGCCGAAAAATGTAGTCACACTGACAGAAATCACTTCTGATTAGGAGGTATAAATTGGTTAACCTAACGCCTACCGAATTAGAACGCTATCGTCGCCAAATGATGCTTCCAAATTTTGGCGAAACAGCACAGAAACGCCTGAAGTCAGCGACGGTTTTGGTTACAGGTGTGGGGGGATTAGGCGGTACGGCGGCGCTTTACTTAGCAGTAGCGGGCGTTGGGCGGCTAATCCTAGTCCGGGGTGGTGACTTGCGGCAAGATGATATGAATCGTCAGGTTCTCATGACTGATGATTGGGTAGGTAAGCCAAGGGTATTCAAAGCTAAAGAAACTCTGGATGCGATTAATCCTGATGTCCAAGTGGAAGCTGTTCATGATTACATCACCCCGGAAAATGTAGATTCGTTAGTGCAATCTGCTGATATGGCTCTTGATTGCGCCCACAATTTTACAGAGCGCAATTTGTTAAACGAAGCCTGTGTGCGATCGCGTAAGCCAATGGTGGAAGCCGCAATGAATGGGATGGAGGCTTACCTGACAACGATTATTCCTGGTGTGACTCCTTGCTTGTCTTGTCTGTTTCCAGAAAAGCCTGAGTGGGATCAGCGCGGCTTTTCAGTTCTAGGCGCTGTTTCTGGAACCCTAGCTTGTTTAACAGCACTGGAAGCTATCAAGCTGATCACTGGGTTTAGTCAGCCTCTATTATCGCAATTGCTGACAATCGATTTAAATCGGATGGAATTTGCTAAACGCCGTTCTCACCGCGATCGCTCTTGTCCAGTATGCGGTAATAGTGCGCCTTGGAGACACGCACAATCCAATTCGATGGAACCCACAGGTATTGCACAAAATACTTAATTTTGTCATTGGTCATTAGTAAATAACAAAAGACAACTGACAAATGACGAAGGACAAATGACAATCTACACCTGAAATCAGAACAACTAATCGCTACAAATCAGGAGAACTGATGGCCGTTATCTTATCAGAAAAAGCAGAATTTCATCTGCGAGCATTCCTCAAAGGTTCAGCACCCGACGCTGACGGCGCCACTAAAGGTGTCCGGATCTCGGTAAAAGATGGTGGTTGCAGTGGCTATGAATATGCGATCGATATCACCAGCAAACCTCAACCAGATGATTTGGTAAGTCACCAAGGCAAAGTGGTAGTTTACGTTGATGCCAAAAGTGCGCCTTTATTAGACGGAGTTATCGTTGACTTCGTTGAGGGAGTGATGGAAAGCGGTTTTAAATTCATCAACCCCAATGCGACTGATACCTGCGGTTGTGGAAAGTCCTTCAAAACAGACGACGGCACGCCTACTGGTGTACCTTGCAGCTAACATCATTCCGTTAGGGCCAAGTCTGATTGTAGAGGCTTCCCATAGATGCATTCCACAGAGTTTCAATGCCCTTAAGGTAGCCTCTAGTTCGCTTTGCATTCCTCACCCTTATAGAGAAGCCGACTAAACTTTGCATCTCTGTAAGAAGAAGGAGAACAAAAAGTAGGATATGTTGCTCAAAAACTTCGGAAATAAACCAACTGTATAACGTTTGAGGAGAATCGGAAAATGGCTTCCTACCAAGTTAGATTAATCAACAAAAAAGAAGACATCGACACCACAATTGAAGTTGATGAAGAAACTACCATCTTAGAAGCAGCAGAAGAAAATGGTATTGAATTGCCTTTTTCATGTCATGCAGGATCTTGCTCTAGCTGTGTAGGTAAGGTTGTTGAAGGTGAAGTTAATCAAGAAGATCAAAACTTCCTGGATGACGATCAGGTTTCTAAAGGATACGCTCTACTTTGTGTAACTTATCCTCGTTCTAATTGCACAATCAAAACACATCAAGAAGCGTATCTCGTATAAAGTATTACTTTGGTTGCTGTCCTTGGCAACCAAATAATGCATGAAGGATGAAGGATGAAAATATACTTCCTTCTTTCCTTCACAATAATGCCTCATTTATAATCCAAATGTTTACCCCCTTTAGTGTAACTGGCTGTTCATTAGAATTATTGAGAACAGGAGAGCGAGGAATCGTGACTTTCTGTAAAAGTCAGGATGAAACAATCTTAAACAAACTGATATCAATAGGTGTAACACCAGGAACCAATATTACTTTAGAACAAAACTTTCCATCATTCCGTTTTAAAATAGAAAACACATCTTTAGCACTAGACACAGACAGTATCAAAGCTATTTATGTTCGCATTATCGATAATTGAATTAACATATATAATATATAATCGTATTTTCTTGATCAAAAAATTTTGATTTTGCAATTAAGAATACACATAGCAATTACGAATTACGAATTACGAATTAAATTGACCTCACTCCTTTGCTAATTAATTTCAGGAGTGAGGTTACTCAATTTATAAGTATGAATGCAATTTGATATTCAAGACAGAGCCGCTTGCAAAAAAGGCAACTTGCTTATTTTTTAATCAACAGCAACTATCACATCTGATGATTTAATCACGGCATAAGCCTGCTTACCTTCTGTAAGTCCCAGCTTTTCCGCTGATGATTTTGTGATTATTGACACTAACTCTACTCCTGGTGCCACTTCTAAAGTTATCTCAGTATTAACTGTACCAGGCACAACTTTTTTTACGGTACCTTTGAGAGAATTACGAGCGCTAATTTCCATTTTTTGTCTGTGTTTTACTTATTTTTACTTAAATAAAATAGCAAAATTTGCTTGAAAAAGGAAGATATTTGAGATTTCTTAATAAGTGTCGGGGTGTAAAGTAATATCTTTGTTTTATTAAATACAAGATTTAATGGAAACGTAATATCAAATTTTAGCAATACAATGCAATACAGTTCAGAATTAGCAACAGAAACCTCATGTAGAGACGCCATTTATCGCGTCTTAAAATACCAATTATCTACACCGATAACCATTAACCCAAGAGTATTACAATACAATGGGCTTGAGCAAATTGTTAAAGCTAGTCAAACTTCTGCAACAGTGTGCTAGTAAATATTTACACACAAGTTAGATACGCTACTAGATTCTGAAATAGCATGGTAAAAAATACTGCATTTTAATCATATTTCAATATTTTTTATTAGATATATCTGGGGATCTTTATAAATGATTCATAATTCAAACTTATCACAGTGATAATATATAACTAAGCTAAATTGTTGCTAGTTAACTTAGTTTCCAACAACCTAAGGTTAACGAGTGAGGGCGGGGAGTAGAGAGAGACTTTTTGTTTTACCAAACTTTTGAATAAACAAAGTGGCTTTGGTAAACTACTAAACTTCAGCTAACCTTATAGGATTTTAAAATAATGGTGGGTAATGCCCACCATTAAGTTTTCCAAGCAAATTTATGCTTAGAAACTTCTTAGATTTATGGCATTGAAAGAACAATTATGAGCCAAATAAACAGTCAAGATTTGAGTGAAGCAACAGCCCAATGGTTAATAGTGGAAGGCTATAGCCCTAGCAATTTAAATCAGCCAGGTGAAAATGGCCATACAGCTTTGATGAAGGCAACAAGAGAAGGAGTGTATACAGTCGTCAAAGAACTAATTGATGCAGGTGTAGATATCAATGCTCGAAATAGCGATTGCAACAATGCTTTGTGGTTTGCTTGTTTTGGCAATCACTACGATTTAATTAATTTACTGCTTGCTAGCAACATTAATATTGATAACCAAAATGATAATGGGGCAACTGTTTTAATGTATGCAGCATCAGCCGGAAAAACAGAAGTAGTTAAGTTACTTTTACAGCATCAGCCTAATTTGTATTTGAAAAATTTAGATGACTATAAAGCTATTGATTTTGCTAGCAACGTAGAAGTTTTAAGGATTCTGAAAAATGCCATCAAGTCAAATATCGGGCAAAACTTATCATGACGCTACTAAGCATTCTTACTTATCGGTACAACTCGATCCAAATTATGTAGATGCTTCAACACAGCCATCTCCATTTAAAGTTTATCCAAAGTTTTATCGAAGAGTGAAATTAAATCTCGATAATCCTGTTCATTCTTTTCTCTCGTTAACTAGTGCGATCACTCTGGAGAAAGTGTATAAAGATGGCCCTTACAAACTGCGGGTGAATCCATCAGCAGGCGCTTTGTACCCCACAGAAGTTTACGTACAGGTTCGCGGTATTGAGGGAATAGTAGATGGTATATATCATCTAGAAGTTGAGAATAATTGTCTAACTCTTATTTATGAATTAATCGATGATGGGTTAGAGAGTTATATTATACCGGGTAAAAGTATCAATGGATTCATCTTTTTAATTAGTTGTGTTTATTATAGGTCTAGCTGGAAATATCAAAACAGAAGCATAAGATATTGCTTCTTAGATAGCGGACACCATTTAGGTGCGATCGCAGCTTCAGCTTTTCTCCACAACCGAGATATACAACTAATTTTCGACTTTGATAAACTTGCTCTCAATTCAGATTTGGGATTTGAGAATAAAGAGTTTATTACTGCTTGTGCGATGTCAGGAGAAGTACAAGATAAAAAAATCAGACAATTAAGGCTGAAAGTTCCTTTTGTTTCTGGTACTGATTATTTTGAATCCAATCAATTTATTGAAGATGGCTATCAAGCAACTACTCTACAAAATAGCCGCCAGCAGCAATTAGAATATCCTCAACTTGACTTCGACAAAGAGAAATTTTATCAAACTGTTTGGGCTAGACGTTCTATTAGACGTTTCCGGAAAGAGTTTATTTCTCAAGAAGATTATTTATATGTAGTGCAACAACTTCAACAGTCAATACCGACAGAAAACTATGAGGAAATAGAAATTTACTCAGTCGTGCATCGAGTAGAGGGAATGACACCTGGGTTATATAAAGGTACGTATCTGGTTAAGACAGGTAATTTTAGTGAAAAGACAGGTTACTTATGTATTAATCAGGCTATTGCTAAAGATAGCGCTGTAACTTTATTTTTTGTGTCAGATTATTTAAACTATCAAACTGCTATGCAAATAGCTGGTTTTCTGGGACAGAGACTTTATTTAACTAGTAATTATTTGGGGATTCAGTGTAGTGGAATAGGTGCTTATTATGATGATGAAACCCAGGAATTATTAGAAACAAATAAAGATGTACTTTATGGAATGGTGATTGGAAGATAAGTAGGAAGCTAAAGAGAGATGGCTAGAAATATGTATTACTTTAATAGTGATGATTCGCATCCTATGCAACCGACATCAGCAGATATTATACTGCGGCAACAGCTAGAGGATTCTATTAGTAGATACTTTTATGAAGCGTGCGATCGCACCATTCAAAATCTGCTGTCTGATTGTCGGTGGTATGTTACAACCCACGCCAATGCTTTAACATTAGTTATTGAATGTCCCGATCAAGTTATTAATTGGCGTATTTTACAAAAAATTGTGCCAATGGGAACATTACTATATGGAATTGTTAACAGTGCTAAAATCCGTGTTTGTCCGCCAGAAAGTCAAGGCATACCTTTTGAAATGAGGGTAGATGAACTTTCTGTTTATCGGGATTGGGCTTGATTCGATTTTGGATTGTTAATTAAAAGTTGATATTCTGGCTGATAAGTGCAGCTACCTCTTCAAAAACCAAATCAGCAGAATGTTTGACAACAGGACTTAACTCTAGTCCCAAACCAAGATTTGCCGCTTCAATTAAATAAACTGTTACATCTTCGGGAAAATCATTTTGAAAGATTTTCCGTCCGGCGGCTAAAGCATTATCCCAGCGAAAATCGTGCAAGTTATAACTAGGTTCTGGCAAAGCTTCCAGTTCTTTTCCTGGAACCTTAAACACAGCACCGGGTTCAGAACCAGTTGAACTTGCATCAATAATCACTAATTGTTTACTACCTCTAGCTTGAAACATTACTTCCATCCCTGCGGTGCCACAGTCATATACTCGCACATCAGGATGAGGGTTTTCAGCTAGATATTTTTGTAAGCGTTGGGCAATGATTACGCCTACAGCGTCGTCATTGCGATTTAGATTGCCGCAACCAATAATAGTGAGCATGGGATGAGATTTAATTATTTAAGTAGTTGCAAATTCAGTCAAAGCGCGCTCGCTTGGAGGATGAAAAGCTAACACGATATCACTTTGAGGAACTCCGGCGTTTAATAAGTCAGTGGCAATACCTTCTTCAGTCCAGTCTTCTTCAATCCAAATTTTGTTATTTTTAATCCGAATATGTACAGTAATACCTTTAATACGGCGATTTTTTTGCCAGCCAATCTGAAACCATAGGTACTGATCGCGTTCATCATCGAGTGCTAAAAGGCTCTCTACATCGTCATCAGGCGAGCTATTGCAGAGGCGATCGTACTCTATGAGAATATTTTTAATAATATTTTTGTAGTGACTTAGTTTATCCATTGAACTATAACCTCACTTTCGACATCTACAATCATTAATAAGAGTTGATTCTGCTGAACTACTAACGTAATTGCTTTTAGCTGGAAAAAATTTTCATAAGTGCTTTGCTTGATTGCTAAATAAAGTTGATATTGAGGTTCTGTAACCTTAATTAGATTACGATAAAGAATATATTGACCTAAAGCATTTTCAAAGTCATTTATTGGCGATTTCCCCAGAAAGCTTTTAATTTCAACAATAATTTTAGTTCCGTTGCGTTCAGCTGCAAGTGTTCTCTCAGCCGCTAGGTCAGCAAATAGCTTAGTATTTTCATACTTGATGATGTAAGGGTCATCTGTAATTATCCAACCGTCTTTGATGAGGGCTGATTTTACAGCATTATGGTAGAAATCCCTAGCGGGCATAGAGTCACAAAATTATAGTAAGTATATTCTAGCAATACCACGGTGGGTATGTAGTTGTCAGGTTGCTGGTGGGGCGATCGCCGTGAAGACAGTTAGCTTGTTATATCTCTGCTGGATTTGGGAACAATGTAGTCAGTTTACTGATTTTTACTGATTTCAAGAACTTAAGATTATGGATTCTTTAGATGCACTTAAAAAGGGAGCAATTTGGGGATTTAGGCTAGGTATTATCTTGGACATTCTAGCAAGTTTACTTTTGGTATCCTCAAATTATGGCGGAGTCGCAGATTCAATATTTACAGTAGTCATCTTTACGATTTATTTTGGATTTGCAGGTACTATTCTTGGTGGTATACTCGCTCTAGTTATTTTAGGTGCAATAGGCACTTTAAAATTGGCCAATTGGGTATTTGTCATCCTGGGAGGAAGTATTATAAGTATCTCAACTTCTCTCCTAGCTTCTCTAATTGGCAGTGTAGCTGGCTGGATAAGTTTTTCATTCATTCCAATATTGTTGTTTTTACGTCAATATCTGTCTGAAAAGTCACCTGAATGGGTTGAAAAAGCTTTAGATCAAGCAGTTATAACCTTCCTCAATAGTCTAATTTTGACTTTTCTAGTGTTTTGTTTCCAGCACTTAACTCGTATTACTCTACTTGGAGTCTAAGTCTAAATTTGTCTATGAAGCGATCGCAATTCAACAATTAACAGTAATAAAAGTTTGTAATATAGCCAATCATTAGTGACTAAAACAGAGGCTTTGACTAAATAATGCAGACAAAGCCTCTGAGAAACTAAATTATCAGCAGGAATCTAGAACTCTACACCATGTTTCTTGGCGATTTCATTCAGTTTATCATACTGATCTTGTGACACTTTAGTTAATATCTCTTCAGCTTGTTCTTTAGTACTTCCTTCTTTAGGAATTAAATACTTGACATAAAGAGATACAAAATCAGCCGCGATCGCTAAACCAGATAAAGCGTGTTTATCAGCTTCCTTGCCAGCGATCGCAGCTACCAAACCGGCTTTAATTGGGTCTGGTTTAACTTTCATGAACTGCTCGACAAGTTTAGGAACGTAGTCTTCTGGTGGCAAATTATCTAACTTACTTCTATCAGGAGTAAAGTTACATTCTGCGGCTTGAGCTTGCTCTAAAACACACCATTCTATGTATTCTTGCAATGCTGCATCGGGAACGCGAGGGAGATAATTATGTAGCGCTAAATCAGACACAAGCTTACCGTGTAAATTGCTGTTTTATGCAAGTGCATTAACGCAAGCCTAACGCACTGTTTCTATAAGTTTTAGTGTGGTACGCTACGAGTTTTGAATATCAGGCATTGGGAATAGTCCATTAGTTATCACCAGATTTTTACTAAGTTAAAAGAGTTGGTGGAGCGATGTCTCCGACGGGCTACGCCTACGCATTTTTGGTGTTGTCTATTTGTGTAAATAAGGGCACACTATAAGATAAATATAAATATATGATTTGTTCATGAAACCTGCTTTACATAAAGGGCAACTAATCACATGGAAGGACGATCGCGGGTTTGGTTTCATACAACCCGATGACAGTAGTCAAGAAGTCTTTCTACACATTACAGCATTGAAAGACGTTAACCGTCGTCCCCAAGTTGGTGATTTTGTTTGTTATCAACTGACAGCTAGTAAAGATGGCAAGGTACGCGCTTTTAATGCTTCAATCAAAGGAGTTACATCAAAGTCCTCACCTTCTGCTGCACCAAAGAAGTCTACATCCAGAACTGTAGACAAATCTACATCATTAGCATTAAAGACATTACTTCTATCTTTACTACCGGGGTTAGGTTCAATCCATCTTGCACTAACAACTGGCAACCCAATTCCGCTAATTCTTTATCCTGTCATGAGTTTCATTACCTTTAGGCTATATGCCGATGACAAGTCTCGCGCACAACAAGGACGATGGAGAACGCAAGAAAATACTTTACATCTATGCGAATTTATGGGTGGTTGGTTAGGTGCATTTGTTGCTCAACAGAAGCTACATCACAAAAGCAGCAAAGTTTCTTATCAAGTTGTATTTTGGGTGATAGCAATTCTTCACATCGTATTTTGGTTAGATTGGCTATTTTTTGGTAAGGCGTTGATAAATTTGTTTTTTACTATTGCTTCTAGAGGTTAATTGAGTCAAGTCAATGAGCAATCTAGTAAGTTTTAAGATGGTGAAGTCTTGCGATTTTGCTGCCCAAAGTAGGGAAATGTCGTACTTATTAAACATTGAATCGGCGATCGCAAGCGTCATTTCTTCTATCTGAGCCTCTGCAATCAACATTTTGTCAAGTGGATGAACGCAATAAGCAGCAGCGAACGCCGAAGTAACAAATGCGAACGCCAAACTAGCAAATGCGAACGCCGAAGTAACAAATGCGAACGCTGAAGTAACAAATGCGAACGCTGAAGTAACAAATGCGAACGCTGAAATAGCAAATGCGAACGCTGAAATAGCAAATGCGAACGCTGAAATAGCAAATGCGAACGCTGAAATAACAAATGCGAACGCTGAAATAGCAAATGCGATTGCCTCCGGCACGCTACGCGATCGCGCAACTCTCAAGGTACAACGTTCACAAAGCCAAATTGACGAAAGTGATGATCAAAAGTGAATGCCTGAGTTAAATGGAGTTTATTCATCACAACCCGACTGGCGCAGTCCGTGAAACTCCAGTTTTTATCTGAGAACTGACGGAAAACCTGCCAAGTTTGTTGAATATCCTCTTCTGTCAGGTAATAAATGGTCGTCAAATTATCTGAAAAGAATGCCTCTCCTAAGCTGATTGCCCTCAACGTTTCTCCACGGGTTCTCAAAAGGGTCAAGGTTTCATCAACAACGTAATCTGTTGTTAGCAATGGCTGAATATTTTGATTAACCCATGAAGACGCTGCCTGATGCTCAGTATCGGAAGGAACAATACTAGCAAACCAGGCGCTGGTATCTACAAAGATCATGTTGCACTATGGGGAGGATAAAGAATAGTGTCATGATCTCGACCAGAAAATTTATCATTGCTTACTTCTAAGGGCATGGCTGCAATTTGTGCCAAAATCTCTCTAGGAGTTTTGTTTTGAGGTTTAGCCTCAGTTGAAATCACAGTGACTTCAACACGAGTTCCTTCGGCTAATGGAATCGGCTGTAATAACCTCAGTACACCCTGTTCATAAACAGCTTCTATAGTTATAGTCATAAACTTTTCCCTCATGCCATAGCTATTTCTAATCATGGCATAATATCTAACATAGTAAAAAACATAGCTAATGACTAACTAAAAAATAATTAGCCATTAGCTATTAGAAATTAGCATATTTTAAGCGGTACGAAAACGCGCTAACTCTTCACCAGTTTTCGCATCATGGGCGTGAACTGTACACACCAAACAAGAATCAAACGATCGCGCCACATGACCAACTTCCACAGGGTCGCTAGAATCGTAAATCGGTGTGCCAATTAACGCTTCTTCAATGGGGCCACGAATTCCTTCACCGTCACGAGGGCCAATATTCCAAGTACCTGGGGCAATAACTTGGTAGTTCTTAATCTTACCGCCCTCTATTTCCACCCAGTGAGATAAAGAACCGCGTGCTGCTTCTGTTGCACCCCAACCGCGTCCATCTTTTTCTTTGGGTTTGATATACCAAGGGTCGTTTAACTTAAATTCGCGCAAGCAGTGTTCGGCTTGGCGATATAACTTGACAAGTTCGTGAACTCGTGCTAGCTGACGCACATGAATACTAGCACCACCCATTCGTTTGAAGACATCGAGGATAAAGGGGTCGTAGTGTTGCCAAGATTCGCCATGTTGACCACCAGCTACTAATTGCCGCGCTAAGGGGCCAGTTTCCAAGCGTCCGAAGTCTTTGTGCAGGACTGCACTCGACCAAGAGTAGGCGTTATCGAAGTCTTTGGTATTGATTGCAGTGGGTTTAGTGGTGCGATCGCTAGGGTGAATATCCTCTGTCCCTTCATCGTACCAAGAGTGAGTTGTATTCTCGCGGGTAAATGACTGATCCATTAAAACGTGAGTGTCTGCGAAGCTGTCGTACACTCCACTTTTCATAATCATCGCCGCATTTCGTCCTTCGATAGTCGGCTTTTGGTATTTATCTTCATGGGCTAAATATCCCCAAGTGACATATTTACCAACACCAGCGCCATATCTATCTAAACCGATGTCTAAACCCATGCGCCAATAAAATCCTAAGTCGGAATCTCGATGATTGCGGTCTTCATCCAGCCAATCTCTGAAGTCATCATAAGTTTGGATTTGTTCGTAGCGTTCTAAAGAACAACCCAACCACACTGGTTCTAACCAATTGGTGCGGAAGTATTCGAGAATTGCCCAAGCGCGGGTAATGTCTGTAAGGGTTGGGGCGCACATCACGCCACCAGGCACCATATAACTGCTGTGGGGCCATTGTCCGCCCAATAGTGCATAAATTTCTACGGGTTTAGCGGAAATTGTTATGCCTAGTTCATAAGATTTGCCTGTGAAGGCGGCGAAGCGTTTAACAGCTTCCTCATAAAAGCGACTATTGCGGTATTTTTTATTGGTTAAGTCAATGGCAAACAAACCATAAAAATAGCGAGGGATGCTTTGAATTGTCTCGACAATTTGACCAAGATTTCTAGCTAAAATTGCATTGCGGGGAACTTCCGTTTCCCAAGCTGTATCTAATGCCCAAGATGCAGATGTCAGGTGAGAACCGCCGCAAATTCCGCAAATGCGAGGTGTGACAATTAATCCAGCTTGGGGGTCTTTACCGCGTAGGATAACTTCAAATCCGCGAAATAATTCAGCGTGTGTCCAGGCGTTGACCACTCTTCCATGTTCAATATCAACTCGAACATCTAAATCGCCTTCAACTCTACCGACGGGCGATATATCTAACGATTGAATTGTCATTTGTCATTTGTCCTTTGTCATTTGTTATTTGTCATTAGTCATTGGTCATTGGTCATTTGTCATTGGTAATTATTCACTCGCCTCTCCTGCAAAATGGTCGAAACCCCTGATTTATCGTTGATGGGAGTGTGAAAGGTTATAGTCTAATACGCTTGGGTTTTCAAGACGCGATAAATCCCCGTCTCTACAAGTATTTTGTTGCTCATTCTGAACTGTATTGGGTTATAGTCATTGGTCAAATCACAAATGACAAATGACCAATGACTAATGACCAATGACTAATGACCAATGACTAAACTGTAAAAAAGTCTTCTTCTGCCCAAGGCGGTGCTGCGTCTTTGGCAACCATTGTTAGTAAGGCGTAGTCTTTTTTGTTCACTCCTGGCGGTAATTCTTTGGGAACTCCCATTACTGTTTGGGTTTTGAATACTGTTCCTGGTTTGAGATCAAAGAAGGGAAATTCTGGTTCTGTGCAACCTAAGCAAGGCATTCCGGCGCGAGTTTTGGATGAGACGCGGTTCCATAAGATACGGTTGCAGGAAGAATGAGTCATGGGGCCGCGACAACCCAAGTCATAAAATAGGCAGCCTTTGCGCTGACCAAATTCGGCGGTTGAAGCTTTGTAGGCAAAGTGAACGTTGCGGGTACAACCTGTTTGGGTGTAGGTGTTAAAGAAAGTTTGGGGACGATTTAGTTCATCAAAAGCAATGTCTGCTATGCGTCCAGTAGCGATCGCAACTAATATCTGCGTAATCCAGTCAGGATGGGCGGGACATCCAGGTATATTAATTACAGGTAATCCGGCTTGCGATACGAAATCTTTCCCTAAAAAACCGCCTTCTTGACGTTTGAGAAATTGCAAACCTTCCGATTCGCTGGGGTTGGGTGACATGGCGGGAATTCCTCCCCAGGTTGCACAGTCACCCACAGCGACAATAAATTTAGCAACTTTGGCAAGGTCTGCTAACCAATCTTTCATGGCGCGATCGGCAAACCGATTCCATTCGCCTGTACCGTTGGGGGCGTTAACAACACTGCCTTCAAATACCAAGATATCTAGGGGAATTGTGCCAGAAATACAATTCCGTAGCAGTGTTTGCAAATCGTTGCCTAGTTCCAGCCCCAAGGAAGGATGCCAAAGTATATTGATACCAAAGTCGGCAATTAAATCGCAGACTGTCGGTTCTTCAGCGTTGAGAAATGACATGGTGTTGCCTGAACAAGCACCACCTTGTAGCCATAGTACATTAGTCATCGGCTAGGTGTTTTTGTATTGTTTGCGATACGTGACTTAGTAAATAATGCTTGTAGAGTCTCACGTATTTATCAATATTTATTTATTTATATTAGTGGATTTTCTATTGAATTATCTTTTGTTAAATAAAAATTAATCATTGCTAAGAATTTTAATGCAATTGAGATTGCTTAAAAGTTGTATCAATAACAGACTTTCTCACAAAAACTTGAATAATAAACTGAACGTCTGATTTTTTACTGAAAGTTAGCTCTCTGAATTATTAAATAAATCGGGAATCTAGACACAACGAATTTTTACCAATCAGATAGGATTGCTATAGCGCTTCTCATGTGAATCAAATACACGGGTGGGGGTAAGGCATTGCCGTGCCCTTACTAGTATCTGTGGTTAGTTATTGTTTCTGTACTATACGGAAACCGCTATATCTGAATAGGCTAATATTTTAAACGTGAAAGTATTGTAATTTAAAAGTTATGACTGCAAATTAAAATAATGAAATAGTGAAGAATTAGATTTTGATAACAAAGTTAGGTCTTAAATATATAAAATGTTATCAATTCAATATAGAAGAACTGCGTTGTGTCAGGTCATGATACAGAACACCTTATCAAAATGTAAGGTGTTTAAAGCTGACATAAATATTGGCAATTTCCCCCTAGAATTTTAGAAATAGAGTGTTTTATAGTAAAAAAATTGATTCACTCAATTTAGGGGATTGAGGATTAGGTATTAGGTATTGGGAAAAATTTTTCCTAGTCCCTAGCATCATTAATCCATAGCCTCTAGTTTTAGACAAAAAAGGGGAATTCCGCCTAAAGGACTCGAAGCCTGCGTAAATCGGTATGGCCCGTGATGAGATGCGTAAATGTGTCTCGTTCATTCATGGGTGTTGGACTCAATTCCCAATTGGCTAGAGTACGGCAGAGTTATGACCCCCAGCATTACAGATTCAGCGGTGAAGGCTGCGATCGCAGCTGTTGCATCGGAGTCAGCCTCAGCAGAGGAAAAAATCCAAATGCTGATTGAGATAGCACAGGGTTTTCAAAAAAAGCCCAAAGCTGCCCAAGACTTGCGGAATGCAGTTGGCTTATATTACCGGGCCTACGAGATGTGTGGTGAGGAGTATCCCCTACTGAAAGCCAGGGCCAAAGTGGGCATGGCGGGGACGTTACAGGCAATACCGGATGCTGATTACCAACTGTTGATGCAAGCTAAAGTCGGTTATGAAGAGGCATTACCGATTTTACAACAATTAGCTTTGCCAGAAGAAGTGGCAGAAACGCAGATGAATTTTGGGCTGGTGTTGCAGTCGCTTGTACCGTTCAATTTGGCACGGATAACCGACAGTATCCAGGCTTATCATGAGGCGTTGCGGGTGTTTACTTGGGAAGATTACCCCCAAGAATACGCGATTTTGTATAACAATATTGCGATCGCTTACCTTTCTATGCCCCTAGCATCGGAACGTGAATACTTGCGTCAAGGGTTAGCTGTACAATCATTTGAGGTGGCACTAAAGCATATTAATTTGATTGATCATCCCAGAGAATATGCGATGTTGCAAAACAATTTAGGTAACGCTTTGCAATATTTAGTGAGTTCCCATCCTGTGGAGAATAACTTGCGTGCGATCGCAGCTTATGATGAAGCGCTAAAAGTGCGTAACTCCAAAGACACACCCCTAGAGTACGCTAATACAATTTCTAACAAAGCCAACGCCCTCTTCAACTTACCAGATGACCAAGAAAAACCAGAAGCTGGTAATCCTAAAAATCTTTTGCAAGCGCAGAGTTACTATCAAGATGCTTTAGAAATATTTACGAAATATCAACAAATGGCACAAGCAGAGGTAGTAGCCCAAGCGCTAAAAGATGTGAAAGCAGAAATGAAGGATTAGGATTTATAGATCTAATATAATTCCTAACTTTTAACTCTTCATTCTTCACTTTAGCAATCAGGAAAAAACAGCATGATAGATATTTCGACCTACCCAAATGTGATAAATTTTCTCACAAGTTTAGCAGATGGTGAACTGAACATAGCAACAGAATTCGTCTGGTTAATCATAGCAACAGCCTTGTCTATGGTCGGCGGTGCAATTGGTGGAATGCTGTTAGCTGGAAAAGATATCGGCTATCAGTTTTCAGCAATGCTTGGTGCATTACTTGCCCCTGCCGGTGGAATTCCCGCCATCCTTTTAGGACTTGCTGCTTTAAATTTATTGACAAATTATTAGGAGAAAACATGTTAGAGATAGGATGGCTTTCTGCCAAGTTATTTTTTAAAGGAAAGCTAATACGCAACCCGATGTATTTTGCCAAGCAAACTACTATTGGTATTGCTGTGGGTTTCTTACTGCTAGTGTTACTCGCACAAGCCCCAATTCCCTTCTACTTACCAATAATATTATCTAGTTTAGTTACGGGCATGATTATGCCATTTCTCCTCAAGGATTTCAAAATGAAGTGAATTGTCATTAGTCATTAGCCATTTGTGAGTTGTTTTTCCAATACCCATGCCCAACCTTGAAGAATTAGTTCGGGAAATTAACCGCTTTGAGGCAATTATATCCGAGTGGGATGAAAGCCAACGGTGTGTAGCAGTAGGTCTAAAAAGAGCAATTGAAGATTTGCATAAAGCTGCATTGACTAATTTGATTAAAAGCCTAAAACAAGAATCAATGTCAGCTTTGCGTCATGCTGTTGCTGATGAATTAGTGTATGCAGTGCTGCTTTATCACGAACTAGTTAAACCACCAAAAGCACCATTAGCACAGCGCATTCAGACAGCCCTTGAAGAAGTACGCCCAGGTTTAAAAAGCCATAATGGGGATGTAGAATTAGTGGCAATTAAGCCACCAGATACAGTAGAAGTTAGATTAATAGGAACTTGCAGCAGTTGTCCAGCTTCTACTTTGACTTTATCTCAAGGAGTAGAACAGGCAATCAAAAATCATTGTCCCGAAATTAGCAAAGTGGTTGCGGTTAATTACAACCCTATTGTTAACAATGCAAGTTCTGGTTTAATCAGTCCATTCTCTTCAAAAATAACTTCTACTTGGCTCAAAGTAGCGACTATTGATCAAGTTCTCGAATTTAGTGTATTGGCAGTACAACTTGCTGGTACTTCACTCATTTTATATCGCCAAGATGTTGCAATAAAATGTTACCGTAATGCTTGCACTCATCTAGGATCTCCCTTAGAAAAGGGTAAAGTTGAAAATGGTATTATTACCTGTCCTTCCCACAGATTCCAGTACAGTTTAGAGACAGGTAAATGCTTAACTGCACCTGATGTTTCGCTTCAATCGTATCTAGTAAAAATTAAGGGCGATAAGATTTTTGTGAAACTACAAAAATGATGATGCTAAAAGAATATCTGGGCAAATATACTCGGCGATTAGGAAATTACAACAACTTTGCCTCTTCATTTCAGTAGTTCACGCATTGATTTTAGGGTTTTGTGCAATCAAAAAGGCAGATTGCTTTATCAATATACCTGAATTGTTTCTCCCTTGTGTAATTCAGTTGTTCATTTTAGTGTTTTGAGAAAGCAAAATCACTGATTGCTTTCTCAAAAAGGCATATTGATTTCTCAAAATGCCTGATTACTTTCTCATTTCGGTAGATTTAGCAAGCAAAAAGGCATATTGTTTTCTCAAAATGCTTGATTGCTTTCTCATTTCAGTATATCGCGCATTCATTTTGGTATTTTCCGCAAGTCAAAAGGCATATTGCTTTCTCATTTCAGTATATCGCGCACTCATTACAAATATTATTGTGTAACGAAAGGCACTAAAGGTTTGTAAAAACTTTTTAAGATTGATTAATAGAAAACTTTTTTAAAGGTTTTATGGGAAAACATAATGCAAAATTGTGACTGCTGTTACATGCTAATCAACATTAATGTTTTTAAATAATTATCAGCGTCTATCTGCGGTTCATGGATATCCCAATCAAAAATAATTCAATATCACAATTACCGCTAGAAGCAACAGAAATTTCTCAAAAATTACCTTTATCACCTCAAGGTGCAGAGATAATTTTAGGCAGCATTATTGAACCAGAACAATTAGTGATACCTGTAGCACCCAGTCCGATAGAAATGTTTGGGCCTCGTGGTGCTTGTTTGTTATCAGAAACTGGCCCTTTATGGGTATCAGATACGGGACATCATCGATTATTAGGATGGCAGAAATTACCCACGAGAGATAGTCAACCTGCTGATTGGGTAATTGGACAACCTGACTTTTATCATGAGGGACAAAATGCTAAAAGCACACCGGGAAGGACAACCCTAAGTGTACCGACAGGGATTTGTGCTTGCGGCGAGGGGTTAGCTGTAGCAGATGCTTGGAATCATCGGGTTTTGATTTGGAAAAAATTACCAGAAGATAACAATGTTCCAGCAGATTTGGTGTTAGGGCAAGTTAATTTTAGCGATAATGAACCAAATCGGGGAAATCATGCAGCATCTGCTAGTACAATGCACTGGCCCTATGGTGTTTTCTATCATCAAGGGCGACTATTTATTGCTGACACTGGTAATAGAAGGCTATTAATTTGGCATCAGTTACCAACAGAAAACGGTCAACCCGCTGATTTAGTTTTGGGACAACCGGATATGATATCTCGCAATGAAAACGGCGGTAGTTCTCCAACCGCAGCGAGTATGCGTTGGTGTCACGACATCACCTTTTGGGGAGAGAATTTGGTTGTCAGCGATGCAGGTAATCACCGGGTAATGATTTGGCAGGGAATACCAACAGAAAATAATGCTCCTTGTGCAGTGGTTTTAGGGCAAAAAAGCTTTGATTTTGTGGAAATGAATCAAGGAGTTTATTTGCCTAGTGCTAATAGTTTGAGTATGCCTTATGGTGTGGATGTTGCTGGGGATTGGTTAGTAGTTGCAGATACTGCTAATTCCCGTTTGTTAGGATGGAGGAAGCCAGAATCAATTTTATCACTGCAAGGTGTAGTGGCAGATGGGTTGGCAGGACAAATAAATTTTCAAAGTAAAGGTGAAAATCGTAATTTCGGATTGCCGAAACGAGATAGTTTAAATTGGTGTTACGGAATAAAAATTTGTGGTAATACGGCGGTAATAGCTGATTCTGGAAATAACCGAATTTTGCTGTGGCAGTTTAATAATTCGTAATTCGTAATTCGTAATTCGTAATTTTTGAAAGTCAGATTTATATGGCGACTGAAGAAATTAGAGTTCGCGGCACAGTTCAAGGGGTAGGATTTCGTCCTACTGTATATCGTCTGGCTAAAGCTTACGGTTTGCGTGGAGATGTTTGTAATGATGGTGAAGGTGTATTAATTCGGGTATCTGGTAGTGAGGAAGCATTAACAGAATTTGTTGCCAGATTGCAAACAGAATGTCCACCACTAGCAAAAATTAACGAACTAACTAGAACTCCTTACGAAGGTAAATTTAACTTTAATAATTTTGTAATTTCTACTAGTGTCAGTAATGCCATCACAACAGAAATTACTCCTGATGCAGCGACTTGTCCACAGTGTCAACAAGAAATATTCGACCCCTTTAGCCGCTTTTATCGCTACCCATTTACTAACTGCACTCATTGCGGCCCTCGCCTGAGTATTATTCGTGCCATTCCTTATGACAGATGCAATACCAGTATGTCTGCGTTTGTCATGTGTTCAGAATGTGCAAAGGAATACCACGATGTCGAAAACCGCCGTTTTCACGCCCAACCTGTAGCTTGTCATGCTTGCGGCCCCACAGCTTGGTTAGAACGCGCTGATGGGAAATCGGTTACTGCTTCCATGTTCTCTATGTTGGATGATGTAGATGCCGTTTGTACCTTGTTGCAAAAGGGTGAGATTGTGGCAATCAAAGGGTTAAGTGGTATTCATCTAGCTTGCGATGCAACTCAGGAAACTGCTGTACAAAAACTGCGTCAGCGCAAAAGGCGCTATCATAAACCTTTTGCTTTAATGGCGCGAGATATTGAGGTAATTGAAGAATATTCCATTGTCAGCGCCAAAGAAAAAGAATTATTGGCAAGTTCTGCCGCACCAATTGTTTTACTACAGGTAAAAGAGAGAGACGGATATAACAAGAGTTTATTTACTCCTAACTCCTCCCTCCTAACTCATAACTCTCTTCATATTGCGCCATCGGTAGCAGCAGGACAAAATACCCTCGGTTTCATGCTACCTTATACGCCTTTACATCATTTAATTTTGCGGCGGATGAATCGCCCAATTGTTTTAACAAGTGGCAATCTAACCGATGAACCACAATGTATTGATAACGACGAAGCAAGAGAGAAATTAGGGAAAATCGCTGATTACTTTCTCTTCCACAATCGAGAGATTATTAATCGGGTAGATGATTCGGTGGTGAGAGTTGTCGGCGATAAAGTCCAAACAATTCGCCGTGCCAGAGGATATGCACCAGCACCAATTATTTTACCACCGGGATTTCACAAGGTGCCGCAAATCTTAGCAATGGGTAGTGAGTTAAAAAATACCTTTTGCTTATTGCGGGAAGGAGAAGCAATTGTCTCTCAACATCTGGGAGATTTAGAAAATGCTGCGGCTTTCAATGCTTACCGAGAAACTTTGAATTTATACTTAAATTTATTTGAGCATAAACCAGAAATAATCGCTATAGATAAACATCCTGAATATCTCTCAAGCAAACTTGGTAAAGAACTTGCAGATACAAATCAAATCAAAATTTATCAAATCCAACATCATCACGCCCATATAGCCGCTTGTATGGCAGAAAATGGCATTCCTCTGGATTCGCCTCCAGTATTAGGCATTGCTTTAGATGGTTTAGGTTACGGCAACGATGGTACACTCTGGGGCGGAGAATTTCTTTTAGCAGATTACCGAAAATTTCAGCGACTAGCAACATTTAAACCAGTGCCAATGATTGGTGGTGAACAAGCAATATATCAGCCTTGGCGTAATACCTACGCCCAATTAATTGCCGCTAACCTTTGGGATGATTGCAAACAAAAATATGCTGATTTAGAAATATTTCAATTTTTGAAAAACAAGCCACTCAAGTTACTCAATCAACTTATAGAGAAAGGGATTAACTCTCCTCCAGCTTCCTCAGTAGGGCGATTGTTCGATGCAGTCGCGGCGGCTATCGGTATTTATAGAGATGAATGTAGCTATGAAGGACAAGCTGCGATCGCAATGGAAGCTATAGTAGATGTTAGCAGCTTAAATAATGATAAAGAAACGCTAATCTATCCTTTTAACTTTAGCTTTTCAGATAGGATTTATTATATAGACCCGCGTCCAATGTGGCAAGCCTTGCTCAATGACTTGCAGCAGCAGATTCCACAACCAGTTATCGCTGCCAAATTTCATCAAGGTTTAGCTAATGCGATTGTGGAAATGGTTAAACATCTTTCTCAAGAAAATCTGATTTCTCAGGTAGCGCTAACAGGAGGAGTATTTCAAAATTGTATATTGTTAGAGCAAGTTAGCAAACGATTACAAACATTGGGAATAAAAGTACTTACTCACAGTTTAGTTCCAGCTAATGACGGCAGTTTATCTTTAGGACAAGCAGTTATTGCAGCTGCACAATTAATACATGAGCGTTGATATTTGACAAACTTCTCCTCACAAATAATTCTCTCTGCGCTCTCTGCGCCTCTGCGGTTAGTTTATCTTTAAAAATAAAAAAATGTGCTTAGGAATCCCCGGACAAATTATAGAGATTACCGACGTTAACCATAAATTAGCCATAGTTAACATTGGTGGTGTTAAGCGCCAAGTAAATATTGCTTGTATCGTAGATGAACAACATCCCCCCGAAGCTTGTATTGGTGATTGGGTATTAGTGCATGTTGGCTTTGCCATGAATCGAATTAACGAACAAGAAGCGGCAGAAACATTACAACTATTCCAAGAATTAGCAGCAGCACAAGCAGGGATAAATACTTAAATTAATAAACTTTTTTTGTCTCACACAAAACCGCAGAGGCGCAGAGAAAGAGTCTAAAATTCATGTTTTTCTTACCTTTCTTTCTTCCTTGGCGCTCTTTGCGTCCTTCTCTAACGAGACGCTGCGCGTAGCTTGCTTCTCCGTAGAAGTACGCGGTTCGTTAAAAAAAACTCCTTACCACAAAAGCGAAATTAACAGATACATAAAACTAACTACTCCTCACTTCCTATGAAATATGTTGACGAATTCCGCGAACCTGAAAAAGCTGAAGCCTTATGCCACGAAATCGCCAAATTATGCAATCAGCTAGAGAAACCCATCAAAATCATGGAAGTATGCGGCGGACATACCCATTCCATTTTTAAATATGGTATCGAAGAAATATTACCCCAAGCCATTGAACTAATTCATGGGCCTGGTTGTCCAGTATGTGTGATGCCAAAGGGGAGATTAGATGATGCGATCGCAATCTCCCAAAATCATAACGTCATTTTTGCCACCTTTGGCGATGCCATGCGAGTTCCTGGTTCCAAAACGAGTTTACTGCAAGCCAGGGCACAAGGCGCAGACATCCGTATGGTGTACTCTCCCTTAGATAGCCTGCAAATTGCTAGAGATAACCCCGACAAAGAAGTAGTTTTCTTCGCATTAGGCTTTGAAACCACAGCCCCCAGCACCGCCTTCACCATTTTGCAAGCAGCAGCCGAAGAAATTCATAACTTTAGTATGTTTTCCAATCACGTCCTCGTGATTCCCGCCCTCAAAGCACTGCTAGATAATCCCGACTTACAACTAGATGGATTTGTTGGGCCTGGCCATGTCAGCATGGTAATTGGCACTGACCCTTATGAATTTATTTCCCAACAATATAATAAGCCAATTGTCGTCTCAGGATTTGAACCATTAGATATTCTCCAATCAATTTGGATGCTATTACAGCAGCTAGTAGAAAATCGTTGCGAAGTTGAAAATCAATATAACCGAATTGTCCAACAATCTGGAAATAGAGTAGCACTGCAAGCCATAAACAAAGTTTTCGCCGTGCGAGATAGTTTTGATTGGCGTGGCTTGGGTGACATTCCCTATTCAGGATTACAAATTAAACCTGAATATGCTCAATTTGATGCCGAACTTAAATTTACCATTCCTAATCTCAAAGTAGCCGACCATAAAGCCTGTAAATGTGGAGAAATCCTTAAAGGAGTCTTAAAGCCTTGGGAGTGTAAAGTATTCGGTACAGCTTGCACACCAGAAACACCAATTGGTACTTGCATGGTATCTTCCGAAGGTGCTTGTGCAGCCTATTACAAATATGGACGACTCTCCACCATTTCTAAAAGAACAATCGCCCAAAAACCAAAAATAACCCAAGAACCTCTCCCCGCCTGCGGCTTCTCCTCAGACTAGTACATCTCATAAATACTCTGCGTACCTCTGCGCTTCCCTTTGCGTTCCTTTGCGTTTAAAAATCCTCAATTTTAATATGAATATTTCTCCCACCAACTCATCACAAAATTCCTTGTTTCAAAAAATGGAACAAGTCCGCCGTCGCCAAACTAAAGTGCAAGACACTCATATAACTCTCGCACATGGCAGCGGTGGTAAAGCCATGCGTGATTTAATAGACGATATCTTTGTCAGCAATTTTGATAACCCAATTCTTTCACAACTAGAAGACCAAGCCAGCTTCAACTTAGCCAGTCTCATGGAACAAGGAGACAGACTCGCATTTACTACAGATTCTTATGTTGTAGACCCGTTATTTTTTCCCGGTAGTGATATAGGAGAATTAGCCGTCAACGGTACAGTTAATGATTTAGCTGTTAGTGGTGCTAAACCTTTATATCTAACTTGTAGCGTAATTTTAGAAGAAGGATTACCCGTAGAAACCCTGCGGCGTGTCGCAGCCAGTATGAAAGCAGCCGCAAACAAAGCTGGTGTTCAAATTGTCACTGGTGACACAAAAGTTGTACATCGTGGTGCTGTCGATAAACTCTTTATTAATACTGCTGGTATTGGTATCATCCCACGAGGAGTTAATATTTCCGCCCACAATATTCAACCTGGAGATGCAGTAATTGTTAATGGAGAATTAGGTAATCATGGGGCAGCAATTTTAATTGCCCGTGGGGAATTAGCTTTAGACACTAATATTGAAAGTGACTGTCAGCCGTTACATAATTTAGTAGAAACTATTCTCCATGTATGTCCCCAAGTTCATGCTATGCGAGATGCTACACGCGGTGGTTTAGCTACAGTACTAAATGAATTTGCCCTCAGTTCCAATGTGGGAATTCGCCTTTATGAAGAATCCATTCCAGTGCGGGAAGAAGTCAACGGAGTTTGCGAAATTCTCGGTTTAGACCCATTGTATTTAGCTAATGAAGGTAAGTTAGTTGTAGTGGTTGCAGGTAAATATGCAGAAACTGTTTTATCTGCCATGAAATCCCACCCAGCAGGTAAAGATGCTTGTATCATTGGCGAAGTTATTACCTCACCCCCAGGTATCGTATTGTTAAAAACAGTTTTTGGTGCTGAAAGGATTGTTGATATGCTCGTAGGCGACCAATTGCCACGAATTTGTTAATCTTTAATATATTTTATAGTATGCACGAACTTGGAATTACTCAAAATATTGTGGCAATTGTAAGTGAACACGCCAAAGGCGCAAAAGTGCAGCGAGTTTTATTAGAAATTGGCAAACTTTCAGCCATTATGCCCGATGCTATCCGATTTTGTTTTGATATTTGCACTCAAGGCACAGTTTTAGAAGGGGCGAAATTAGAAATTTTGGAAATTCCCGGCTTAGGGAAATGTCGGCAATGTGGTGCAGAAATTTCTCTAGATAAACCATTTGGTATCTGTAACTGTGGAAGCGTGCAATTAGATTTGATTACTGGTGAAGAACTGAAAATTAAGGAAATAGAAATAGAGGAATTATGTGTGTAACCTGCGGTTGTTCTGATGGTGGTGAAACTAAAATTACCAATTTAGAAACAGGTGAAGCTGAACATAACCATCATACTCACACTTTACCAGATGGTTCTGTCATCACTCATTCTCACAGCCATGATACTCATATAGAAGCGTCTCAAGTTCACGCCAAAATACACAATACAACGATATCCTTAGAACAGGATATATTGGCAAAGAATAACCTGCTAGCTGCGCAAAATCGCGGATGGTTTAAAGGTCGAAATATTCTCGCCTTAAATTTAATGAGTTCTCCCGGCGCAGGGAAAACAACTCTTTTGACGCGAACTATTAATGATTTAAAGCATCAATTATCTATCAGTGTCATTGAAGGCGACCAAGAAACTGCTAACGATGCCAAAAAAATTAAAGAAACAGGTTCTAAAGTCATCCAAATCAATACCGGAACAGGCTGTCATTTAGATGCATCAATGATAGACAGGGGTTTACAACAATTGAATCCGCCACTAAATTCAGTTGTGATGATTGAAAATGTAGGAAATTTAGTTTGTCCAGCTTTATTTGATTTGGGAGAACAGGCAAAAGTCGTGATTCTCTCCGTCACGGAGGGAGAAGATAAACCGATAAAATACCCGCATATGTTCCGTGCTAGTGACATCATGATTCTGACTAAAATTGATTTGCTACCTTATGTAAATTTTGATGTTCAAAAATGCATAGAATATGCTATTGAAGTAAATCCCCAAATTCAGATTTTTCAGGTTTCTGCAACTACTGGTGCTGGGTTAGAGAATTGGTATGCGTGGCTAACTGAAAAGGTAACAAACTTGTCAGTACTACTTCCTTCTCAATCTTAAAAACCTGTCATCACAAATTTAAGTCACTGTATTACTAAATCCCTCTATGGGTTCATGAAAACTTGAAGTATTTTTGCAATATAGGAGATGCATACTGCCATTTTCCTATCTGTGCGTAAATCCTCATGGCTAAAGTTGAAGAATTGACACCCCAGCAACTCTCTGAAACAAACCTGAAACCACGAGGGAGAGTTTATCCGAGTCCTATCAGTTGGCGCGACCAGTTTTTGTACCAATTGCTATTAGATAGGTTCAGTGATGATAATGAAAATCAAAGGGAACTCTTTGACCACAATAACCCTTTAAAATTCCAGGTTAAAGATAAAGCTGGCTGGATGGCAGCAGGTACAAACTTTGTTGGTGGTACTCTTAGGGGAATTAAGAGTAAGTTGGACTATTTGCAACGATTGGGAGTAACAACGCTGTGGATTAATCCACCTTGGCGACAACGTTCTGAATTAGAAGCTTACCACAGCGATCGCATTCAAGAATTTTTAGATGTTGACCCCCACTTTGGCACTCGTCAAGATTTAAGAGATTTGATTGATGCTGCCCACGATCGCAGAATGTATGTAATCCTAGATGTAATATACAACCAGAGTGCTGATAACTGGTTCAATAGAAATGACGTAATTGCAGCTTTAGCCAGAGTTTATCAATATTGGATTGCTCTTTCTGATTGCGATGGCTTGCGGATAGATAGCCTCAAGCACGTTTCTCCAGAAGATTCCCGCAAATTCTGCACTGCAATTCGCGAGTATGCCGAATCTATTGGTAAAGACAACTTTTTACTGACTGGGGAAATAACCTCTGGTAGTATGGCTGGTGCTTACATAGACATTATTGCTCGCAACCTTAGTGCTGTATTAGACATCGCGCAGACCCCTAATGAATTGGCTGCATTCGCAAAAGGGTTAGTACACCCCAAGCAATTTTTCGATTTGTATAGCGAAAACAATCTCGCTGGCGAATACCGCCAAATTGGCACATATCATGTTTCTATCTTGGATGACGATGAAATGTCATCCCGGACTCATAAGCAGCGATTTGCCGCATACAGTAATGTGCCTAATCTCTATGAGCAAGTTGCTCATGCTGTGGGTGTGCAATTAACTATGCCAGGAATTCCTGCTATTTATTATGGAACAGAACAGGCTTTTGATGGGAATGAAGGTTATCACGATTACAGCATAGAAGGTGGAAGATTTGCCGAAGATAGATATATCAAAGAAGCAATGTTTGGCGGCGCTTTTGGCGCATTTCAAACAGCAAACTGTCATTTCTTCGATATCGACCATCCCACCTATTTGCGGATAGCTGCGATCGCACGTATCCGCAACAGTCACGATAAAATTGGTAAAGCATTGCGCCGTGGTCATCACTACCTGCGCGAAACATCTTTTTGTAACTCCCCCTTTTCGATTCCCGGACAAGGCGAATTAGTTGCTTGGTCACAGACTTTATTTGACACAGAAGTGTTGATGGTGCTGAATACCAACGGCTTAGAAAATCGCGGTGCCGAAGTGACAGTAGATACTTACATGCATCCTCAAGACTCGACCATGACCTTTTTATACAAAAGCGATTGGAGCGATTCATATTTACGCCACCCACCCCGCGACCAAACTGTAGCTATACAACATCATAATGACCGTCGCGCAACTGTGCGAATTGATTTGCCTCCTTCGGGAATGGTGATTTTGGCGTAAGCAAACACCAGCATTTGGGCAAAGCTTTGGTTTTATCAAAATGCTTTGCCCTGCAATTACGAAATATTTACATTCTAATTTTCATCGAAATCTTTTTAATGGTTTATGTCCTTCTTGTAGACAATTTGCTGGCAAATCATTGCCACTCACTTTAAAGTCAAAACATGACAAAAATAGATAGTTATGACTACCAACAAAATATCCGATACAGCCAATAATTAAAAGTATCACAATTAATTTTATAATCAGCTTTTTAGACAGATGAATAATGTCTTCATTAATAATCGCAAAAACCATATAAAGGGTATAAGGTAGGCAAATCAGATAAACAACAATTCCTAAGCCGAGACTAACTATCTTTCGCAAAGCACCCGTCGTAGAAACTTCATGGAAAGGCACAAAAGGCAGGATAAACCACAATGTAGGGATACTCATCACCAGTAATCCTGGCCATGTAATTGGTGAACGGTTGCGTGGAAGTAAAAGGCACGCTAGGAGAGTTGCTGATGAAGCTACCCAAATCAAGAAGATTTTCTCAAAGAAAATAACTTTAAAGGCTCCCAAGTTAAAGCTGAGATCCCACATACTTAGAGATAGTGTAATGGCAGCTAACAGGAAAGTCTTGATTTTTAGATTAATGTGCTGCTCCATTTCTTGATCATTCATCTCTTCTCTGAGATAGTGTTTTTACCTAAACATATTTCTAGCAAAAACTTTCACTAAATACCTCTGAAGATTCATGAAAAACTGGATAAATCTATTCCAAAATTGAATACTCAGATTTAAATTAGCCAAATTATATCTTCAAGTAGATAATCACTATGGACAATATAATTAATTACAACAACGATAAAGGACTTCTTGCTTACATTCAATTTCTGGCATCTAGTGCCCACAAAATCGGAGATGGTAATACTAATAGAGTATTTGACTTCGAGGACGCACTCGACCAAACAGAAATGGCACAGTTAGCTGTTGATGAATTAAAAAAAATCCCTGAAGTCAATGCCTTGTTTTCAGAACGCTGGCTACCGGCCCCTTTCAATTTAGATGATTTAGGCAAACTCCCAGAAGGAACACTAGGTCATGTTTATGCTAGAGAAATGAAAGCTAGAGGATTCGATCCCTACTTTTATAAAAAAGTTCCTGTTGTTGATGACATTTCCTATCTTAAAATGCTTTGGAGATCCACCCATGACATATATCATGTAGTTGCTGGATTTGACACAAATGTAGTTGGTGAAATTGGTCTACAAGCTTTTTTCTTAGCTCAGACTCCAATTCCCATCAACGTGATGCTTTTGAGTTTTGGTATGGCGATGATTAGCCTTTATCAACCTACTAATTTGAAAGCTTTAATGACAGAAATCTCTCGTGGCTACAAGTTGGGTTCTCATACTCCAGGTAAATTTATCGCGCAAAAATGGGATCAACTTTGGGATGTGCCAGTCAGCGAAATTCGTGAGCATCTGGGAGTATTTTCTACTCCGGAAAACTGCTAATTTAAGAGTAGCTTTGATAACAATTACAACACCCTGCACTTTAGGAGTACAGGGTGGAAGACAGCTATATTTTGTGTGATTCCCAGTTTCTATTTACCTCAAAGCCAATCTCGATAAGCAGATATTTCATTTACGCTGATTTCAAATGGCATCCCCTTACCAAATGGCGGATAAACGCGGATTTTGCCATTGCTAGCAAACCGCTCTAACCTATTACCTAACTGGGCAATATTGCTGACAATATGCCAGTAAGATACTAAATCAGGGCAGTCAACAATTAATGTGAGGATGCTAGCATTTGTTGTGATGTACCACTGACAATTAGATAACAGGACTCGCGTAATGCGATCGCAGGCTAGATAAAAGCATCTACCAGTAGACTGTTCTAGCTCCATTTGCAGCATTCCATCCTGTTTAGTTACCTCAGTGGGAGGTAAATCATCGGGAGGAAGCAGATATAGTTTAGAAGACATAATTTCGCACCTCTTGGTTGTAGCGCGTCAAACTGTCCAGGTTTTTTTGCAGATCCGCAGACGAGGGTTTGAGTGCTAGGGTACCTAAATTTAATTCGTCCTGAAATTTCTTGATTTTGTCTCGACAAGTCTCCACATCACCGATAATTGAATTTTCAATCAAATAATCTTCATCGAAACAAATGTTTGTGCGATCAAATGGTTTTTGGTTGGTATTTGCACTATTCTGCAATACTTGAGCCGTATTAGCTTTCATTTTCTGGCTAAATTGGCGAACGAAAGGCAATGCCTCACTCACTGCCTCATCAAATGTTTTGCCAACATAAAAAAAGCGTGCCAGCACGAAGTTTTCTGCACCACTAGAATTTAAGGCTCGATATTTAGCAACAGTATCCTTCAATCTCTGTAGGGAGAATGGCGGCCCACCCATCAAGCTGAAGGAATGTTTAGCAGCAAACTCGATACCATCATCACCGCCAGTGGCAACATATACTGGTATTTGTTGCTGCAATGGTTTTGGGTAAATTGTCAGGCGATCGCATTGATAATACTTGCCATTAAATGATACATCAGTTGCATATAACAGCTTTTGAATCAATGCGATCGCTTCTAGCATCTTGGGACGGGCTTCACTGGGGAGTGTCGCAAAATGCTTATTTTGTTGGGGAAAGGGGCCGCCTTTGGCAACTCCAAATAATAATCGTCCATTGCATAGGTTATCCAGAGTGGCGATATCTTCCGCTACCCGAATCGGGTTATGGAATGGCAATAACACCGCCGCAGCCCCTAATTGGATAGTTGAAGTCATTCCCGCCAAGTGTGCCATTAACAGCAACATAGACGGGCTGAGATTGGATTCACTAAAATGATGTTCACTCACCCAGGCTGACTCAAAACCTAAACTTTCTGCCTGTTTTATCAGCGCGACTTGCTCAAAGATGGCACGACGAGCATCTTGGTGATGATTATCGTAATTGCAGAAAATTCCAGTTTTCATTACTTGCGTTAATACTTTGTGCTGGCTATTCTAGTGGTCGATAGGTTCGTAGTAAGCACTTTAGTGCTTATATATTTGAGGACTAATGTCCTCTCTACAAACACATTTACTCCTCTCCATTAATGCGATAAATGACTAATTTGCAACCCACTGCAACTCCAACCATAGGCGTGGGTTGTTGTGTTTGATCTTCGACATCGGATCGCGCAACAATCGCTTGGCATTCATGCAGACTACTTGCACTAGACCCATATTGTCTGCTACTTCTCTGAGAATTTCTTTGTGGGCTTGCACACAGGAAATCATTTCAGCAGAGCAATAAATTCCTATATATTGCAAGCGTCTAGCAGGTCGTCCCCAAAAACAGGTGATGACTTTCACATAACACCCGTCTAGTAATTCCCCAACTTTTGGGTAGTAGTGGTTGAGGACTCTTGTGAATTCTTTGGCTAAGATATCTTCAGCAATCATTGGAACTGATATTTCTGTAGCGTCCATCACGCTATTTAATATAACATAATTTTGTCATTTAAATATGACAAAATAGCCTAATAGGCTTTAATAAAATATTAAATATTACAGAAAAAAGAGGCGTACCTTATTTAGTATCGCCTCCGATTTGCGTAAAGCATCTTTATATTAAAAATTCGTAATTCGTAATTCGTAATTAAATCAAGGCTTAAAGAAAGCTACCTCTACAGGTTTTACTATTCATTATGGGTAGGTCTAAATCCCAATATATAAGCACAGCGGTAGTGAGTCCGCAAACGTCATTACGAATTACGAACTATTGTTGAATTCTAAATTTTGAATTTTTAATTATTATCGAGCATTGCGTTCACAAACTAAGACCTCTGCTACAATATCCGGTACATTTACAAAGTCCGTAAATCCTTCACAACCACGGATTGGTGATATAAATGTATAGTTTGGATCACACACTCCATTGTCATATACTTGAATAAACCACCTATCTGGAAATCCTTCTACACCTAGTTCCACAGTGTACCAACTCTCGCCAATCAGACGAGAGTTAAAGATTGTAAACCACTCTCGATTCTCTTCTGAAATATTCCAATCTGCCATGAGTAGCTCTAAAGCTATTTGTCCGGCATCCGTTGAAGTCAACAGCATTTTTACTCCTTATTGGCAGCTTCAGGATTTACAACTTCAGTATTGGGAACTTCCGGGTATAAACCTAGTTCTTTAGCTAGCTCACGCGCCACAAAAAATAAAAATTTGGCACCATCTTGATTGCCTTCATGGGCAAACATAGTTGCCACTTGTAACATTGTTTCTACGAAACCAGAATCAATCAATTCTGGCTTAGATTCTAAAACTTCTGGTTCTTGACCATTAGGGCATCTGAGTAACTCATCAATCAGATTAAAATACATCTGTTGGCGTTGTTCTGACATAATAAATTTGTTGATTTTAGTGAGTAAATTGGGAATTGGTTACTGTTCGATACTTTGCTGCCATAGCCTTTCCAACATTTCAACTTGTTCTTTTAAAACAGCCGCACGATGAACAAGATATCTGTCGTAAAAGAGAATCCCTAAACCAACACAAATAGGGATTAACAAGAAGAACCATTGCAGGATAGTGGCAAATTTATATTGTTCAGCAACAGTCAGCATTTGATGAATCAAATTACGGTCAGAGGATTGGATGCTAGCCTGAGGGGAATGTGTACCCTCTATTCGGGGAGCCAAGGCAGGAGCATCTGTACTAATCTTGTTAACTTCGCAGGCTAAATTCTGGGATTTTACTAACTCTAAATGTCGCTCCCAAACTATGCTAAATACTACTACTCCTGGAGAAAGCACTGCTAAGGTAACTACGCAAACTGTAAGAACATTTAAAAGTTTGGCTTTCATCTTGGCTCTCCCTTGCTAGGTAGTATGCACCCAGTAAGAAAATATCTTTTGCTGTTTATCTAAAGTAGCTATATATCTCTACCTCTCAAACAGTTTTGATATTAAAATATGTGTAAACGGTAATTTTCTGAATCGTTAGTTGTCAGTTGTTTTTTTAATTACCACTGACTACTGGCTACTGAAAAGTTACCAACATTTTCACAAAAAGGAGGATTATTCAGTCAGAAATAACGCACTCAGATTCAAAGAATCTGATTTCATCCAACTCTCAAAAGAGAGATTAAGAAGTCCCCCCTAGTTCACTAAGCTTTCGCTCAGGAATGTTGGGGGGTAGAGGGGAATCTCTGCGTAAATCCTATACGATTTATATCAGCCGCTCTCCACAAAACAGTTTACCCCAGCCACGTTAAAATTATTAAATTCATTAGAATAGTACTCAAAGGCTGTAATCCTCACCTGGTAAGACTTTAAAAAATTCATTGGGGTATGGGTACTAGTGTTTTTGAGACAGGGTACTAGTGTTTTCGAGGTGGGGTTCTGGTGTTTTTGCACTCAACCTAAAAGCAATGTAGGCAATGGTTAAGGACTGTTATTGATGCAATTTCGGGCTGATAACATCTGCACTCAAAAGAAAATATCAATGTCTGGTGATAAAGATAGACTAATAATTCAAGAAAAGCAATTAAATGTTTTGAAAGTAAATTACATTTCCATAACAAATAGAAGATATTGCAATATGATGCCTCCGCCTGTGGTGAACTCCTAAAAAAGAGGATAATAAGAAGCAAGAGCAAGCCTTTTTAAGGGGAGTTGGGGGGATCTTCGAAGAATAAACACGTTAACCGAACCGGATTAGTAGATATTCAAAATAATGGTAAAAATTATTTATAGATACAGAATTACAAAAATTGAATATCAGCACAAGAAGCAATAGTCAATAACTGTAAATGGTAAAATACAAGCATGGCAAGCTAGCCGTCTGCTGAAGTGAGAATCAATGGGAACATCTGATAAAAGTTCTTCCTAAACTTTCATATTTTGTGGTTTAGTTAGAATACATAGTATATGCACTCATTGTAACTAAACTGCAAATTAAATACACAAAAGCTTATTGTTATAAGTAAATACTCTGTACTAAGATTTAGGATTTTAGGAGTTAAATAATGCGGATTGCTCAAGACATAACAGAACTGATTGGACGGACTCCTTTAGTTCAACTGAACAAGATTCCTCAAGCTGAGGGAGTAGTAGCAAGGATAGTTGTCAAATTAGAAGGTATGAACCCAGCGGCTTCGGTGAAAGACCGCATTGGTTTAAGTATGGTACTCTCAGCAGAAGCGGCTGGCTCAATTTCCCCTGGAAAGACCATTTTAGTTGAGCCTACCTCTGGTAACACAGGAATTGCTTTAGCGATGGTAGCTGCGGCGCGTGGCTACCGTTTGATTTTGACAATGCCAGAGACAATGAGCCAAGAACGACGGGCTATGCTCAGGGCTTATGGTGCATCTTTGGAGTTGACACCAGGCGCTGAGGGAATGCGGGGAGCGATTCGCAAAGCCGAAGAAATTGTGGCTAATACTCCCGATGCTTTTATGCTGCAACAGTTCCGCAACCCTGCCAATCCCAAAGTTCACCAAGAAACCACCGCCGAAGAAATTTGGGCAGATACAGACGGCGAAGTGGATATCGTCATTGCTGGGGTAGGGACTGGTGGGACGATTACTGGGATTGCAGAAGTACTCAAACAGCGCAAGCGGACTTTTCAGGCGATCGCAGTTGAACCCAGCAACAGCCCAGTCCTCTCAGGTGGTGAAGCCGGGCCACACAGAATTCAAGGTATTGGTGCCGGATTTATCCCCGATGTTCTCCGCCTAGAATTGGTTGATGAAGTAATTAGAGTCAGCGATGAACAAGCGATCGCATTTGGACGACGTTTGGCAAAAGAAGAAGGCTTATTGTCTGGGATATCATCTGGCGCAGCTTTGTGTGCCGCAATTCAAGTAGGTAAACGCCCAGAAAATGCCGGACGTTTAATTGTAATGATTCAGCCTTCCTTCGGCGAACGTTACCTCAGCACCCCCATGTTTCAGGATTTGTCCTTAGAAACTGCTGGCGTGCGTTAAAGAGAGTAGGAAAGAAGACAATGGTCTGGGGAAAGGGGTAAAAGGTAAATTCCCTTTTCCCCTTTAACCGAACCGTATTGAGAGTGATACAGCAAATTGCAACTTCTCTACGTTCTCTGCGGGATGCTACGCAAACGCGCAGCGTATCGCAGACAGAGGCTACGCCAAGGTGAGTACAGATAATTGTAGGGGCACAACATGTTGTGCCCCTACCCATGTACTTCATTTAGCTGAAATACAGCGTATTTCAGTCTCTAGACACTAACCACAAGGTTCTTGCTGACTTCCTGGCAAACTGGAATGCGGATTTGAAACTCCACTCCCTTGCCGGGTTCTGAGGTGCAAGAGAGTGAACCACCATGTTTTTCGGTGACAATTTGGTAGCTAATCGACAAACCCATACCTGTTCCTTTACCCACAGGTTTTGTGGTGAAGAAAGGATCGAACAGGCGGCGGCGAACAGGCTCTGGTATACTCATACCATTGTCTGCAATCCGAATTTCGACTTGATGAGCATCAATTTGTTCAGTGTGAATAGTAATAGTTGGAGTTGTTATTTGTTCTTGATTTTCCACTAATGACTCTTCCAAAGCATCGATCGCATTACTCAACACGTTCATGAACACTTGATTGAGTTGTCCTGCATAGCATTCCACTTGGGGCAGCAAGGCATAGTGTTTAACAAGTTGAATAGCGGGACAATCTGACTTTGCCTTGAGGCGATGTTGCAGAATCATTATGGTACTGTCAATCCCCTCATGAATATTAACGGCTTTAATCTCGGCTTCATCCATGCGTGAGAAAGTTCGCAGGGAAGCAACAATTTGCCGAATTCGGTCTGCTCCAACCCGCATAGAAGAAAGTAGCTTAGGCAAGTCTTCTAGCAGGAATTCTAGATCGATAGCCTCCGCTTCTTCCTGAATCTCTGGATGAGGAGATGGGTAATGTTTCTGGTAAAGTTCCAGCAGTCTCAGCACCTCTTGGGTGTAGCCGTTGGCATGAGTCAGGTTGCCAAAGATAAAATTGACTGGATTGTTGATTTCGTGAGCAACGCCAGCTACCAGTTGCCCTAAGCTCGACATTTTCTCGGTTTGCACAAGATGAGCCTGGGTTTGTTGCAGTTTGTGCAGCGATTTTTCGAGTTGTTCGGCTTTTTCTCGCTCTCGCATTTCGGATGCTTGCAAAGCTTCATTTTTAACTTCGAGTTCTTGTGATTTGGCTTCCAGTTGTTGCGAGTAAGCTTGTAGGTTGGTGTAGAGACGGGCGTTTTCGATCGCGATCGAAATTTGTGCTATCAACAGACTCAGGACATTTACCCGTTCTGGGGTAAAAGCGCCAGGAATAAGATTATTTTCCAGGTAAAGAAGACCAGTAAACTTGCCAGAGTGAATCAACGGTAGACACAAAATTGACTTAGATTGGTAAGTGGCGATATAAGCATCAGCTGCAAAACGGGAGTCTTTAACAGCATCGTCTAAAACTAGGTTGTTTCTGGTTCTTTCCACATAGTTGAATAAGGCAACCGGAAGTAAGGGTAAATTAGTTTCATCCTGCCCATTAACAACAACGCTAACTTCCTTACCTGCAATTGTTCCCGCCGCTTCTAGTATCCATTGATTCTCGTGCTTGGCAATAAAGTAACCTTGGATAGCGCCAGCATTTTGGATGACATTTTTCATCAATTTTTCGAGCAGGCGACTCAGCACTATTTCTTCTGACAAGACCTGTGAAGCTTTCATCACTGTCATCAAGTCGAGAATTTGAGCGCTGCCGCTAGTCGTGGAGTTGTCTAGTGTAAATTCTTTATAATTCGTTTCTAGCTTTTGTGTGTTTGACCGCACAATCAATTGCGGATAGCGTGCTTCTAAATCTTTGACTTTAGCTTTAGCACCCCAATGGCTATAGGCGTAATAAGCATCTGTCATGTAGGTGCGGGCGATCGCTTCTTTACCCCATGACAAATAGAATTTGGCAGCGAGTTCGTAAGCTAGAGCTTCTTCGTTGATGTATTCGTTTTGTTTAGCAAGTGCGATCGCCTGATCATACATCTCGATCGCTTCGATTTTTTCACCTAAAACCCGATGCCGTTCTGCCTCTACGAGATAAAATTTGTGCAGATGATTCATCGGGGCATGATGCGCCCATTTGAGCATTTTTTCTTGATTACTTTGTACTCTTTCAAGAATGCCCTGTTGATCTGACTGTGGAGTATCAGAATACACCGCTAACCACACCAGAGAATCGTAGAAATGGAAGACAGGAACAACGGGCATTCCTACCACTGCATCTAAAGACTTCTCTGCTATAGCGATATTCTCAATCGCTTGAGAGTAATTTTCAAACCAATAACAAAGTAAAAGTTTGTTTAAATATATATAGGCAACTCCTACTTTGTCGTTGGCTTGCTGGTACGATGGCAACTTAATTTGCTCATCGCAGGCTTCACCCTGAAGACGACAAGGATTTTCACTTTTTCCGAGCAGATTTAATATAGCCTGCCAATAGATTTCTATATAATTGAGCGCTGTTTCTTGCTTGATTTTATGAATCGCATCTCTGTTGATTGTTATCTCTTTTTCAAGTCCAGTCAGTTCTTTGCCACTATAGTAAGCTGAACAGGAGTACTGTAGTAGACAGTAGCCTGCATATTCTAAATCTCCTGTCTCCACACCGCTAGAGTAAGCTGACATCAAAGGCTCTAAAGTTTGTCTGAGATGCTCTTTGCAATGTCGGATAAATAGATTTACTATGAAAGCTGTCTTGGCTTTGATTTCTTGAGCATTTAACTTAGACACCAGATTTAAAGCCAACTGACCAAACTGATAACCCGAATCAATATCTCCTATAACTCCACAAAGCAGAAAACCATAATTGGCATAAGCAAAGGGAGAAACGGAAGCATTACCATATTGGACGGATAATTGTACTTGTTTGCACACCGTCAAAGGCAACAGTGTAGGAGCAGCAATGTATGCCGGAGCAAAGATACTTGATAACAGTCGTATAGCTGCTAATTTATAGCGATCGCTCATTTGAGGCAGGTTAATTAAATCCTCAATTCGCTGCCCGTTCAAAATTGCCGCAGTTTCTCCTAGTGCCTGCCCAATGTCTGACGCGTTCGGCTCTTGGGGAAACTCCACCCCTAACAGCTTTAAAACTTGTAGCGCGGTATTAACTGCTTCTATCAGTCTGTTCTGCCCCATGTAAGCTTGCATCTGGACTTCATAGACTTTCACTTTGTCCAGTAGCGTTTTAGCGCGGTTTAGCACAACCTCAACGCATCTCTGCATTTCGTTAAAATCACCACTCAAAAAAGCTGCCTCTGCTGCTTCCTCATGCAGTGCTAATGTTAGGTCATACTGACTTTCCCAGCTATCTTCTGCTAACAAATCTAAACCAACTTGCAAATATTTGATGGCGGAATCGTGCGCTGTGGCTGCTTTTGCTCTTTTACCTGCGATTATATTGAGTTCTGCAAGTTCATATTTTTCTATTTCAGATATCAGTAAATCAGTACCGTAATTGAGTTGATTAACTAAAGCAAATATATTTTCTTTGCGTTCTTCTGGTGTAGTATTTTGCAGCAGTAATTGACCTATTTTCAGATGCGTTGCTTTCTTCTGCTCATCGGGAATTAGAGAATACGCTGCTTGCTGTACTCGGTCATGTAAAAACTTGTAGTCAACTTTGAAATCCGTTAAGGTAACGCTACCTGAATCCTCCTGACTAAACGCTAAGGGAATTTTGTAGTCCTGATTTAACGGCAAAATTAACCCAGCCTGAAGGGCTGACCACAATTGCACCGCAGTGGTTAAAGAAGATGCTTCATTAACGATCGCTAATACATCTAAGTTAAACGTGTTGCCAATACAAGCAGCCAGTTTAAGGACTTTTTGCGTTTCTGGTGACAGTTTGCGAATATTTCTCGCCGTCAGTTCAACCACATTCAGGTCACTAAGACCGATCGCTTGAATATCTGGGATATTCCATTGCCATATCCCTGAATGAAAATCATACGTTAACAAGTCTTCCTGGTACAGGGTTTTGAGCAGTTGCGTTAAGAAGAACGGATTGCCACCAGTTTTGTGTAATAGCAATTCTGCCAACGGTTTGCTGTATTCTGTATAATTCAATGTGTCGCCAATTAACACTTCCACATCCGTTAACTGCAATGGTGCCAAATTGATGTTATCTACCACCGCGCCAGAAGATTGAATCTTGTCTAAACTAAGCATGAGCGAATGGGTGGGCGACACTTCATTATCGCGGTATGCTCCAATTAATAATAGATATTTGCGTAGCTTGCCGCCGTAGGCATCGCTATCCGTCATCAATAGCTCAATTAAGTTTAGCGATGCCGAATCTGCCCACTGCAAATCATCCAAGAAAACAACCAGAGGATGGTCTTGGGTCGTGAATACGCCAATGAATTGCCCAAAAACGCGATTGAAACGATTTTGAGATTCAGCCGCACCAAGTTGTGTTACATCTGGTTGAGTACCAATAATTAGTTCGACTTCTGGAATCACATCGATAATGACTTGCCCATTCTCTCCCAACGCAGTTAGGAGTTTCTTTTTCCACACTTGGATTTGGGCTTCGCTTTCGGTAAGTAATTGCCCAATTAAGGATTGGAATGCTTGAATCAACGATGCATAGGGAATATTGCGCTTGAACTGGTCAAACTTGCCTGCAATGAAATAACCTCTTGCTCCCACAATCGGTTTATGAACTTCATTGACGACACTCGTCTTTCCAATCCCCGAATAACCAGAGACTAGCATGAGTTCACTGCTACCACCTGCCACACGCTTAAACGCAGCCATCAATGTTGCTACTTCTGCTTCGCGTCCGTATAGTGTTTGCGGAATCGAAAAATGCCCAGATTTATCCTGTCTTCCCGGTACAAAGTTTTCAATTTTTCCAGTCGTATGAAGTTGAAATAAGCATTCCTCTAAATCCGCTTTTAGTCCCCAGGCGCTTTGATAGCGCTCCTCTGCTGTTTTCGCTAATAATTTTAAAATAATTGCACTAATTGCCTCTGGTACATCTTCCAGAACACGGCACACGGTTTCGCTACAGGGTGCGGCTGGCGTTTTGGCAATGTGACAGTGGATCAACTCCATCGCGTCAACAGCTTCAAAGGGCAAAATACCCGTCAGCATTTCATACAAGGTGACACCCAGCGAATAAAAGTCGGTGCGATAGTCAACCGCCCGATTCATTCTCCCCGTCTGCTCAGGTGACATATACGCAAGCGTACCTTCGAGCAAATGAGGATTGCTCAAGGTGGGATTTTCTTTATCAAGGCGCGAGGAGATACTGAAGTCAATCAGTTTGGCTTCGCCAGAATCGGGGTTAATTAAAATATTGTCCGGCTTAATATCTTTGTGAATAATCTGTTGGGCGTGCAGTTCTCCTAAAATATGTGCTAGATTAATCCCCACCTTGAGGAAAGTAATCAAGGTGGTTGTTTGAGTTGCAATCAGTTCTTGGAGCAAGCAACCTGGAATGTCTTCCAAAACTAAAGCCAGACCATGCTGATAATTCTTTAACTCGTAGGCTTTAACAATGCCAGGAATTTGCAGAGGCTCAATAATTTGATATTCGTGGCGCAGTCGTGCAATGTCTTCTAGGAGTGGATGTTCGCACAGGAGGGTTTTAACAATGACAGAGACGTTATCAGTTTCTCGCCGTCCACGATAAATGACGGTTTTACTACCGGAGTGAAGGGTTTCAAGGAGTTGATAACCAGATAAAGTAGCTGTCATTGTTTTGTCTTGCAATATTAAGCATACTTACTATGCCCATGCAAGTTTAGCTTTGTAACATTTGTGACGAAAGTCAGCATAATTTCACGAGATGTTACAAAGACTAATTCACTCCAAAGTTGTATGTTGGGACTTGAGAGCATTATTGCATCTCAAACCCAAGAATTCAGGTTTTAATGCAAAAATCCTGTACTAATGCTTACAGCCACCTTCCTTATGGTGTTTATGCCCATGATCGTGACCGTGAGAACAGCCTTGCAAATTTTCCTTCATAAGCTTGTCGCTGATTTCTTGCAAGGATTCATCCACAGCTTGTAAGCCAATCCAAGCATCAATTTTTTGTACATCAAATCCTACCTCGCGCTGTTCGCCTACTTCTAACAAAGGACGGCGAATCAACAGTGGTTCTTTCAGCATCAGCGTCAAAGCAGTTTGTTCATCGATTTTTTCAGGAACCACCTCACCAGATTTTACCTTGGGGGCGGAAAGATTAAACCATTCGGCTACGGGGCGATCGCCAAAAAATGAGCGCAACCGTTCAACTGTCCAAGGTTCTGTTAGCAGGTTGTATGGTATCACCTCATGACCAGCAGCTGTGAGCAAAACTTTTTGCTTAGTACCACTTTTACAGCCTGGTTTGCTATAGAAACTTACTCTTGCCATGCAATTATCTCCTAATTACTCAATTGTTTGTAGTTGGCGCTTTAGCGCTAAAGCGTCTAACTATAAACCCTGACGATGCCTAATTAAAAATTCCTAGCCTGATGAGTACCTAAGTCAAACTCAAATCTCTCATCTGGATCAGTTTCGCCGTAGATATTAAAAGTCACTGTTGGTTCATCACCCATTGCTTCTACACTGTGAATTGCATCAGGAGTGAAGCTAATAATATCCCCTGGAAAGAGAGTTATCTCTCCCGTCTGTTCAATTTTGTCCTGAAATTCTGGGCTATTAGTGCGTCGCCAAAAAGTATTTTTTTCCTCACCTTTTAACACCGCCACTATTCCCCATGTCCCATGATTATGAATGGTTGATCGGGTTCCCGGTGCAAATGTTACTGTTTGCACCGTCAACGGAAAACCCAATTCATCATATAGGAGTAAAACAGAGCTTCCCGTTTTGGGTGAAGCCTCTAAATGTTGACTTTGCACCCAGTAGGAATTTACTATCAAGCGCCTTACGAGCATCCGAATTTCTGGCAGACAATTGGTTTCATTATCACCACTATTGAGAACATCTTCCACCTCAGTTAAAAACCGATAAAGGCGGTAGTTTTCTCTCAATAAATCCCATGCTCTCACAGATTTACAGGCTTGATACTGACCGTCCCCCGTTAGCAGCCAATCCCTACCTTTCATAGATTTTAAATTGATAACGGCGAAGATTGGATGATCAGGATCGGAGAGACATTAGGAATATTGCCTACAGGAAGTTTAGTAGGTATGGTAATAGGAGGAAAGATAGAGTTACTATCAGTAGCCGCTCCTAACAGGGAGTAAGAGGAATATGAGGTAGTAGATAACCAATTGTTCATGATTGTTCACCTTGATTTTTGATTGCTGACTAATTAATCATCTTCTTCTGCTGGACGTGTCAAAATATCCAGTAGAATCCCGGCACCAAAATCATTCTTGTCGTCTATCTGTTTGACTCTGGTGCTGATTTCTTTTGCTTCCTCGATTGCTCCCAGCTTTGCTAATACTAATCCAGAAGCAGCATAAGCATTTAAGTACAATCGAATTTGTGGGTCTTCTTTGCGATTGACTAATATAAGCTTAAGTTGCTCCCAGTCCTCAGGTAATTTTTCTAGTTCTTTAATTTTATCTAATAATTTGACTGTTGTTTGTAATGCAAGAGAATAATTATTCTTATAATAAAAAAATCTATATGCTGCTACCAATACATCTGTATTTTCACCAGTATTAGCTAAAGCTTGTTGAATATACTTTTCCGATTCTGATGTGTTCTCCCAGTTTTGTGCAGCTAAAACTAATAGATTTTTGATGTCTTCTGGAACCTCGAACCACGAGAATTTGTTTGCATCAAGTTGCATAATAATCTTTCTGAGAGTTAGGAGTTAGGAGTGAGGAGTTAGAAGTTAAGACTTAATAATCTCTAACTTCTAACTTTTGTTAAAACAAAGTAAGAACGTACACCAAGGTGAATAAAACAATCCAGATAATGTCTACGAAGTGCCAGTAAATTTCTGTCATTTCGATGAAAGTATGATTGGTTGCAGAATATTCACCGGGAAGACGCGATCGCCACAATACTCGTAATATCAATAACAGTCCCACAAAAACGTGCAAACCGTGGAACCCAGTCATGATATAAAAGCAGTTGGCGAAGACGTTGGTAGTCAGTCCGTATCCTAATGTTGAGTACTCATAAACCTGACCACCCAAGAATATTGCGCCCATGATTGCAGTAATTGCATACCACAGTTGCATTCCCTTGACATTATTCTTTTTAATCGCCTTATCACCGAAGTGAATGACGAAACTACTAGATACCAGAATAATGGTGTTAATCGTCGGTACAAGTAGTTCTACTTCGCTTCCTTCTGGAGGCCAAACTGCTGTAGTACCTCGAAAAAATAAATAAGTGGCAAAAAATCCCCCAAACATCAGGGATTCAGAGGCTAGGAATGTCAACAATCCCCAGACTCTTAAATCTGGATGTTCTTCGTGTCCTGCACTGTGATCTTGACTCGTGGTTGTAGCTATGGTCATAGATTTTTTGACAATATTATCCACTGTGTCTGTTGTGGAAGCTTGAATGAAGAATGAAGTGTGAAGCGGCAAAATTTTCATTCTTCATCCAAAATCCCTGTTTAACTTATACCAATTCACAAAAATCCTGATACATATAGATTTCTCGTAGGGGCATGGCATTGCCATGCCCTTACCAGCGTATTTGTATCATTATTAAAGTGAAATGGTATTAACTCTTCACTTGTTCAGGAATTCTCAAAATTCCGAGTTTCGAGTTTTGAAGCTCAAGTTTCGAGTTCCAAGCTTGAAGTTCCGAGTTCTGAAGCTCAAGTTTCGAGTTCCAAGCTTGAAGTTTCGAGTTTTGAAGCTCAAGTTCCGAGTTCCAAGCTTGAAGTTCCGAGTTCTGAAGCTCAAGTTCCAAGTTCTAAGCTTGAAGTTCCGAGTTCTGAAGCTCAAGTTTCGAGTTCTAAGCTTGGAGTTTCGAGTTCTCAAATTAAATGACTAGAAATTACAGTCACCTTAACAGCGATCGCAGTACTTAATCTATTAACTAAGCACTAGCTTCCGGTGTTGCAGATGGCTGTACTTCATTACTGTGACCATGACCGTAGTCATAAGGGCCATGAGTCACAACCGGCAACACTTCCCAGTTTTCAATTGCAGGTGGCGAGCTAGTTGTCCATTCTAAAGTCAAAGCTTGCCAAGGATTATCACCAGCCAAAGGCCCTTTCAACCAACTGTAGATCATGTTGATGGCGAAAGGAATTACCGATATTCCCAAAACAAATGAACCAAAGGTACAAATTTGATTGAGGTCGATAAATTGGGGGTCATACATTGCCACTCGTCGAGGCATTCCTTTTAAGCCCAACTCGTGCATGGGTAAAAAGGTCAGATTAGTACCGATGAAGGTGAGGGCAAAGTGAATGCGTGCCAAACTTTCATTCAGCATTCGTCCGGTCATTTTGGGGAACCAGTGATAAATGCCGGCGTAAATGCCAAACACGGAACCACCAAACAGAACGTAATGGAAATGTCCAACTACATAATATGTGTCGTGGACGTGAACATCAAAGGGGGCTGTTCCCATCGTCACACCACTTAAGCCGCCCATGACAAACATGGATAACAAGCCAATGGCGAAAAGCATCGCACCGGTGAAGCGGATTTTACCACCCCAGAGGGTAGCAACCCAGGCAAAAATCTTCACGCCAGTGGGAACTGCAACTATAAGAGTGGAGATAGTGAAGAACATCCGCATCCAACCGGGTGTACCACTGGTAAACATGTGGTGTACCCAGACGAACAAACCCACAACGCAGATGGCTACACTAGAATAAGCGATCGCTTTATAACCAAAAATTGGCTTGCGGGAGTGAACTGGAATTACCTCCGACATGATGCCGAAGATGGGCAGAATCATTAAATATACTGCCGGGTGAGAATAAAACCAGAATAAGTGTTGATAAATTACAACGTTACCGCCTGCATCTGGTTTAAAGAAGGAGGTGCCAAAGTTGAGGTCAAACAACAGCAGAACTAAACCGGCTGCTAATACAGGTGTGGAAAGAAGCGCCAGGATGGAGGTTGCCAAGATTGCCCAGCAGAATAAGGGTACTTGATCCCATTTCATGCTGGGAACCTTCATCATCAAAATGGTGATCACAAAGTTCAGTGAACCCAAAATTGAAGAAGTTCCTACCAAGACGATCGCAAGTATCCACATAGTTTGAGCGATTGGTGCTGTCACCAAGCTCAAAGGTGGGTAAGCTGTCCAACCAGATTGCGAACCGCCAAAAATGAAACTACCTAAAATCAGCGCACCGGCTGGTGGGTTTAACCAAAAGGCGATCGCGTTCAGCTTCGGGAAAGCCATATCCCTAGCACCGACCATCAACGGCACCAAATAGTTACCAAATCCCCCAATGGCGCTAGGGACAATCCACAGGAAGATCATGATCGTCCCGTGATTGGTCATGAAAGCGTTATACAGATTGGGGTCGAGTACGTCTGCATCTGGTGTTGCTAATTCGACACGCAGAGCGATCGCCATCAGTCCGCCGATGAGATAGAACACAAATGCCGTTACTAGGTATTGGATACCAATAACCTTGTGATCAACATTAAATGTAAAGTAATCCTGCCATTTCCACGCCTTCGGATGGGAGGTGTGGCCAGCCACCATTTCCGGTTTATTTTCTTCTGGTGGAGTATTCCGTGGGAATTCTACCTGCGTCATATTTTTTTACCACTATCGGGAGTCCAGGGTCAAACGTCCAAAGCTCTTGTACAGACGCGATTAATCAATCGTGTCTCTCCTGACCAATGACCATTGACTCTAGAGTTGCTGCACTAATTCCCATATCATGGGTGTGGGGCGCGAGAAACTCTGATGTTGATAAGTCGGCTGGATTAACAGCAACGACTTGATTGAGGTTTTGCTGTTGAGCAATCTGGTTTTCTGTCCGCCAGCTATCATATTCTTCTGGTGTGTGGACAATTACCTGTGTCCGCATTGAACCGTGATAACCACCGCACAACTCAGCACAAACTACGGGATATGTACCTGGTTTGGTGGCAACAAATCGTAGTTCGGTAGGGATACCGGGAAGTGCATCTTGCTTCAAGCGGAAGTTTGGCACCCAGAATGAATGAATTACATCTTGTGCTGAAAGGTTGAGTTGCACATCAGCACCGACGGGAATGTGTAATTCCCCAGAGGTAATGCCACTATCAGGGTAATTAAATAACCAGGCGTACTGTATACCTTTGACATCAACAACTAAGTCGGCTGGTTTGTTAAGGGTTTGAGGAGACGCGCCAATACCAATTGTCGGCGCAGTTGTTGCTTCAGTATCGCTTAATGTAGCTGCAATAGCACTTCCGGGCATATGAGCAACAGGAGCTGCTGAATGAGGATGACCCGCAGGCTCAAAGCCGCCCATTTGGTTAAAAACATCTACACTGTAGATGCCCAAACAGAGGACAATCACTGTTGGAATTGCTGTCCAGAAGATTTCTAAGGGAACGTTACCTTCTATTGGTAAACCATCAGTATCATCACCGCGACGGCGACGAAACTTCACCAAAAAAATCAGAATAGTTCCTTCTACCACCAAGAAGAGTGCGATCGCAATGGTAAACATGACGTTAAAAAAACCGTCTACCAAAGGCGCTTGTAGCGATGCTTGCACCGGCATCAGAGTGTGGTTTTGACCAATCCAAATGCTGATTGCTGTAACTACTATCCCAGCAACCAGAGTCCATAACGAAACAGGAACTTGTTGCATACATGCTACCTGCTCTGTAAACAGTCTTTAAAGGTGTGATTTTCTGGGTTTTGAGCATTGGGCATTGACTATTGTTATCTATTGCCTATTGCCTATTCCCCATTCCCTTTTACAGGGCAGCGTTTTTTGTTTTCACTTATTAACTTTCTAACGTGCAGCCATAAAAAATGGGGGAAACTTCCAGATTTTTTCCATATCTTTCCCCCAGAAACTTACAAATTATATTTCAACTCCTATGAAAAAGGTAGCCCCCTGCTCCCAGAAAAGCTTGTTGTTCCAAGAGGGCACTGTTAGACCTAATATTGATTAGGCTAGATTAGCAGCAAGTTTAAATTTGTTAATAGCTAACACTTTACGATTTACGGATTTGTTTACTGTGAACTTTTTATGAGTTCCGGTAAATATTTGGTATTCCCCTCAAGTTACCTTGCCTAGCGCATTTGCGCTTTATCCAAACAGTGCCTCCTTGAATAAACAACAATTTTGACTAACTCCAAAAATCTTAATTGTTTAATGCAACATGGGTGTAGCAATTCTTGGGGCAAATCCGTGAACATGCTTCACAACCAATACAGTTTTCTGGAGAAGTAACTGCCATTACTTTCCGTTCAATTTCTTCGTCATCTTCATCTTCTACAAATTCACCTTCTTCATTGAGCGCCTTTAAACCGAGCACATTGTACCCGCATACTTTAACGCATCTGCCACAGCCGATACATTTATCCTTGTCGATTTCTTGAGCAAATTTTGGTGTCCAAGCCTTACCGCCAAATGTCAAACCTGTTAGTTGTGCCATGAATAATTCCTCGGCAATTTCGCCTGTCAATCTGTTTGTGCATTAATCATCATATTATCCTAATAATTTATCTTTTTGGTATTTAAAAATCACTTTTTTATCATCAAGTTTCGATGACCTTGAACACAATTACACATTGTTTTTTATTTCAATTAATAGATGAAACTTATTGCCAATAATTATTATGCATATTTGGTTTACATCCTAATCTCAAAGCCCCAATCCTTGCAGGGTATAGGGAAAATTGAAAATCTCTCTCCTTGCAAAAAGGAGGTTTCTAGATAAGAATGATGATACTATTTTTCAAATATATTTAGGTTTAGGCAAGTAAATTTAGATAAACTGTATATACATATACAAATTAATATGTTCATTAATTACAATTTTATATATGCAATATGTATTTCATAAAGCAACAATTTCCCAGTCACTTTTGATTCAATTATTTAGATAAATGATGACAAAAAATACTTTGATTTCATATGAAGAAACCTAATTGATTTATGAAGGAACTGTAAATTTGATGGCAGAATAGTATCATGCATTAAATATTAAAATTATTAATAAATCAGATAAAGTCCAATTGCGACGGAAATAAATATGTCCTAAAAAGACTTTATGGTCAAAGCTAAAATGTTCATCAGATACGTAATTAAACAAATGTTAAGATTTTTTTCTAAGCTCGGTACGAACAAACTAATCATTTTTTTCATGAAATGTATAGTTAATAAGAAGTTTTATTAGGCTCGGTTAAAAAGCCTTAAATAGCTTCCAATTGGATGCAAAGCCAAAATATGGATGTGGGGAATAAATGTGGTGAGAAATATTATTCTCGCCAGAAAGATTATGTGGTAGCGAGTCATGAATAGACAGGACTCATCCAGGGGAGACCTGAGCCAGACATCTCAACGATTAGAGTGGGAAAAGAGCCAAATGCCTTATACAATTCCTAACAACAGTTGCGTTGGATGTGACAACTGCCGCCCCCAATGTCCTACGGGTGCAATCAGAATAGAGGACAATGAATACTGGGTTGATCCTAGTCTTTGTAATAATTGTGAGGGCTATTATTCAGAACCGCAATGTGTAATAGCTTGTCCAACTAAATCTCCCATTCCCTGGCAGGCGAAAAAGGGGAGATGCAAAGTAGAACCAAGAGATGCTACCAGCTTAGACTTGTTTTCTAATGGTAAAAATAACCCATTTGCTTCAGCGATCGCAATTTGGGAGGCTTGTAATGTCCTAGCGCAACGCACATCCCTACATTGGGAAAATGATGAAGAGGGTTACTTGTGTTACAGCCGACAAGTCAATCAAGGTCGAGGTGCGATCGCCTTTCACATCCAAGATCCATTCAAAGTTAACGACAAAGCCACCGATATATCAGCAATTGAAGGGCTTGACATCAGAGCCGCTTGCATACATCTGATTTTTGCAGCTTACGCTACAGCTTTAGAGCAACCTTGGGAGCAAGAATTTGCGATCGATGAGCGACAAATTGAGAAATATTTGGGGATGGAGAAACGCAAAGACTTGAGCAAAGCTGCCAAGCTAGCTTTAATGAAAAATATCGTTCAGCAAGCTTGCTCTCTGATTATCTCCATTGACTGGCCCCAACAAGGTCGAATTAACGGATTCTCTATTACAAATAGTCGCTTGTGGCACTTAGTAGATATTCAGCACCACTTTCAAGAAGACAATCTTGGATGCAAATATCTGATTGGGTTAACTTTTAAAGTAAAAGCAGGCTTATGGGCACAATATTTTTTAAACAAACAAGCATGTAGAGAGCGAACCGCATTCTATCAATACGGTAGTCTTCCTAAAACGCTGCTAACCACAGTCATGAGCATTTGGCAGCAACATGAAGGCGCAGTTCGACTAATGCTGTGGTTGCTGTTTAAAACCAAAATGGGCAAAGAACAACGCATCACTATTCCTACATTGCTGCGTATTGCTTATGGTGAAGAAAAAGTCGCTCTTGCATCCAGACAACGGGAAGAACGCAAACGTCTGCTGCGAACTTTTGAAAGTGATTTGGAAATTCTCAATCACTATGGAATGAAACCACTTTTCGACCCAATTACTTACCCACCAGAAATTCAACCTTTGTGGGCGAAGTTAGTTAATCTTCCTGAAGACCCAGATGAAGCGTTAGAATTTTGGACTAATGATGGTGGCGCTGAAACTCGCCTCACAGACACAGGCCCCCGTGGTAAGTGGAATCTGTTAATGAATGCGCGGATTTTGGCTTTTGAACTCCCACCAGAATGGGAACAGCAAATTTCAGAATCGGAAAAAAAGAAAACAAGAACTGCTAAAGCCAAAAAGAAGCCCAAAACTACAAACGATTTGCTAGGTGAACAGATTTTGCAAGCGCGAAAAAATTTGAATCTCTCCCAAAGAGAGTTAGCAAAACTCACAGGTAAAAGCCAAAGCTGGATTCGAGATATCGAAAATGGTCGTTTAAAAGCCAAGTTAGAAGACCAAGTACTTTTACGAAAAGTGCTAAATATGGCTCAATCTTAAATTTGGATTTTGGATTTGGGTTCAGATACAAGCCTGGAAACCCAGATGAAATCTGACTGACTTTCTTAATTACGTAGCTTACTTACCGCCGGAGGCAAGTATTACGAATTACGAATTACGAATTACGAATTACGAATTAGGTAGATGCATACCCCAGCTTTTTATGCGCTATAACTCATCACCTTACTAGAAGTAAGCCAGAGACTAGCTACAGCATATTTAGTAACTACCAATTCTTGTGTAGCATTGCATGAACTCTTGAGTTGTTGAGTTTTGGTTTCATCCCTCACAAGTTTAGCCTGGTAAGTGTAGAGAGAACCAGAAGGTTGTTCAAAACTTAGCTCACCCAGAATAGTACTATTGTCTAAACTTTGCTCCAAAATTTTGCCTGCAACTTTGTAGTTAAACCAATCCCATCCATTGCGAAGGATTAGTTCTCTTTCCAAAATCTGAAGTGCAGCAGGCAGAATTCCCCAGCCTCTATAGACTTTTTTTAAGCATTCAATATCGCCAGTACGAGTCAAAATCGATCTAAATGAAGCTTGATCGAGACGACCGTAGTATCTTCCTTCTGGCAAGTCTATGACTGTTGGTGCAAACCGATGTCCACCAAAGTGCGATGATTTCCAAATTCGCACTTTATCCAAGCACAAATCAGCATTACTCGCTGTAACATTGAAGTAAAAGGGAGCACCATATCTGGCACAGCACTTATCATGGCTACCGTGGGTACAAACTAAAATATCTTTAGTTACACTGGTTTCTATCTCAGAATTAGAATTGATACCCCATAACCATTTTTGGACAACTGCCGCTACTTGCTCAATATTTGCTAGCTTAAACTCTTGCTTGTGATATCCATTACTTAGACCCTCTTCTTTTTGATAAATCAAAAGCGTAGTGTGGTTTACTTTGTGGGATACATCATTAGCAATCAAGAGGAATCTAATTGGTAATTTAGCACGCTTCACTTCATCTACCAAAATCCTCAAATTCTGGGGCACCCATTTGGAATTCAAGGCTTCTGATGTCCAAGGTAAAGGACACTCAACTAAAATATAAGTTTGATAATTGGTGGCGCTACCAATAACATCTTCTCCTATTTGCCGTGAATCGTCAGAACAAAAAAAAGTATTCATCTCGCTGTACTCATTAGCGTATTTTATGGACAAAAGGTATTACAAAATACAATTGTGTTCTTAGCTACAATATCCTTGGCTAAAGGAGATAAAAAAGAACAATATTCATTTCCCAGTTAAAACTAGGTAGCCACTTTATAACATCATTATTGAGCAAGGTCTTTCCGGTTAATAAATTCTCCACAATAGAGATAAACAGTGTCAAGATAGATTTTTCCGTATGAGCGACGTTAATTTTGTATCTAGTTTTATTGTTATTTGGTATCTCATAAATTTTAACTTGCGGAAACTCGGCTTTTCTGAACTTGCTTTCTTTCCCCAAATCAAATATATTCAATCTTGTGCGATCGCTTGCTGAGTAACAGGCAATTAACTTGCTTACAATATCGATGTAGCTGATACTACAATCAAATATATTGCTTGCAGCAACATAATTATTTAAAGTTTTGCTGAAATTATCTACATAGCTAGTTACAGTTCCTGTTTTTACAGATAAACATATAACTTTGTATTGTTTTTGTGTGCAACATATTCCTAAAGGTAGATGCGAAAACACTTGATAAACAAATAATCCTTTGGTAAGGCAATCCTGTTTTAAAACTTTTTCCCCACTATCTGCTTTGAATGTGTTAATCGATGTATCCATATTGCAAATAATTATCAATTAGCTCAGAAAAAAATAAAAACAACTAAATTAGGGGTAAATGCTTTAATGCCCCGTACTTCATGTGCGATCAGTTAACGATCAAAACTAGTGACTAATTATTCGCAGCGTCACTGATATCAACATTAACAAACCTGGTATTTACCCTTTTATCTAATCTAACTTCCTGAAGCTCATGTCAGGGTTTGATCATATGTATCTGCTTTGACTGTAACTGAACTCAATAATAAATGCAAGTATTTGAGAATCTTTATAATTACTTTACCGTTTGTTGCTACTAGAAGATTGCTTAAATCAAGGTGAACGGGCATTTTATAGTGGAGATAAGTCCGTTGAGCGAGCATTGATTCTTTTAATACAATAGATAAAGTTTTGCAATTGTGACAAATTGTTGCCAGTAAGGGTACACAGATGTGCCCTCATAGTAATCCCAAGATTTTTAACTATGGCGATCGCATATTTCTACTTTCATAGAGAATTGAATCATTTTTTACCACGGCATCATAAGCAAGTGAAAATCTCCCATTTTTTTGAGGAGAGAGCCTCAATTAAGGACATGATTGAGTCGTTGGGTGTGCCTCATCCCGAAGTTGATTTTATAAATGTTAATGGTGAATATGTAAATTTTTCTTACATAGTTTCGGATGGAGATACTATCAATGTTTATCCAATTTCAGCTAGGAGTGTTATTATACCAAGCGTTTATGTTCTGCCAACACCGCTCAGTATTATCCGCTTTGTTTTAGATATTCACTTGGGGAAGCTTGCGACATCTTTACGACTTTTAGGTTTTGATACTTTATATCGCAATGACTACGAAGATGAGAAATTAGCAGAAATATCTTACAGCCAAGCGCGGATTCTGTTGACTCGTGATAAGGGTTTATTGATGCGTAGTTTGGTAACGCATGGGTATTACGTTAGAAATACTAACCCTCAACAACAAATCATAGAAGTACTGCAACGCTTCGACTTGTTTAAATTAATTTCACCATTTAAACGGTGTTTGCGTTGCAATGGATTATTAGAATCTGTAGATAAGCAATCCATCGTTGACAAGCTACCAGAAACAGTGCGATCGCAGATTGATCAATTCCAGCGTTGTCAAGACTGCGATCGCATTTATTGGAAAGGTTCCCATTATGAACGATTGCAACAATTTATTGACGAAGTGCTTGACTTCAGAACAGGTAAATAATAGTTATAAGTCCAATTGCAAGCTTCTTGCACCGGGAACATTAGCAAAATCGCCAACATTTTCTGCGCATAAAAAACTATGACAATTTTAGCTCTTGATTTTGGCGGAACTAAACTAGCAGCAGCATTAGTAAATATCGGTTCTAGAAAGTGGTTGCGTTATGAACGTCGTCTCTCGCCAGCGAATGCTAATGCTAGCACTGACTTAGAAATTATGCGATCGCTAATTTACTCGCTGCTACAAGACGTAAAACCTGCTGCGATCGGTGTCAGCTTTGGCGGCCCAGTTGATGCTTCCACGGGGATGGTGCGACTATCTCATCATGTGGCTGGATGGGAAAACATTCCCCTCAAAGGTTTGTTGGAAGATGAGTTTGGTGTTTCTGTTGGTGTAGACAATGATGCTAACGTTGCTGCTTTGGGAGAACATCGCTTTGGGGCAGGACAGGGATACGATAGCCTGTTTTACATCACTGTCAGCACTGGCGTGGGTGGTGGTTGGATACTAAACGGCCAGCCTTGGCGGGGTGTGGGTGGGATGGCTGGTGAAATTGGGCATATGGTTGTAGATCCTGCTGGGCCAGTGTGTTTGTGTGGGAAGCGGGGATGTGTGGAACGTTTCGCGTCGGGGCCTTATATGGCGCAAAATGCTAGGGAAATTTTGGAAACTATAGACGCGCCAGGGGCTTCCCAGAGGGTATCGCAGAGGCGCAAAGGACTAGAAGATGGAGAGGTTTTGAGGAGTTTGGTGGGGAATGATTTAACGTTGCTAACGGGGCAGTTGGTAAGTGAAGCGGCGACGGCTGGAGATGATTTGGCTAAAGAAGTTTTGCACAAGGCTGCTTGGGCGCTGGGTGTGGGTATTGGCAATGTGGCGAACTTGATGAATCCGCAGCGTTTTGTGTTGGGAGGCGGTGTGACAAAGGCGGGGGAGGATTTTTGGCAGGTGATGCAGCAGGTGGCGCGGGAGACGGCTTTGCCAGAGGTTGATTTTGCAATTGTGCCAGCAGAGTTAGGGGATGATGCGCCGTTGTGGGGGGCTGTGGCGATCGCTTCTATGTTACTCACCACTGTGTAAAATAAGTCCCAAGATAGTGTGTATCTCACCACAAAACAGCTTAAGCTTGGCGTATAAGTTTGGGGAAATTAGTGATGAATAAGGAAACAGTTCCTAGTCAAGCTGAAAAGTCGAATCCAGAAGGCGAGCCATCACAATTAAGTCCAGAGGTACTTGACAAAATCAAACACCCTGCGAGGATAGACGATGTTATTCGGGAGCAGTCACCAGAAGAACGTAAAAGTAATCCAGCTTTAGTACCGGAAATGATTGATGATCCAACTGATCAATGATTGGGTTTGTGAAAGAGTAATCACAAAGCTCAGATTCCCAACTTCTTGGAGAAGTTGGGAATGTTTTTAGTAATCTAATATAGCAGTTCCCATTCAGATGCGGTACAACATTACATCACCAGGTGTAGGGGCACGGCACTGCCCATTGGTGTCAACTTAACGTGAAAGCCATCTTAGAACAAGCTTTTAGATATGTCTCGTTCCCAGTCTCCGACTGTGAATGCCCGTAGTTGAGGCTCCGCCTCTAGACTTGCGGCAGAGCCGCAATTGAAGTGCATTTCCAGCCTCTGGCTGGAAACGAGATTTGAAAAGGGTTTAAGCTTAAGTTGACACCAATGGGCACTGCCGTGCCCCTACGGGTGTACCTCAGGTAAACGAGAACCGCTATACCATCCCCAATTATGCAGTTGTTCCTGATATATTTCTGGCGTGTTGATATCTAATAGCACAGCCGGATTATCAAATTTAACTTGGTGAATTACTGGATAAAATTCTTTGATAATTTGGCGTAAACCTAAGCTTTCTTCACGGATATTTTGTAAGTGCGATCGCATCCCATTACTAAATAACAATGGATGCCCCATTTGACTTTGATATGTGGGTGCAGTAATCATTGCTGAATTGTCTTGGTGTGCTAACAGCAATCTTTGGTAAATCTCTATTTTTCTGGGTTGATCAACTGCGGAAATCGCTAATATTTTAAAGTTTGGGGGAATATGTTGCAACCCTGTAAGGAGGGAAGTTGTTTTCCCGGTATTGGCATGAGGATTAATTACAGTCAAACTACCCTCAGGACAAACTTTTTGTTTCTCGCTGTTGTGTGAACCTAACACTACCACAGGGGTAAAACCTACACTCAACCACTGTTCTAGTTGATAAGTTAATAATGTTTTACCTTCACCCCAAGGAAGTGAAGTTTTACAAGTACCCATACGAGTAGATGCACCTGCTGCCAGAACAATAGCAAAGTGTGACATTACCCTATTTTTGGGATAAAAACTTAAAATACCATAAGCAGTTACCATAGTAAAGTCATCTGTATTAGGTAAGATTCTACAGAGTTGATTTTTCTAACCAGGGTTGTATATACAGGATTTCTCAAGTAAGCATTATAGAATTTAACTACTGAAATTTTGGATAAATAATATTATTTAAACAAATAAACTCTATCTAAAGATATCAATTATTCTTACAAAAGATAGTCGTCAACAAGACATGATGCGTGAGAAAAGACTTATAATCACGTGGGTTGCCCAATTATAAAGGAGGCAAGTTTTAATTAAATAACTATTGGGATGGCTAGAGAATTTTAAAAGTTGAATCAGAGAATAGATGCAATTATTGCTGAGATTGAGGAAGTGCTAATCAATAGCATACTCTAAACGAAATTTATCAATTAAAAGACAATAAAAACTCATGTCGGCTGACAAATTATGAAGTCATAGCTTTTGACTGGCTGATACAATTGCAACTAGCCTGTCTCTAGCCTGACTCCAGAAAAAAGTACTGGTACTAGTAAAGATAATGACGCGATCTCCAAATTCAGGAAACAATCAGAAACCATCTAATCGTCGTCTATGGCTCCTGCTTTTAGGACGTACCAGTTTGGCTCTAGGTGGGGTTTTGCTGGTTGGAGTTGTAGTTGGTGCTTGGTGGGCTAGAAGTTATGTATATAAAGATTTAGCGCCATTAGTGGAGCAAAATCTTGAGCAATTGCTTGAACGTCCGGTAAAAGTTGGGAACGTTGAACGTTTTTCGCTTTCTAGTCTGAGATTTAGCTCTCTATCAATACCAGCAACTCCCACCGATCCAGATCAGGTGGTCGCAAAAGCTTTGGAGGTGCAGTTCTCGCCGCTGCAACTTATCCTCACCCGAAAACTAGTATTAAATGTCACATTAATTCAACCGAATGTCTACATTCAACAGGATAAGGATGGTCGTTGGGTGACAGCCCAAGTTAAGGCTGGCGAGGGAGAAGGTTTTATTCAAACTGAGTTGCAGACACTTCAAATTCAAGATGGCGATGTAGAGTTGATGCCATTTGCTGCGCCAACTAGACCGAAAGGCTCAGTCATATTAGATCAATTTGGTGGTGTTGCCCGATTTTCAGATCAAAATCAAAGGATTGGTTATGACCTCAATGGTCAACTCACTAGGGGAGGCGCTGTTACAATTGTTGGCGAAACACAACTCAAAGCTCAACAAACTAGCCTTAAGCTTTCAGCACAAAATTTACAAGCATCTGATATTAGTAGATTAATTGAGTTGCCAATTGCCTTGCAAGCAGGGTATTTAAATGCTGACTTGGGGGTTCAGATTCCACCCCAACTCTCAGACATAGCCGTAACGGGAACGGCTACTGCTAATCAAGTAACTGCCAAAATTCAAAATATTCCGCAGCCGGTTTCTAATTTTAATGGGAGATTTATCTTTCAAGGTCAGACGGTTGCTTTAGAGAATTTGAATACGAATTTTGGTCAAGTTCCCATTCTGGCAAATGGCACAATTAATACCCAAACAGGTTTTAATGTTTTAGCTCAAATAAAACCAGTTAATGCAAAAAATATCGTAAACACGCTGAATGTAAATTCGCCAGTCCCAGCTAATGGCGAAATTCAAGCAAATATTCAGGTACTAGGCCCACTTCAGAAACCAGTCCTTAGCGGTACAGTCAGCAACACAAAACCTATTCAAGTTGACCGCCTTCAATTTAAAACTATTAACACTGATTTCCGCTTGAATGTATCTGAAACTGCATCTCAACTTACCGTATCCAATCTGAATTTAGTCCCCGCAGCAGGTGGTCAAATTACAGGCGGCGGTCAAGTTAATGTGGGAGCCAAAGACAACGTTATATTTAATGCTCAAGTTGATGGTGTACCAGGGGATATACTAGCACGTGACTACGGCGTTACTCTACCGATCGCAGTTGGAAATGTTTCGGCAAAAGCACAAATTACTGGTTCACTTAGCAAACAACCCTTGAACCTTGATATTTCCAGTGTTCAAATAACGCCGCCAGCCGGAGGGCAAATCACAGCCAATGGTCAAATTCAACTGGCTCCCCAAGGTCAGGTAGGCGTAAATATTCAAGCTCAAGGTTTACCAGGAAATGCGATCGCTCAAGGTTACGGTATCTCAACTCCGATTAATATTGGTGGTATATCTGCGAACGCTAAAGTTTCTGGTTCACTGGGTAAACCCTTAAACGTGAATGTTGCTCGTGTTCAAGCAAATCCAGAGGTGGGAGGGCAAGTCACAGCTAGCGGTCAACTTCAGCTTGCACCCCAAGGGAGGGTGGCGTTAAATGTCCAAGCACAAAATTTACCAGGGGATGCGATCGCAAAAGCATATAACTCCTCACCTGACATCACCATTGGGAATGTGTCGGCAAATGCCAATATCTCCGGCACTCTGAACAATTTGCAAGCAGTAACGCGGGTGCAAGCACCAAGCGCCACCTATCCCACTACCGGACGAGTTGTTGTTGCTCAACAAGGAGAGAATATTGTCTTTCCAGATGCGGTTTTGAACGTGGCAGGCGGGACAATCAGGGCCAAAGGTCAACTTGCACAACAACGCTGGCAAGGGGTTGTCAACACTTCTCAAATTCAACTCAACCGTTTCTCACCACAACTGCGAGGACGGCTTAATAGTAATATTCAGTTAGCAGGCACAACAGAATCTTTCCAGCTTGCAGATATTCGCGCCGCCGGACAAATCCGTCTTTCCCAAGGGGTAGCGCTGCTGGCAAAACCGCTCACCGCTCAATTTCAGTGGAATGGACAGCAGATTATAGTTGAAAACGCAAGTACCGCAGGATTGAGTGCTAATGGTGCGATCGCAATTCAAACTCCACCAACTGGCACACCGGAAATTGCGGGATTTAATTTAAATGTACTGGCGCAGAATTTCAACTTACAAAATACTGGTTTTCAAGTTCCTGGTGATGTAGCGATAGCGGGGCTACTAGATTTTAAGGGACAAGTTACAGGAACTCCAGATGTTCCGCAAGCTAATGGTAATATCCACCTGCGGAATTTCCAGGTTAGTAACTTGGCGTTTGACCCACTGTTAACCGGAAACGTAAACTTTCAAGGGGGGCAAGGGGCAAGTCTGCGATTAGCTGGGAAGCAAGATAGGATTGCGTTGAACCTGGGTGCAGATTATCGTCCGACTTCATTTTTAGTTCAACGCGATGACGCAGTTACCACCGGTAGAACAGAGGGAGATAACTTACTCATCAACGCCCAACAGTTTCCTATAGCTTTAGTTGGGGGCTTTTTACCTAACAATCAATTGCAACCACTGGCGGGGCAACTATCGGGGAATTTAGTTGTCAATCTGAATAATTATGCCATTGCGGGAGACGTTGCGATCGCACAGCCTCGGATTGCGAGAATTACAGCAGATGAGTTTCGCGGCAGCATCAATTATGCTGATGGTACTGCTAGCTTGGCTAATGGTCAATTGCGGATTGGAGATAGCAACATCGCCCTGAGTGGAAATGTGCAACCAGGGAATGACCCGCAATTTCAATTCCAGGCTAATTTTGGTGAAACCAGAATCGAGAGACTTTTACAAGCGTTTAATATCTTCGACATTCAAGACCTTGGTAGCGGGTTGCAGCCTCCGACGTTAGCTGGAGCAGAAGTACTTAACACCGAGTCTATCAGTTTGCCCGATGCAGATTTGCTAAGACAACTAGCATATTTCTCGAATATTACAGCAGCGATCGCAAAACAACAGCAAGAAGAGAGAAAAGAAACTCCATCTTTGCCCACCCTTGCAGAATTAACGGGTGCTTTGAGTGGAGCAATTACAGCCAATGGCTCGTTAAAATCTGGGTTGAACGTCGGCTTTAATTTTCAAGGTGCGAACTGGCAATGGGGTGGATATTCTATCAATCAAGTAGTTGCTCAAGGCACTTTTGCCGATGGTATCGTCACACTTTCGCCTTTGAGTGTTGGAATCAATCAAGGACTAGTGGCGTTTTCAGGACAGTTAGGAACTGAGCAACTATCTGGAAACCTGAATGTAGCAAGTTTACCTCTATCACTTTTAGAGCCTTTCATCGAACAATACCCCATAGATATCACTGGTAATGTAAATGCTGATGCCACATTAGGAGGTAGTTTACAAGACCCTAGTGTTAAAGGCGAAGTGACGTTGGCCAATGCGACTCTTAACCAGCAACCTGTACAAACAGGACAAGTCAACTTTGATTACAACGATGCTCGTTTGAATTTTGACAGTACCTTACTAGTGACAGGAACGCAGCCAGTTGCCATTACAGGTAGCGTACCTGCTCCGTTGCCTTTTGCCGAAGTGCAACCGGATAGTAATCAAATCAGCATCAACGCCAGCGTGAACAATGAAGGATTGGCACTGTTAAATCTGTTTACCAACAATCAAGTCGCTTGGATAGACGGTCAAGGACAAGTAGATTTAAATGTTCAAGGTACTTTAGACGAACCAATTATTAACGGCAATGCCACACTTAATAATGCAACTTTTCGCGCTGAAGCCTTATCTGAACCCCTAACGAATGTCACAGGGACAGCACAATTTAATGGCAATACTGTGAATGTTGAAAGCATCCAAGGTACTTACAATGAAGGGAAAGTAGCTGTATCAGGCATCCTGCCGATTTTTGATTCTCAGCCAGCCGCAGCGAATCCCCTGACAGTATCAATAGCAGACAAACTCAATTTTGAAATTGCAGGACTATATGAAGGCGGTGTCGGCGGCGATATCATAATTCGCGGAACAGCGTTAAAACCTGTAATTGGTGGAGAGATTCAACTGAGTGATGGTCAGGTGATTATTGGAAGCTCGGCTACTGCTGACAAAAAAGCAGCAGCGACAGCAGAGGCTAATGCTAACGTCATAAATAGAGAAGAGGTTAACGCTAACGTCAAACCGACACCAGAGAATAGCGCTGACCCAGTAGCTACACCAGAGAGTAGCACTAGCGCAGTAACTCCACCCACTTTACCTGTAGAGTTTGCAGATTTAAAGTTGATTTTAGACGATGATGTTCGTGTTACCAGTCAGTCCCTACTCGACTTTGTACCAGGAGGAGCCGCCTTTAGTCAGCCCATATTGAGCTTTGATGCAACAGGTGATTTGACCATTAATGGTACATTAGCCAAGCCGCTTCCTGAAGGAGTTATTCGTTTGACAGGAGGACGACTGAGCTTATTTTCTACTGAGTTCACCTTAGCGCGGGGCTATGAACATACTGCGCGGTTTATTCCTAGTCAAGGACTTGACCCAAATCTGGATGTCCGACTAATCGCAATTGTCCCTGAAGCATCGGCAAGGAACAGTCGAATTTTGGAATCACCATTATCTGCTGAAATCAGCGATGTTTCTGTAAACAGCTTTGGGACTTTACGTAGTGTTCGCGTTCAAGCCAGGGTGAACGGGCCAGTTAGTGAATTGGGCGACAATCTAGAACTGACGAGTGAACCCAACCGTAGTCGGGGAGAAATAGTTGCTCTGCTGGGTGGCTCAATTCTGAATTCTTTCGGTCAAACAGATGCCACCCAAGGGCTGACTAATTTCGCTAGTTCTAGCATTTTAGGTGGTTTACAAGGAACTATCACTGCGATCGGGCAAGCTGTTGGTTTCAGTGAGTTTCGGATTTTTCCGACTCCATCTACCAATGAAGCATCGAGAGCTTCAATTCTTAATTTATCAGCAGAAGGTGTGTTTGATGTCAATAGAAACGTGTCTGTTTCTTTATCACGCGCTCTTTCTAGCAATGACTCTTTCCTTTACAACGTCCTCTATCGAGTCAATGACGAAATTCTCATGCGAGGCTCAAGTAATTTGGGGGATGAAAATCGATTTTTAGTTGAGTATGAAACCCGATTTTAGATATACAGTACACCCATAGGGGCACGGCATGTTCACTACACCTTGCTGAATAGGTGTTCTAGCTTGCAAACTCAGTGATAGTTATGAGATAAACACTATTTTGTTATGTAAATTTCTGGTAACTGCCACCAAGGAACATGGGGATATTCGTGATGTTCTTCGTGGTAGCCGAAATGATAGCACGTGATAAATGACCACCAAATTGGACGGCTAATTGTTTGCGAACAATGAGGCTGAACATAACCCCCTATTGGTTCACTATGAGGTAAAAAAGTCCCAAAATAAAATAATTGTAATGAACTTAAAAGCGAGGGGAACACCCAAAAGTAATTTAGATTATCACTTGGTATATGGAGTATGTACTTAGCAAAGTTATAAATAATAGTCAACGCAATTATTTGTCCCCAACTCCAGTAACCCTTCATAAAATAAAAATACCAAGCAAAGAAATTTTTGTGTTTCCCATTATGAAAATCTGGGTCTATTTGACTTGCTGGATTGTGGTGATGTACCCAATGTTTTTTCAATAATTTTTTATAGGGCAAAAGACCATAAATAGATAGGGTTAATGTCCCAATAAGATGATTAATTTTAGTATTCTGGGGAAGTACTACTCCATGCATGGCATCATGAGATGTAATAAATAATCCCGTGTATAAAAATGTTTGCCATAGTAGAACAGGCAATAACACCCACAATTTTAACTTGGAGATATCAAGGGAAAGTAATAAACTCAGGCTAATGGCCCATACGCTAACAATGACAATAGCAATGAAAAGTCCTTTAAACTGAGATTTACTTTTCACTACTGGGGTCAGTTTTGTTTGATGACTGGGTGGTTGTTCTAACTCGATCACACTTTTACTCCGCCTAGCATTCAAATGAAAATTCCAAAAATATAGTGATTACAAAAACAACTAACTACTAGCCGGGAAACTGTGTTAGTGGTCAATCTTTTACACTGAACAATGCCAATGCTCAAAAATATGTAGAAATATTAAGATACTTTAACTAGTATTACACACGCAGCTGCTATTCTAAAAACTGTTTTCGGTTGAAAGGTTGGGTGATACAAGTGAGGACACTGGTTAAATTGGTATCTAGTATAACCAGTACCTTCTGTTTGATACTTGGGATACAATCTAATGGCTGCAAGAAAGATGCTCAATAATTAGCGGGGAGTTTAGGAAATGAGGTGAAGTACGTCCCGCACTACGCTGTAACCATTGAGATCCCAAAGTAAGTAAGCAAGAAAACCGATCATAGCCAAGCGACCGTTCCAAAGTTCAGACTGAGGAGTTAGCCCAAGTTCAGCAGCATTGCGGTCTTTGCCATTGTATGCGGTTTCAGTTTTATCACTAGGATAAAGTGCCATTGTTAAGTTTCCTTAAGAAGCTAAGTACATTGTTCATATTACTTAAAATATCCATTTGGAGCTATCTGTCTCTAGTTCCAAAGTAGAAGCAACTCTAAAGAATGAGATTTTAAGGACGTTTAGGAAATACTTATCTAAGAGGATGTTTTAAAAGTCCTCTTCTTGGTGGCCAAACGTTCTAGATCCCCCTAAATCCCCCTTTTTAAGGGGGACTTTGATTCCGGTTCTCCCCTTTTTAAGGGGAGCCAGCGCGGTCTTGGGGGGATCTAGAAGTGCCTAAAATCATAGCTAACCACTTTTAAAACATCCTCCAACAAAAGTTCAATAATAGCTGGCCTATAGAGTAGAGATATTTTTACTAAAGCTCTGCGAATGAATACTTGTAATATCACTAAAAAACTATTTTGGATATGATAAAAAATCTAACGAAAGTTAGAAGGTTTCTGGAGTATTATTGCCCAAAATAAAAAATAGCAAATAATATTTTCAAACTTATATATAGTATGAGTATGGCTCCTACAGTACTGATTACAGGTGCTTCTGAAGGTATTGGTAAAGCGACAGCTATTTTATTTTCTCGGCAAGGATATGACCTTGTAATTGCAGCTCGTCATGCTGACCGCTTAGAAGCCTTAGCGCAGGAGTTGCAAAGCATTGGTCGTGCAGCACCATTAACGGTTACTTGCGATGTCACTGACCCATCTCAAGTAAACACATTAGTGCAAAAGGCATTAGAAAATTATGGTTATATCGACGTGCTGATAAACAACGCGGGCATCTTTGCATCGGGGCCAGTAGAGCAGTTTTCTCTGAGTGATTGGCATCAAATTATAGACACTAATTTATGGGGATATATCCACACAATTAATGCCCTTCTACCTCATTTCCTCCAGCGGGGAAGTGGAACTATAGTTAATTTAAGTTCTATCGGCGGTAAGGTGCCAACAGCTTATTTAGTTCCCTACTGTACTAGTAAGTTTGGCGTGACAGGTTTGACGGAAGCTCTACAAGCAGAACTACAACCAAAAGGGATTCATGTTTGTGGGATTTATCCGAATTTAATTAAGAGTACTTTAATGGAACGGGCAGTTTTTCGGGGCAAAGATGAGCAAGATGCTCAAGCTCGTCGTGGACAGCTTGAGAGTGTGCTGAAAAATCCGGTGGTGGAGAAGCCTGAAGATGTGGCAAATGCTATCTGGGATGCAGTCAAGAATAAGAAGTCAGAAGTGATGGTTGGTTCGGCGAATTTCTCGCAAGCTTTGTATCGCTTGTTTCCTGGTTTGATAAAGTGGGTTTCGCGGCAAGGGTTGAAAAATCAGGATAGTTAATTTTTGCTCCCAGCACATTCTGCTATTGTGATTCACATTCTCGTTTCGTTACATAGTGGCGATAGCGAAACATAGCTTCTAGTTGCGCTTGCACTAACCAACCACTGACAAATTCAACTGTTCCTCCGCCAGGCATAGAGAAGGAGATTGCATCAGTTAGCCTAGTTTTGCCAGCTTCCGGTTCAAATTCATGGCGATGTACCCAAGACTCAAAGGGGCCAGATATCTGTTCGTCGGTAAACAGGCGATATTTTTCACATTCAGTATGACGCGCTAACCAAGTTAGGGGTAATGGGCCGAGAAACAGGCGAAATTCTGTGATAGCGCCCACATTTAGCCCTCCCTCACGACGAACCACTTGGACTGGCTGCCAAGGTGGATTCAGGAGTTGCAAAATATCTGGCCTTTCGTGAAATTTCCAAACTACTTCTGGCGGCGCATTTATTACTGAGGAATGTTTAAAGTGCAGCATGGAAAGAAAAACCTAAAATTCAACTTTCGGATTCTGTATCAATCTCGATATCTAGGGTATCTTCATCAACCCGCACATACAAAATATTTGGGTTACAGCAAACTTGACAATCTTCTACATAAGATTGCTGTCCTCCTGCACTCAAATCAATAAAAGTTAAGTTCGGTTCGCCGCAATAGGCGCAGTAATACTCAGCTGTGTTTTGCATCAAGTTTTCAGCTATGAATTCAATGGCTGTAATTCTTTTGGAGATGAGTTGATATAACTCTGAGCATCAGCCAAATGCTTTAGTAGTGTAGACTGTGGCAGAGGCCCTTGCAAGTGGCTCCAAGGTAAAACTTGCTCTGTTGACCACTCGGCGTGGACGTAGAAATCTAAATCGGGGATTTGTCCTTTGAGTTGTTTGAAAGCACGTTTGTAGCTACCCAAGGAGTCGCCAAAGTCACGAGTAAGCTGGAGGAGTTGGGAGAGCCTGCGATCGCCTCTCGACAATAAAGCTTGTATAATCGACCAATTATAGCTTTCTGGGCGAAACTCTATCCCCTGTGGTTTTAGCTGTTTTTGCAAAAACTGCAACCGCTTTTCTGCTTGACGATTCACCCCAAACCATTGAAATGGTGTGTGTGCTTTCGGTACAAAGGTGCTGCATCCGTATGTTAAACGCAATCCCGGCGCAGCTTTTTTGATATTACGCATCATTGTCACGGTTTGCTCTAAATCTTCTGGTTCCTCACCGGGAATTCCTGCCATTCCGTAGAGTTTCAAGCTTTTTAATCCGCCAGCTTTAGCGTTTACCGCCGCTTGGATAATTTCGTCGTTATGCAGCTTTTTGTTGATGATTTGGCGGATTTTTTCGGAACCACTCTCTACAGCAATGGTAAGCGATCGCGTGTCTCGTTTCGTCAAAGTTTCTGCTAACTGGACTGTTACGGTATTGGTTCGCACTGAGGCAATACTGAGACGGACATTATCGTACTTTGGCTGACTAATATAATCCAGTAAAGTCTCAAATTCTGGATGCTGAGTTACAGAAGCGCCCAATAATCCTAGGCGATTTGTGACTTGTAAACCTTTTTCAATGGCTGGAATTAATGAACTTTCAAGACTGGCTGTCCTAAAAGGCAGTGTGAGATAACTCGCCAAACAGAAGCGGCACATTTCTGGACAACTTCTCACCACTTCCACCATGTAAATATTTTCCCATGCAGCTTTTTCGGTGACTACAGTCGATGCTGATAGAGTATTTCCCCGATAAGTTTGCTTTTGTACCACTGCGGGAATTTCGGGGGAAATTGGTTTAATTGACTTTACTGCACCATCTATGCTGTGATATTCCACCTCATACAAACTAGGAATATAAATTCCTGGGACTTGTGCAAGTCTTTTTAGTTGAGTTTGTCTAGAAGCATTTCTTATTTCTTTGTACGCCTCAATGAAATTTCCCAGTAGGTTTTCGCCATCCCCCAGTAAAACGACATCAAAAAAATCTGCAAAAGGTTCGGGGTTAGCAGTGAGAACTGGGCCACCACCAAAAATTATCGGATGAGAATCATCACGAGAGGTTGCCAGAATCGGAATATCCAAAGATTCCAGCAAATTTAAAATATTCACATAATCCAGTTCCCAGGAAATCGAAAATCCCACAATTTCCGGTGTTCTGGGGAGTTGTTCGTGAGTATCTGTAAACAGGCGACTCACCTGCACATCATCACGCATTGCCAAGGTTGCCCACACCACCTGATAGCCGAGGCTAGTGATACCTACACTATATTCATTGGGAAAGGCAAAAATGATGGGAATAGCGTCGGTGTTTGGGTTAGCGGGGGTGAAAAAGAGGCGTTCAGAGGTAAATACAGATGATGTCACAGGTGTTTTTTAGGGGTGTTTGAATAATACAGTTTCATAGAAATTCGCGCCTACACAGGCAAAAACCAGTTTTAGTTCTTTTCTCTACGAGAGGCTACGCCAACGTGGGTTTCATTTTAGCCTGCCCAAGCTGACGAGAATTTGTGTAGCCGCGATTTCTAGTCACCAAGGCTTCTTTATCTATATTTAATTTTAAGCCATAGAATTATCAAGTTAAAAAACAATGTCACGCTATTAGCAAGAATAATTGGCAAGGCTTGGAGATAAATTCCGTAGATTAACCACAAAAAAAGACCGCTCATAAATGTAATCAGCATGACGAAAGAAACATCTTTTGCTGATTTAGTTTGCCAAGTTTGAAACATCTGTGGCAAGAAGGCGATTGTTGTAAGTGTAGCAGCAGCTAATCCTAGAATTGTCAGAAAATCCATTGCGATGCAACCATATCAATTCATTTGTAGTGTAACGCCTTAGTAAGTCTTGCATTACATAAAAATACGATTGGCATGTTATGTTTTAACGGCATTTTATTTTTTTAGGAAATCATTATTTTTTACTGTACGCAGTAACACACAATGATCATGCTAATAACTTTTTCCCACTCTCACAAGTTACTATGTTTTGCTCTTTTGTAATTTTCGTCATCGGCTTAAAGGCGACTAGTAAAAAGAGTTCCTATAGAAGTAAATAGCCATAGTATTGGGTTATAGTATCTCTAAAATTTCTGCTACAAGTTTTCTGACATGAGGCTCTTTTAAAACCGTTTCATGTTCACCACTTATGCAACAAACGCATACTCGATCTTTAGTGAATTGCCCCCAAGCTACAGTAGGATCATCTGGAAACTTTTCTGATAATGATGAAGTTTTGAATAGTGATATGCCAGCTTTAATGGGTTGTGGTTGATAACGCAGACTTGCCTGCAAATTAGCTTTGTAAACATTGAGTAAGCCGAAAATTATACTGCGTCCTGAATCAGGAGGAACGAGTTCATAGTGTTGCAAAAGTTGCAGCACATAATCAAATTGAGCCGCTTTATCTAGAGTCGAAAGTTCGTCATAATTAACACTTACAGTTGTATTAAAATGCAGTCCTATTTGCTCAACAATAAAGCAAAGAATAGCAGCCTCATCTTCAAGAGAAGCCTCAATTTCAGGAGTAGATAATGGTGGATGAGTATCGATAATTAACAGATGCTCAATCTGTTCTCCCCCAGATTCCAATTGGGAAGCCATTTCAAAAGCAATGAGTCCTCCCAAAGAGTGACCACCTAGCAAATAAGGCCCACAAGGCAGGATTTCTCGAATTGCCTTTAGGTAACTAGCAGCCATTGCTTCGATAGTATCTAAAGGTGGTTGTTTTCCATCTAAACCTTTTGCCTGAAGTGCATAAACTGGACGTTCTTGACCCAAAGCTTGAGCAAGTACAGAGTAGGAAAGAGCATAGCCGCCTGCTTGATGTACAAAAAATAAAGGGGGTAAATCACCCTTAGTTTGTAAAAGAACTAGAACATCTAAATCACTGCTTGACCGCTCTTGTTCTAGCAAAGCTGCCATCTTCTCTATCGTACCTTCCCGGAATAAAGTAACAACAGGTAGATTGCATCCTAAACGTTGTTCAATTGTTGCTATTAACCGAATAGCTAAGAGCGAATGACCACCCAAATCAAAGAAGTTTTCAGTAACACCAATAGGGCTAACTTGCAGTATTTCTTGCCAAATTTGGACTAATTTATGCTCTAACGCCGTCCGAGGGGGAATTTGTTGGCTGGAGTCGATATTCCTTTCAAAATTAAGTGCGGATAGTGCCTTTCTGTCAACTTTGCTATTAGGTGTTAAAGGTAGAGAATCTAATATGACAAAGTGTGCTGGCACCATGTATTCAGGCAGTTTTTCTTTTAGGAAAGTACGTAGCTGATTTACAGAGGTAAGTTGCTCAATTGAGGAGACAATGTATGCAACTAGGCATTGACTTTCTACTGAATCTACACAAGTAATTACCACCGCATTTAGGACATCTGGATGCTGATTTAATACTGCTTCAATTTCTCCTAATTCGATGCGTAAACCGCGAAGTTTTACTTGGTTATCAATACGCCCAAAAAATTCAATATTGCCATCAGGGAGATAACGGGCTATGTCACCTGTTTTATAGAGATGTTCTGATTTTGAACTATTAAAAGGATTGGGAATAAATTTCTCGGCGGTTAACTCTGAGCGGTTTAAATAACCCCGCGCCAGTCCAGCACCGCCAATGTGCACTTCACCAGGAACACCAATAGGAACGGGTTGCAAATTATGATCGAGAATATAAATTTGGTTGTTAGAAATTGGGCGACCAATTGGAACAATTTTTTGATTAATTCCAGGCTGACAAGTTGAGAAGGTTGTATTGATACAAACTTCAGTTGGTCCATAGAGATTGTGAAAGTTGACATTTAGTTTACTAAACAAACCTTCTTGCAGAGAAACTGGCAAAGTTTCACCCCCACAGAAGACGTGTTTTAGAGAATTACAAGTTTCAATTCCTCCTTGTTCTAAGATCATTTGTAGTAACGATGGAACAAATTGAACAAAAGTAATTTTCTGTTCGTTAATGATTTTAATTAGATAAGCACTATCCTGATGACCTCCTGGACGAGCTATAACCAACTGTGCGCCTACTAACAATGGTGCATATAATTCCCAGACAGAAGGATCGAAACTTAAGGGAGTTTTCTGGAGCAGTTTATCTGCTTCGGTCATGGGAAATGTTGCTTGTATCCAAAACATATGATTGCAAATAGCACGGTGAGAGATCATTACTCCCTTGGGCTTACCTGTGGAACCAGATGTGTAAATGGTATAGGCTAAGTTTTCCGCTACTACTTCATTAACTGGGTTTTCTGCACTTTGTTGGGTAATGATTTCCCAGTCAGTATCTAAACAAATAATCTGTATATTGTCTGGAACACCAACTTTTTCCAGTAGTTTTTGTTGAGTTAATAAGACTGGTGTCTGAGCATCTTCTAGGATGAAATTTATCCGCTCTTGGGGATAAGCTGAATCGATGGGGACATAAGCGCCACCAGCTTTAAGAATACCTAATAACGCAATTACCATTTCTAGCGATCGCTCAACGCAAATACCAACCAGTACATCTGATTTTACCCCTACTGAATGCAGATAATGCGCCAATTTATTCGCCCGTCTATTCAACTCCTCATAAGTCATATTTTCGTTTTCAAACACCACAGCTATTGCATCTGGTGTCTTCTCTACCTGCAATTCAAATAATTGGTGAAGGCACTTATCTTGGGGATACTCAACTTGAGTCTGATTCCAATTTACCAATAATTGATTTTGCTCAGTTGCTGTTAGTAGAGATAACTCTGTAATTCGCTGTTTGGGATTAACAACAATACTTTCTAGCAAGGTTTGAAAATGACCCACCATCCGGTTAATTGTTGTTACATCAAATAAATCATTTCTATATTCCCATGTTCCCTGAATTCCTGCTTCTGTCTCTATCATTAATAGAGTTAAATCAAACTTAGCGGTCACCTGTTCCAACTCCAAGGGAATAAGGCTCAAATTAGGTAGTTCCAAGTTGCCCATCGGGGCATTTTGTAACACAAACATCACCTGGAATAAGGGATGATGACTGAGATTTCTTTCTGGATGTAGTTCTTCAACAATTTTTTCTAAGGGTACATCCTGATGGGCATAAGCTTGCAGCGTTTCTTCTTTGATTCGCAACAGTAATGTATTAAAATCAGGATTGCCAGTTAAATCGGTTCTGATAACTAAAGTGTTGACAAAAAAACCAATTAGTTCTTCAATTTGTTTACTATTTCGGTTAGCAATGGGCGTACCAATTAATAAATCCTGCTGTCCCGAATAACGCATTAACAGGGTGCTAAATACCCCTAACAATCCCATGAACAGGGTAGCACCTTGAGATTCGCATAACTTCTGTAAGCGATCGCTAACTTCTGTGTTAATCGTAAAGGATACAGTAGCGCCTTGATAACGTGCGATCGCAGGACGAGGAAAATCAGTCGGTAGCTCTAAAGTTTCGATTTTCCCACCAAGCTTTGCTTTCCAATAAGCCAGTTGTGCAGGTAGTTGGGTTTGCTCAAAAGTTGTTCGTTGCCAATGGGCAAATTCACCATATTGTAAAGATAAAGGTGATAAAGGCGATGCATCATCCCGGCAAAATGCTGCATAAGATAAGGATAATTCCTTAATCATTAAACCCAATGACCAACCATCAGAAATAATATGGTGTATTACCAAGACAAAAACATGAACGTCCTCATTTAACTGATAGAGATGGACGCGCAATAAAGGCAGTGTACGAAGATTGAAAGGAGAAATAATTGCTTCTCTAATTAATTTTTTAACTGCTTCTTTCTGCTTTTCTGGCTCTAAATGACCCAGATTTATCAGCGTCAATGGCACTTCATCAGATTCATGAATAACTTGTACAGCAACTCCGTCCTTAGTCTCAAAAGTTGTGCGTAATACTTCATGACGTTGAATGATTTCTTGTAAACTGCGGTGTAACGCCTCTTGATTTAAATCTCCATCCAAACGAAAAGCGATCGCAATATTGTAAGCATGATTATTCGGTTCCAACCAATCTAAAAACCAGAGTCGTGCTTGAGAAAAAGAAAGCGGTAAGTTTTTTCGGTGGGCAATTTGTGGAATAATATTTTGAAGGACACTTGTAGAATCGCTCACCACAGCCAAGCGCTCAATTTCCTCAGCTAAACCTGCGATCGTTGAATGTTCAAAAACTTTTCTTAACGGTAAGGCTAAATTAAATTCTTCACGAATCCGAGAAACTAACTTAGTTGCTAAAAGAGAATGTCCTCCTAAGTGGAAGAAATCGTCTGTTACGCCGACGGTATCAATGTCTAGCACATCAAGCCAGAGGGTGCATAGTCTTGCTTGGGTGGGAGTTGTGGCTTGAACAAAGGCTTGTTTACTAAGCGCTAAATCTCGCTCTGGTGCAGGTAAAGCACGCCAATCCAGTTTACCGCTGGGAGTTATCGGGAAGCTTTCTAGAAGCACAAAGGAAGACGGACGCATATATTCTGGTAATTCTTCCCGTACCTGTTCTTTTAACTGGGAAATTAGCGTTTTTGCAAAACGTCCTTTGAGCGGATCAATCCAGTAAGAATTAGTAGCTTGAGTAGGTACTATACTAGTAATTGGCATTACTGGAGAGTGGCGTTTTCCATCTGTTGTTGGATAGAAGCAAACGTCAAAATAAATCGGACTCAAATCTGGAGAGTGGCTAATAGTTAACTGACAACCTATCTCTTTAGCTAGAGTAGATAAATCTGCTGGATCAATTGCTTGGTTTAAGTTAATTTTATCGATGGATTCGCGTAACTCTCCAATTGTATTTTCACCATCATTTCCTTGCATCCACTGTAAAACTGCTTCATCTTTCATTAAACGTGCATTGGGAATTCCACGCCAACCAATTGCACCTGCTTTAATAATTTCCTGACGTAAATCGTCTAATTGCAAAGCTGTTTTCCAATCTTTCCAAATAGGTTTTATAACATCATTTGGTGAATCACCTAACTTGTGTAAGACGACATCATAACGATATTTAGTCAGTTCGTTGTGGCTAGTTTCCTCTTTAAGGTTAACTTCTACTGCCTCTAAATTGGGGAAAACTTTGGTCAGATTGACGAAGAAAGTTGGATCAAGTACTAATTCACTTTCTGTTTCCGCAACGCGTCGGACTTGGGTTTTAAAAGTTTCTTTATTTGTATTGTCATCAGCTTGAGAAAAAGCAATGCTGGTATGAAAATAATTTAAAAGCGGTAAATTACGATTATCGCCAATAAACAGACTTCCTCCCGGTGCTAATATTTGCAAAGCGCTTGCAATTACCTTCTGTAAATAATCAATAGATGGGAAATATTGGGCGACAGAATTAATAATAATAGTATCGAACTCAGCATCAGGAATTTGCGAAAAATTAATGGCTTCTCGCGTCAATAACTTTACATGATTCCACGAGCGATTTTGAATAATATTTGTCAATCGCTTAATTGCTTCCTGGGAAAAATCAGTTCCCCAATAGGATTTTACCTGAGTAGCAATATTCAATAAAATCATCCCCGTACCGCAGCCAATTTCTAGAACCCGTTGGGGTTTGAGTGCTTGGATTCGCGCCAGGGTATTATTTAGCCATTGACGCATATCGGCGGCGGGAATGGGTTGATTATCATAACTACTATTCCAACCAGTAATATTAAAGGCTTCGTTGGCTTCAGTTTCATTATGACGATAGGTTTCGTTAAAGGTATATTGCCATTCTTGGGTTTGTTCCTGCTTCAAAGTTTCATAGTCTGAAATTTGATCTTTGGGAACTATGTAAGCGGCTATTCTCACATCTTCTTTGCTTTCTTCCCGGACAATTACTAAAGCATCGCGCACCCCTGAATGACGTTTGATAACTCCTTCAATTTCCCCCAATTCGATGCGAAAGCCACGAATTTTAACTTGATGGTCGTTACGTCCTATATATTCAATTTCGCCGTTATCAAGGAAGCGAGCTAAATCACCAGTTTTGTAGAGGCATTCTGGTTTTAAATTGTTAAATGGATTGGGAATCATCCGTTCTGCGGTTAATTGCGGACGGTTAAAATAACCGCGAGTTACACCCGCACCACCAACATACATTTCACCAACTACCCCAATAGGAACGGGTTGGCAGTGACGATCTAAAATATATAGAGAAAGGTCAGGAATCGGTTCGCCAATTAAACTACCAAGACGTTGTTTTACATCCCTTAACCGAATCGGACGGTAGGTAACATGAACGGTGGTTTCCGTAATTCCGTACATATTTACTAGTAACGGAAGCTGATCATCATGGCGTTCAAACCAAGGTTCTAGACTGGCTAAATCAAGCGCTTCTCCACCAAAAATTACATAGCGTAATTCTAGTTCCCCTTCCCGACAAAGTATTTCTTCCGCTTGCATTAATTGTCTAAATGCTGAAGGAGTTTGGTTTAAAACTGTGATTTTAGCATCACAAAGTAAGTTATAAAATTCTTCGGGAGAACGACTTACTAAATAAGGTACAATTACTAAACGACCACCAAAGAAAAGAGCACCCCAAATTTCCCAAACAGAGAAATCAAAGGCGCAGGAATGAAAGAGTGTCCACACATCTTTGGCGTTAAAGTTGAACCATTTTTCAGTAGCCAACATTAAACGCACAACATGACGATGGGTGACAACGACTCCTTTGGGTTTTCCTGTGGAACCGGAAGTGTAAATAATATAAGCTGCGTTCTCTGGCTGAACTAAAACTTTTGGTTCTGTTTTTTGTAGTTTTGCTAGTTCAGCTTCGCAATTATCAATAAATATAACAGTAGCTTGGTGAGATGGAATTTGCTCTTTAAATTGGGTGTGGGTAAGCAAAACTGCAACTTGACTATCTTCAATCATATAAGCGATGCGATCGCTCGGATAATCGGGATCGAAGGGAACATAAACCCCACCCACTTTCAGAATCGCCAAAATAGAAGCGACCAAATCCAAAGAACGCGATAGCCACAGTCCCACTCGTGATTCTGGTTTGACACCAAGATTAATTAAATGATGCGCTAATTGGTTAGCGCGATGATTTAATTGTGAGTATGTCAGGGTTTCATTTTCAAATATTAACGCTGTTTGTTGGGGACGCAACTTTGCTTGTTGACTAAATATTTCATGCAAACAAAATTGCACGGGAAAAGTTTGGCGAGGTGTCGCTGGAACTAATTGAGATAATTCTTCAGTCAGCAGAAAAGGTAAGCGACTTACGGGTGTATCCGGTTGCGCTATTAAATTTTCTAGAAGTTGGCAAAAATGACGCGCAAATCTTTCTACAGTTTCTCTTTTGAATAAATCTATGTTGTAGGATAAAACTCCATTTAGCTGTTTTTCGCTTTCGGTAATAAATAACTCTAAATCAAAACGAGCCGCTTCTTGAGTTGCTAATATGGAAACTTCTAAATCACCTGTACTAAATTGCGGCTTGGGTGCATTTAATAAAGTAAAGGCAATTTGGAATAAAGGATTGCGGCTGGTATCCCGTTCAAGATGCAAGCGGTCTACTAAGGTTTCAAATGGTACTTCTGTATGTTCAAAAGCCTCTAGTACCGTTTCTCTGACTCTATTTAGCAGCTTGCGAAAACTAGGTTCGTCTGATAAATCGGTGCGAATCACCAACATATTGACGAAAAAACCAATGAGTTTTTCAGCATCGATTCCCGGACGATTAGCGATGGAAGTACCGACTGGTATATCCTCTTGTCCGGTGTAACGCGCTAAAAGAGCCTGGAAAGAACCCATCAGGGTCATAAATAAAGTGGTACCTTCTTTTTGGCTGAAGGTACGAATAGCATTTGTGAGGGAAATAGGTAGAGAAAATTTCACCAAATCTCCCCGAAATGATTGGAGGCGGGGTCTGGTAAAATCAATGGGAAATTGCAAAACTGGTAATTCTGCTAGTTGTTTCTCCCAATAAGCAAGACTATCTTGCAAAGCTAAATAGTTAAATTTTTCTTGTTGCCATAAGGCATAATCAGCGTATTGAATTTTTAAATCTGGGAGTGCTGTTTCATGTTTTTGAATAGCCAATTGGTAAAGAGCAGCAATTTCTTGTAAAAAAACGCCAATTGACCAAGCATCAGCAATGGTATGATGAAGAGTTAGAGTGAGTATGTATTGTTTTGCTGCTAGCCGAAAAAGGCGCGATCGCACCAATGGGCCTGTTTCTAAATCAAAGGCATATTCAGATTCAGAATGCCCTATTCTCAAGATTTGTTTTTCAGCATCTTTTGTGTTATCGCTCCAATCTTCTAATACAATTTCAGCTAAATAATCTGGGTGAATCTGTTGCCAAGGTTCCCCATCAATTGCTATAAATGTGGTTCGCAGGCTTTCATGTCGCTGCTGTAATTGTTTAAAAGCTTCCTGCAAAGCCTCTACCTGTAAATTCCCATGTAGACTGAATACAGAACAAATATTATAAGCAGAAGATGTAGGTTCTAATTCATAAAGAAACCACAACCGCCTTTGTTGAAAAGAAGCGGGTGCTTGGGTAAGACTGCGACGCGGAATCAAAAACTGGTCTTTTTCTAGTTCGATTCCTTCCTCTTCTAGAAGGAATTCTAAAAGTTCAATATCATTGATTTCTGAATTCATCATAATATATATAAATAAAATCAGTCTATTTTAAAGTGATGCCGGAAAAATGACATAAAATATTTTTTCCCAGCTTCTAGATATAACCTTAATGCTGTACCAACTTGTCCACGTCGCATCAAGTCTGTTCCAGATTGCATCTCGAATAAAGGCATTAATCTTTTTTCATAAAACCACAGAACTTCAGCTACTTTGGCTTTTTGCTCTTGGGTCAACCATTTTCCATCTTTCCATTTGTTAGTAATTTTTTGAGCTTGAGTTTTAAAGTTAACTGTCCTATGTAGTTGATTAATACTATGTAAACGATATTGATGCAGTTTTTCGGCTACAAAATGAACTTCGCTGACTAAAGCAACTTGTAGCAAGAGGTCAAGTATATGTCCACCATTTCTCCCTAAATTCTCATCCCATCCCGATGTCTTTTCATATATACATCGACGGAAAACACAACGTCCGTCTAGTCCACCTCCTAAACCAGCCACAATAGCTGCCAAAGGTGTTTCAGGAGTATCATAGGGTAGGGTTGTTACGCCAAAAAAAGAGGGGACAAATCTTGGCCAGGAAACGGTGTTTATTAACTTACCATCTTCCTCAATATTAGAGAAATCGCAATAAGCAGCACCAACATGAGGATATTGGTCAAGGTATTTAACCATAACCTCTAGCATTTGGGGTTCTAAGCAGTCATCTGCATCAAAAAATAATAAGTATTGCGATTCTAAAGAACAAGCTTTAAAACCATTGTTACGTGTTACACAGGTCCCACTGTTGGATTGTTTGATCAACCTCATACGAGGTTCTATAGTCAGATAATTTGCTACAATCTCTTTAGATTTATCAGTACTACCATCATCTACAACCACATACTCCCAATCGGTGAAAGTTTGATTGCTCAAACTTTCTATTGCCTTACCGATAAATTTTTCTGCATTGTAGCAGGGTGTAACAATACTCACTTTCGCCATACAAAATTAGCTCCAGTAGTAAATTGCATCATGCTCTTTAGAGAACGAGAGAAATCCACCAATAGTTATTCTGGTGCGATCGCCAATTGTTGGGACGATACAGTGATAGAAGCGACCACCATCGAATAGCATCATATCTCCAATATTCGGCTTAAAAGTCATGCTTCCATACTGCTGATCAAATACCTGATGTGATTGCTGGTATAAGCGAGAGCCATAGCCGTTCTTAGAGTTTGTGTCTTCAAAAACTAACTCCTCACCGTCCCACTCTAGCCCATAGATAACTAGTTCTCCTCCAGCTTCTGGGAGAGCTACGGGAATAAAGAAACTGAGTTGGTCAGTGACATCCACCAGGGTTCTCAAATGCTCACTTTGAGGACTGTTCAAAAAATCGTTCCCCACATGGATAGGAAACTCATGATCTGTTGGTACCTTACGGATGGTAGCTGGAATGTAGCTTTGTCCTTGAGGCCCATTGGGTACTTGTACCGAAAGTCCCCCAGAAAGAGAGCGCAATACAGATTCCATTAGCGCCTCAAAGTCCAACTTCCCTTCAAACAATGTGCGGCACTTTTCCCGAAAAATGGCTGCATAATCAAAGTACTGTTGCAAGCCAGGGTCGGAGAAAACAATGTTTTCACCCAAAGTATAGGCTCCCTTGATCGCCTCGGCAAACTTAGAGTCTAAAATTCCACTCATCCCGCCTTCATTATTCTCTAGGCGACTGACGACTAACTCAACAGTCTCTTTAGGCAACACCTCGCGGATAATCATACCCTCAAAGCTGCGGTTAAACAGCATATCTTGCAAGGCGTTGGGATGTTTTTCTATCTCTGAGATATGAATGTCAATAAAGTTAAACAGGGGTTCTTTGGAAATGACTCTTTTAGGCATAGTATTTACTTAAAATTTCTGGGTTAAAAATCCTGAAACCTTTTCATCCGTTGCGCTCAAAGCAGACATAGATTGAGTGTTTATAGTCTGTAGTACTGGAAGTTCCAGCCTTCACACGTGTAGACTCACAATATTTTTGCAAAAATTTTACCTCTCAAGACTTGTCCGGCAGCATCAGGGAGGCTGCTTTAATTGCAGAACAAGATAAATTTTTTACATCATGGTGTTGACATCATCATATATTTCATATAATTATCTTCTTGTCAACTACACTTTGAGTAACGATAAGTTGTAGTTATGTTTTTTGTAAAATAATTATCAAAATAAAAACATTCTACCTAAAATGAGCTAAACATATTGATTTATGATGAGTCAAAAATAGTTAAATTTTATACTACTCAACTTCAGACCAAGTTGAGCGTAAGTGTTTAATAATTAACTTGCTTGTATCTATTATGTAGGAACAAGACATTTTTCACTCCGTGTGTGCTTAGTAAATATTAACTTGGGCTAAAAGCGAATTATCTCAAAGCTTTTGCCCCTGAAAAGGTTAATTTATTTAAGGAATTATGACAGACACCGTGAATAAAATATTTCCATTATCAATCAATCAAAGAGAAATTTATATCGACCAAATGATGTGGTCGGAAGGTTCCCATCTGAATATCGGTGCAGTTGTCACGGTTCAAGGTGCTTTCGATATTGAAGTTTTCAATTATGCCATTAACAAAGTAATTCGCTGTCATCCAGGTTTGCGAACACGAATTTATGAATCTGAAGGTAAGCCTTTGCAGACAACTGCACCGCACCAAGATGTAAAGGTTACTTTAGTTGATTTTTCAAGTCATGAAAAGAGTGAAGAAGATGCCAAAGAGTATATAAATAGGCAATTTACCACGCCTTTTAGCTTTGGTGAAAATTCACCACTGGTGGCTTTTCAACTAATTCGGATTAACAACCAAAAACATATTATTTTTGCTAAATATCATCATGTTATCACTGATGGCTGGGGAACCTCTATTTTCTTTAGGGAAGTAATCAAAACTTACAATCAAATTATTAATCAAGGTACCGATAATCAAATAGAAAGAGATTGGTCTTTAATTGAATATCTTCATGAAGAATCAGAGTATTTAGAATCAAAGAATTTTCAGCGCGATCGCGAATATTGGCAACAGCGCCTAAAGCAGGTTTCACCTAAGATTTTTCCTCAAATTAAACCCCAAAGATTGATGGGAAACCGTCAATCTATTTATATTTCTCGTGAGCAGTATAACCGGGTTAATACTCTTTGCCAAAATATTCAATCAAATGTCTTTCATTTGATTTTGAGTTTAGTTACAATTTATTTAGCTAAACGCTATACCAAAAGTGATTTAGTTGTTGGTTTATCTCTTTTAAACCGCAATAAAAAAAGTTTTAAAGATGCTATTGGCTTATTTGTTAGCACCATTCCATTCCGGGTGGAAATCAATGGCAATAAAACAGTCCATGAACTTCTAGATAAAATCCGCTCTCTATTGCGGCAAGACTATCGCCATCAACGTTTTCCGTTAGGAGAGCTAAAGCGATTTTCTGGCTTACAACCAAGTAGTAAAGACCATTTATTTGAAGTTTATCTTTCCTACGAAAGGCACGATTACAACGAATGTTTTGCTGATAGTCAAACAAGTTGTGTTCCTCTCTACAGCCATCAGCAAAAAGTTCCCCTAATTATCTATGTGCGAGAATATGAGGAAGATAGTGACATCAAAATTGATTTTGATTACAATCTTTCCTATTTAGATTCTGAGACGGTAGAACAGATAGTTACAAACTTCCAAAATCTGTTTGAAGAAGTCACAGAAAATTTAGAACAAACCATTTCTAGCCTGTCTATTGTATTACCGGAAGTAGGCGTTTCACAGGATTTGGAAAACCTCTATCCTACTAGAGGAGAGGGTTTGAATTTTCCCCCTTCCCTTGTAGGGAAGGGGGTTAGGGGGTTAGGTTTCCCGTTAACCACAGAAACACTCGTTTCTGCTTTTGATAGCACCACCAACAAGTATTCTGAAAATATCGCAGTTAAATTTAACAAAATCACCCTCACATACGCTGAACTTAATGCAAAGGCAAATCGCCTCGCTCATTATTTGCAAAGCCAAGGAGTGCAGCCAGGAACACGAGTAGGATTATGTTTAGAACGTTCAGAAAACGTCATTATTGCCATATTAGGAATCCTGAAAGCTGGTGCAGCCTATGTTCCTCTCGATCCTAATTCTCCCTCTGCACGTCTGCAATTAATTCTGCAAGATAGCGGGATTTTGGCACTAATTTCTGAAGACTCAGTTTTATCAGAATTGACTGACAAAGAAGTAGTAGCATTCACTCTCAAATCTATAGAAAAGGAACTTAGCAATCAACCAGATACATCACCACCAATTTACTTACAACCAGAATTTCCAGCTTATATAATTTACACTAGTGGTTCCACTGGCACACCCAAAGGTTGCGTTGTAACCCATGCTAACGCCATCCGGCTAATGCGTTCCACAGAAGCTTGGTTTGGTTTTAACGAACAAGATATTTGGACGCTGTTTCACTCCTTCGCCTTTGATTTTTCCGTTTGGGAATTGTGGGGAGCTTTGCTCTACGGTGGTAAAGTAATTATTGTTCCGTTCTGGTTAAGTAGATCCCCAGAATCATTCCGCGAATTTCTCACCACAGAACGGGTAACTGTCCTCAATCAAACTCCTTCCGCCTTCAACCAACTGATTCGCGCCGACGAAGCCAGTGTGGGAAAACTGGCGTTACGCTATGTTATCTTTGGCGGTGAAGCTTTGGATTTGCCAAGTCTGCATCCCTGGCTAGAACGGTACGGGGATAAAAACCCGCGTTTAATTAATATGTACGGGATTACAGAAACCACCGTTCACGTTACCTATCGCCCTATTTCCCAGTCCGATCTTACCAAAAACCGTGCTAGTGTAATCGGTACAGAGATTCCCGACTTGCAGATATACCTGCTGGATGAAAAACTAGAACCCGTTGCTGATGGATTACCAGGAGAGATTTATGTAGCCGGTGCAGGGGTGACTGGCGGTTATTTAAATCGTCCCGCACTGACAGCAGAACGGTTTTTACCGAATCCTTTTGCAGAAGGACGAATTTACCGCAGTGGCGATTTAGCGCGGAGATTGCCTAACGGAGATTTAGAATATTTGGGAAGGATAGATAGACAAGTCAAAATTCGCGGTTTTCGGATTGAGTTGGGAGAAATCCAAACAGCGTTAACGTCCCATTCTCAAGTTCGTGAAGCTTTGATTTTGACTGATGAATGGGAAGAAGAAAATAGGCTGGTTGGTTATTATGTTCCAGGAGAATCCCATCCTAATATTAATGAACTGCGTCAGTATCTCAAAACCAAGCTGCCTGAGTATATGGTACCAGCAGCTTATGTGAGTTTAGAAGCTTTTCCTTTAACTGTTAATGGTAAAATTGACACGCAAGCATTACCCGCGACCGATTGGAACCTTTTAAGGGTAGAAGAAGATTATGTAGCTCCCCGCAATGCTGATGAAGAAAGCTTCTGTGCAATTGTAGCCGCAGTTCTTGGTCTGGAAAAAGTCGGGATTGACGATAATTTCTTTGAAATTGGCGGAGATTCGATTCTGGCTTTGCAAGTTATCGCTAAAGCTAAAAAAGCAGGTTTTGCAATTTCCGCTAGAGAACTTTATGAATTTGCAACTGTGCGTCAGTTGGCTGTAAGAAAATCAGCATTAAGTACAACTGACTTAAGTAAAAATACGGTAATTGACCTTTTGTCTGAAAGCGATCACCAGCGCTTACCAAAAGATGTCGAAGATGCTTATCCCCTCTCTAGTTTACAGGGAGGAATGCTCTATCACAGTGAGATGCATCCTGACTCGGCAATTTTCCACCAAATTTTCACCTTTGATTTACGCCTCACCTATTCAGAAGCTGCTTGGAAAAATGCGATCGCTGATCTTTGTCGCGCACATCCAGTATTACGGACTTCTTTCCACTGGACAGGATACAGCACGCCGATTCAAATTGTTCACGCTCAAGTTGAATTACCTTTAACGGTTGTCGATTTGCGTAATTTGGGAGCGAATGCACCTCAGCAAGTCGCCAAATGGATTGAATCTGAAAAAACCCGCTCCTTTGATATTGCGAAACCTCCCTTATTCCGCTTCCAGATTCACCGACTCTCAGATGAACAACTCAGCTTCAGTTTCAGTTTTCATCACGTCATTCTGGATGGTTGGAGTGTCGCAACATTGCTCACGCAATTATTACAACGTTATGTTCAGTATTTAGAAACCGCAAACGTTCCAGCGTTGACAGTTCCAGAGATTGCTTACAGAGATTTTATCGCTCAAGAACAACAAGCGATCGCTGACAAGCAACTGCAAGAATTTTGGCAAAAACATCTCAGCAACTTGGAAGTTAGCACCCTCCCGCGTCTGAATGTAGAGCATTCAATGTCTCTAAAACGCCAACTAAAACGCTTATCAGTCACCATTGACGAGCAGTTAGCTAATAGCCTCCGCAAAATTGCCAAAAATGCCGGGCTTCCTCTGAAAACAGCGCTTTTAGCCGTGCATCTGCGCGTTCTCTCCTTTTTAACTGGACAAAATGAAGTCGTGACTGGTAACGTCATCAATGGACGACCCGAAACCCTCGACAGTCAAAATCTGTTAGGTTTGTTCGTCAATACAGTACCGTTGAGGATGGAATTGACATCTGGTAGTTGGTTAGAGTTAATCCAAGCCGTTTTTCGCGCTGAACGGGACATTCTCCCTTATCGGAATTTCCCATTAGCTGAGATGCAACGCCGGATTGATCAGCGTCCTTTATTTGAAGTGGGATTCAACTACGTCCATTTTCACGTATATGAAGGGCTGCTAAATCTACCCCAAGTTGAAGTTAAAAACGTTGATATTTTTGAAGAGACAGATTTTCCCTTTCTAGTAGAGTTTTGTCTGGTTCCAGGAAGTGCAGCCCTGCAATTGAATTTAATCTATGACGTGCAGCAGTTTGGCGATGCACAAGTTGAGCAATATAGCAAGTATTATCAAACTGCCCTGACTGAAATCGCCACTCAACCACAAACACCATACCACAAGCGATCGCTCCTCTCTTCTGAAGAACGCCAAAACTTACTGCAAGCTTCCAATCTGGACTCAGCCAATTATCTATCTGACCAAACCCTGGTTTTTGCCTTTGCTCAAGCGGTTTCCCAATATGCAGACAAAACCGCCCTCTGTTTCCAAGAAACTACTCTCAGTTTTGCAGAATTAGATACTCGTTCCAATCGCCTTGCACATTACTTAAAAAGCAGAGGCGTTAGGACAGAAACCCTTGTAGGGCTTTATTTAGAACGTTCTGAACATTTAGTAATAGCCATCCTAGCAATCCTCAAGGCTGGTGGTGCTTATGTTCCTGTTGATACTAGTTATCCTAGCGATCGCATAGAATTTCTCTTACAAGATAGTGGCGTTTCTCTACTCATCACCCAGCGTTCAGTCGTTCCCCAAATTCCCGCAGGTGATACCGAAATTATCATTCTCGAAGATATAACCACCCAACTAAAAAATCAAAGCCATGATTCCTTAGCAGCCCAGATATTACCAGAGCATCCAGCCTATATAATTTATACAAGTGGTTCCACAGGCAAACCGAAAGGCTGTATTGTCACTCATGCCAACGTTATTCGCTTGCTCAAAGCCACTCAATCCTGGTTTGAATTTAACAGCGCAGATGTTTGGACGTTGTTTCACTCCTACGCCTTCGACTTCTCCGTTTGGGAACTGTGGGGAGCCTTGCTATATGGCGGTCAAGTAGTCGTAGTCCCCTATTGGACAAGTCGCTCACCAAAGGACTTTTTCCAACTGCTCCAAAACCACAAAGTTACGGTATTAAATCAAACTCCATCAGCCTTCAAGCAATTAATCCAAATAGCCGCATCAGAGACACCAAAGCTACCTTTGCGTTACGTGATTTTCGGAGGAGAAGCCTTAGAACTACCAAGCCTACAACCGTGGTTTGAGTTATATGGCGACGAAAAACCGAGATTAATTAATATGTATGGTATTACCGAAACCACCGTTCACGTCACCTATAGACCGATTACCCAAGCAGATGTAAACGCCAATCGAGGTAGCGTTATTGGTCAACCGATTCCCGATTTAAATCTCTATATCTTAGATGAGAATCTGGAACCAATGCCGATAGGAGTTCCTGGGGAAATCTATATTGGCGGTGCGGGAGTGACGCGGGGTTATCTGCATCAGCCTCGTTTGAGTGCAGAGAGATTTATTCCCGACCCCTACGCCAAAACTCCTGGTAGTCGTCTATATCGCAGTGGAGATTTAGCGCTTCGTCTACCGAATGGCGAACTAGAATATCTTGGACGCGCCGACCAGCAAGTGAAAATACGCGGTTTTCGCATTGAACTAGGTGAAATTACCGCTGTTATCAGCACTCACCCCCAAGTAAAAGAAGCCTTAGTCACCGTAGGGAAAGCTGCAAATGGAGATAATCGGCTAATTGCTTACTTTATCTCTAATACCGATTCAGACCTGAAAACCGTCTTACCAGAGTTTTTAAAGAGCAAATTACCAGACTATATGATTCCAGGGGTCTATGTGCCACTAGAAGCAATTCCCTTAACAGTTAACGGCAAAGTAGACTACAAAGCCTTACCTGCACCCGATTGGAGTGGGACAAGTAAACCTTACATTGCACCTAGAAATGAGCAAGAAGCAACTATCTGTTCCGTGATAGCTAGTTTATTACAAATAGAACGGGTAGGAATTACCGATGATTTCTTTGAAATTGGCGGAGATTCCCTGTTAGTTACCCAATTAGCCATCCGTTTGCGCCAAAGCTATCAAACCGAGTTTCCCCTACCTCAATTATTCACCCATCGTACCCCAGAAGCGATCGCTCTTTTACTAGCAACTTCTCCATCTGTGCAAACAACCACCGATATTCCCAAAGCCTCGCGTCAACGCCGTTCTGTAAACTTAAGCGATGACGGCATATTAGTTAAAGGTAATGGGTAATAGACCAATCACCAAAACAAAGGAGCCTAAAAAACTATGAGTAACAACGAACACAACGACGAAACTATTTATCTTGTAGTAGTCAATCATGAAGAACAATATTCAATTTGGCCGAAATGGAAACAGGAACTGCCATTAGGATGGAAATCTGTAGGCAAAGAAGGCTCTAAAACTGAATGTTTAGCCTATATCGAAGAAGTATGGACAGATATGCGTCCTTTAAGTTTGCGTCAGGCAATGCAAGAAGCATCTACTCATCCTGAATTGTAAAACTTAACTTACAGATTGAGGACTAGAAGTTCGTAGTAAGGACTTTAGTCCTTATTTTCTAAGCACTAAAGTCCTTACTACAAACCCTCAAAACTAGCTTGACAAAGTACTAGAGACTGCGAAGAATCAAAACCACACCCAATTGCTCAATGACTAAAATTCCCAAAATAATCCATCAGATTTTTTTTCTGGGAGAAGCAGCCATACCAGAAAAATATCGTCGTTATCATCAAACAGTTTTGCAGCATCACCCAGAATGGGAACACCAATTTTGGGATGAAGCCAGAGCAAAAAAATTTATGGCAGATAATTATCCCTGGTTTCTGCCAATATTTGATGCTTATCCCCATAAAATTCAACGTTTTGATGCCATACGCTATTTTATCCTTCATCATTATGGAGGTTTCTATATTGATATGGATATTGAATGTCTCAAACCACTTGATGATTTATTAGCAGATTTTGAGCTTGTGCTTTCAAAATTAGTTTGCTTTAGTAATGCCATTATGGGCAGTATTCCAGGACATCCTCTCTGGCTAAAAGTCTTCGAAGAATTACAAAAACGCAAAGATAATTCAGCCCAAAATACCATGCCCTATTATGTAGGCCACAGCACCGGGCCTCTCATGTTAAATGATTCCGTAGTAACAAGTAAATTCCATGAAAGTCCCACAGTTCGTATATGCCCAGGATATATTTTTGAACCAGGTGCTCCAATGGAACTTAACGGCAAAATCTTCAAGAGCCAGCCTAGCTCAGAGACTTATACCATACACCACATGACTACTTCTTGGTTGCCTGCAAAACACCAGATAACCAGAGCTTTATTCGGTATGCTTTTAGAACCATACTGGTTCTTTCGCTCTTTCCTCAAAAGTACTGTCTGATTTTTTGCATGGGCTTGTTTATAAAATAAGCTCACTTCAAAAAGAGGCAAATACAATTAAACAATTTAAGATATATATTCTAATGTCTGTGAATCTTTCTGTTCACAAACATATCGCAGAATTTCATCTACCGCTCGCTTTACTCCGCCAGCCGCACGACAAGCGTCACCCAAACTACCACTATTTACTCGGAAAGAGCTATTATCAAAAATTCGTTGCGCCGTTTGCCGCAAGCCTTCTGAAGTTATATCTTCTAACATCATCATAATTCCTGCACCCTGCTCCTGAATGCGGCGGGAAATGATTTCTTGCTCATAAGTTTGTGGTACTGCAATCATTGGCACCGAATACCAGACAGCTTCCCGTGTTCCACCACCTGCACCGTGCATAATAAATAGACTGGCACGCTCTAATATTTCTAATTGGGGAACAGTACCCGTAGGTCGAATGATAAAGTTTTCTGGGATATCTCCTAGAAGTGTGACATCTAAAGCTGGACTCAACACCATTACCACCTGAGCATCTGTGTTAGTAAAAGCCTCAATGCATTTATGGTAAAATCCCAAACCTGGGTCGTGAATATTCCCAAATGAAATCAGGATGAGCTTGGATGAATTCAATTTCTCCATTGGGAAATCATATTCTACTGCCCGCACGGGATTACAAGGGCCAACAAAATGAAAGCGTTCATCAAATTTATCGCTATAAGGTTGGAGTTCTAGGGGTAAATAACAAATGTTGAGAGGTTCAATATTAGTAAAAGTGTCAACAAATTTAATTGGAGGTACACCATAAGTTGCTCTTAACTCACGTTGATGTTGACGATAGTGCTTCATCCCGACAGCCGCCTCTTTTAACAATCGTGGTAGTTTCTTCCTCAGCCAAGGACATTCATAGAAACTTTCGGGAGTAAAAGCGGCTGTAGCAATGGAATTAACGGCAGGAATATTGAGCAACTGTGCCACTAGTCTTCCCCAGAGACAGAGAGAGTCGTGAATAATATAATCTGGCTTTTCTGCACGCACTGATTCTAAGAGTGCTGGTAGCATCTCACGAGTACACCAAGTTAGAGAAGGTACTAGAGACATTTCATTTTCAGATGGTGGCGCTGTCTCAGGATTGAGTTGAGGATAGCAACGAAAAGCAGCTCCAAAAGACTCGATTTCTTGTTGAAAATGGCGAACCTCGTAATAAATTACCTCTTCACCTCTCTTCATCAACTCCGTCACTAATCCAAAGGTTGGAATAACGTGCCCGGCAGCGGAAACGTTCATAAATATTACACGACTCATAGAAAATACCCTGCTAGTTTGACAAATTTAAAGATTAACAATGACCTGATGATATTTTTTGAGAGTAGGGCGATGACCAACACTAATAAAGGTTGTCTCTGTTTCTACTAAAAGACTATAAAGATGTTCTTCGTTGTTAATATCTAAAGCACTAGTCGCTTCATCTAAAATTGCATATTTTGGTTTCGTAACTAAAAGCCGAGCAAAAGCTAATCTTTGTTGTTCTCCCAAAGAAAGAACATCGCTCCAATCTTGCTCGACCTCAAAACCACCAAACCGTTCTGCTAAGTCTGACAGATTGACTCTGTGGAGAACTTGATGGAGTTCTTCATCACTCAGATTAACCTTGGCGTTAGGATAGATTAACTGCTCCCGAAGAGTCCCTAAAATCATGTAAGGACGCTGCGGTAAAAATAGCATTTCTTCTAATTCCGGACGAACAATTACACCTGTTCCCGAATTCCATAAACCCGCCAAGGCACGCAACAAAGAACTTTTACCACAACCGCTATCTCCCATAATTAGTAATCCCTGTCCTGTTTCCAGTGCTACAGACAGGTTGCTAAATAAAGTTTTTTGATAATTGGGTGTTTCGACAGTCAGGTTTTCCAAGGCTAAACGGCTGCCTATAACTATATCAATAGTCCTAGAATTAGCTATTGCTTTGCTTGGCTGTTTGAGATATTCATAAAATACGTATAGGCGATTAATTGAAGCAGCAAATTTAGTAAATTTTTCAAACTGATACATAATCAGATTCACAGAAAAAGCAACCTGCCCAAAGGCACCACCAGCTTCTGTGACTTTTCCCACCTCCGTCTCACCTGACAAAATTTGGTTTCCTAAAATCAATGCTGGTATGATCCAGGGGAGATAACCAAACTGATATTTAAATATGTTTAAATACACCTCTGACCATAATATCAATCGCTTAAAGTTATGAAAAACTGCATTAAATATAAGTTTAATTTTATTAGCTTCCTGAAGGATGCCGTTATAGAAGGCAATAGACTCAGCATTCTCTCTGATGCGGACTAAACCAAAGCGAAAATCAGCTTCTTTTTTTAGTTGTTCAAAATTCAGTTGCGTTAATTTTCTGCCATAGAACCCAATAGTTATGGCGTAGGCTAAAATAGAATAAACTACCAAAGCAATAACTAGATTTTTGGAAATAGACCAGAGAATGACACTAAAAGCAATTACTACAAAAACAGATTCCAGACAATTTACCAGCAACTGAATAGATTGCTGGCAGAAATTGGCAACATCTTCAGAAATACGTTGGTCTGGGTTATCAATCTCTTTATGAGAGTTACTCAGATCATAAAAAGCGCGATTTTGGAAATATTGATTGAGTAAATGATGAGTCAACCATCGTCGCCAATAAATGCCGATTGTCTCTCGCAGAAAACCATAGCCAGAATTTAGGAAACCAAAGACGATTATTCCCCCGAAGGCAACTAGTATAACTTGCCAGAATTTAGTACTATTACGGGCGGAAAGGGCAGAAATTAAATCTCCCTGTATAGTATTTAAGAAAACCTTGACTTGAGTGGTAGCTAATAATAAAACTCCGAGAAGCACAAGTAAACCTATAGCACCTCGTTTTTCATCGCCTAACCAATAGAGTTGAGCGATCGCCCAAAACCGTTTAACCGCTTTCAAGCTGAATCGATTCATTTGTAGACTATATAAATTTTTCTAGTTTTGAGGATTTTCATAACTACGCCCTCTATTCATTGCGGTAGGGATTAATCAGGGACAGGTTCAAAAGAAAATTTACCCCCTACTAGCGATCGCTAACTTTATCTATGTATATCTACTCCGTGATCTAGAGTTTACGCACTTCGTCTTAGTTAAAATAAGTAGTACTTTCATTTCAACTCGACCAAGTATACATATAATACAGAACGACAACTAAATCATAATTTTATACATAAAAATGCGTATTTTCACATTTATTTGGTTAGGACAACTAATTTCTCTGATTGGCGTGTCTATGACCGGGTTTGCTCTGGATATCTCGGTATTTCAGCAAACTGGCTCTGCCACCCAATTTGCTTTCCTTACCCTGACTTGTACGATACCGCTCATCGTTATTTCGCCAATAGCAGGCACATTAGTTGATCGTTGGGATCGTCGCTGGATCATGATTATTAGTCATGCCTGTAAAGGACTATGTACCCTAATTCTGATACTACTAATCAGTATTGGTCAATTAGAGATTTGGCACATCTATCTTAGAAATATCATTACTTCCATCATCGGTGCTTTCCATACGCCTGCTTATAAAGCTTCCATTACCTCTTTGGTGCCTCAAGAGGATTTAGCACGGGTGAGCGGTATGATTCAATTGGGCATGGGCATTCAGCAAATCATTTCGCCTTTACTAGCAGGTATTTTACTGGCTATTGTTAAGCAAAAAGGCATTCTGATTATCGACTTCGCAACCTTACTGGTTGCCCTTGTTCCCCTTCTGTTGGTGCGATTCCCTGAGATCAGCCCGGTTACTGAAGCGAATGAGTCCACTCCGCCTACCTCATTTTTGCGAGAAACACTCTACGGCTGGACTTATTTAACAGAGCGTCCGGGACTACTCAGCTTTGTGCTTCTGTTCACCATTTATCAATTCTTGGTCGGCTTCGTGAGTGTACTAAGCTTTCCCCTAATTCTTTCATTAACTACGCCAACTAGCTTAGGACAGATTGCATTTCTTAGCGGTCTTGGTATGTTCGTGGGGGCTATAGTGATGAGCACATGGAAGAATAGTTGGCAGAACTTAATCAGCCCTGTTCTAATCACTATGTCGGTAAGTGGGGTATGCATTGCCCTTGCGGGTTTACGCCCTTCTATTATCCAAATTGCGATCGCTACTTTACTTTTCTTCCTGACTGCGCCTTTCATCAATGGCTCAGTGCAAGTTATTTTGCAGACAAAAGTTGCCGAGTCGGTACAGGGAAGAGTATTTGCATTAACCGGAGCAATGTGGGGGGCGGCTATACCGCTCGCTGCGATCGTTGCAGGCCCCCTAGCTGACTATGTTTTCGAGCCACTGATGGCTTTTGATGGAGTTTGGTCTCAAGTACTAGTTGGCCAAATAATTGGTTCTGGGCCTGGTCGTGGGATTGGACTATTGTTTGTAATTATCGGGTGTTTTATATTAATAACAGCATTTATTGGCTCCCAATACCCTGCCATCCGAGACTTGGAAGTTAATGTACCTGATTTTGAATCTTCAGCAGGCAATGTTACCCCCATGTAGGGATTAAAGAGACAATAAAACTTGCTTCTATTCTTGAGCTTTACTTGTCACCTGTAATAGTCGTCCTAAGACAAATGTGAATGGTGGAAGTTTAATTCGCATACCACCTTCCACAAGATGGAATACTCCCCCCGATGTAGCAATTAACATATCGACTCCGCAGAACTTGCCGTACCAATTAGGAATCTTTAAAGCCTCTTCAACTACTGGTGTAGACCCCAGGTTCATCGCCACAAAAAGCGGCTGTTCATCCTCTGCACCATGAATGAGTACACACCAGAGACCATTATTCCTAGAGCATAAGAGAGTGCGGTTTCCACTATGAATTAGTCTATTTTGAAACCTAATTTCGGCAAGCTGTCGAATTAGTAAAAAACTTGGGTGGTTTTTATTATATGGTTCAAAAATTTTGCGGTTAATCGGCCCAAATTCCCACACACAAGCAGGGTTATCAAACATATCTTCCCGCACATAGCAATCATGACCAATGCACTCACCTGTATCCTGGTGTTGATGTATCCCTAAAGCGCCAGAAAATTCTTGCTCTGTTCCTTGATAGATAGAAGGTATTTGTGGCCCTAAAATTAAGCAAGCAAGTGCAAAATATAACCGGACTCGCGCTTCATCCTGATTTCCTAGACAACTTAAGAAGTGATGGAAAATTCTACTTGTGTCTTGGTTATCGAGAAACATAATATTATGCCGCCAACCAGCATAATATGGGTGCGATGGCTCTAGAAAACCGCAAAAATAATCTGCCAAACCCCCTAGCCAATTACCATCAGCCAAAGAACGCTTGACAGCATAATAAGTTGGGTAGTCGATCAGATTTGAAAATTTCGCTCCATTGTAGGCAATTACTTCTTCGTGAGTACTGCCAGCGTGTTCGGCTATTTGCAGAAACTGCTTTTTTCCAAGATAGGCAGCATACCTTGATATCTCTTCAACACAAGGCTCCCAGAAGTCAAGACCAACGTGACGTGCTGAATCGTATCGGAAGCCATCAATGTCTGTTTCTGCAATCCAGTATTTTAGGTGTTGAATCAGTAATTCTCGGACGTAGCTTGTCTCTGTTCGCCAATCTTCTAAGAAGCCAAAGAGCCTTTGATTTACCATATCAGTGTATTCAGGCCCGTGGAAGAGTAATGTGTTACGGGCTTCTATAGGAAAAGGCATAACCGCGGAGCCATCACCTTGCACATACTTGAACTCTCCGCCTGGTGGCCCCCCATACTCTTCCCAGTTAATACTATCTGCAATATGGTTGTTAACAACGTCTAAAATGACAGCAATATTAGCTTCATGAGCAGTTTTCACCAGTTCACGCAGACACATAAGTGTACCCAAACGTGGATCAACCATCAATAGGTGGATGGGATGATAGCCATGATAGCCATCAGCAGCATTGACATAGACAGGGCTGAGGATAATGGCTCGAATTCCTAATGACTTCAAGTATGTTATCTGCTCAATTACGCCCCGAATCGTCCCACCATGACTTGTATAGGGTGAAGTCGGATCATATTTGACTGCACTCAGACCAGTGTAGTTGCTGTCTGCACTGCGAGCAAATCGATCAATCATGATTGAGTAAAATAGACGTGCTTCCCAATCATCGGGACTAGATGTCATTGCAACCTTTGGTTTTAGTCCATATAAAGGCTGATTATCTACATAGCCCAGAAATACAGATGGGATTTCAGCCATTGAGCGGGGTGCTTCATCACAGACTAACAAAAAATGCGATCGCGTGCTTGTATGTTCATTACCAAATGTATCGACATAACCTAAACTGTAACGATATCCTCCCCCGCTATCCATAGGCGGTAGGATGGCTGAGAACATTTGGAAGCCATTTTCTATAACGCTTTCAGCTTGTGCCGTAATTCGATCTGAATCGGAATAACCTTGTCCATCATTCAATTCATAAACTATCTGACCATAATCTGGATTTTTAAATAAGTGAACACCAAATCTGATGGAGATTTTTTCATCACTCCTAAACACCCAAGTATATGGTGCTGTGCTAGGGTCTAAATGTACTTCACAGTATTCGTCAAAATAACGCATAGAGCATTCCTACGAATTAAAAATGGTGAGTTAGCAAACAAGTTAGCTCAGGTGATGGACTTATCTCTCAAAACATCTACTTCTGTCTCGCTTATTTGCCAATTCACCTTCCAGTTGAGCGAAAAATTCCAAAAAGTTACACCAACAATTGCTACTAATTTTGCAATGTATTCATTCATCTCGAATTTATAAAAGAGCCAATTTACAATTAAACTATTAAAAATCAGTCCAAAAAAACAAATTAGGTTGAACTGGAAAAAACGTCGCAACCGCTTGTCTAATTGTTTCTGAATAGATACATCACCAAAAGTCCATAGATCATTCCAGATAAAATTATTAATGATTGCTATCTCTGTTGAAAGTATTGCACTTGGAGTTAACATCCAACCCAATAGAGTATGTAAAATATAGAATCCTCCGAAGTCTACAAATACATCACTTAAACCCACTATGGCGAAACGAATTAGCCTATTCACAACCAGCCAAGAAAGCCTTAAACACAGTCGATTTATTAGAATATTAATCTCAAGACATTGGTTCATTCGGCTTATAGGGTTTTAGTTTTTACCACTTAATACAGTCTCAAATTCTACTGTTTACGATTGCTCAATTTTCTCGAATTGCCATAAACCTCCAGGTGGTAGATTAAGCACTTTAATAACTTTCAAAGAATAGGTTTTATCTTGCTCCAGTTGATGAAATAAACTACTATTATTTTGCATAAATAAAATGTGACTATATTTCGGAGGAATCAGTAACAGACTATCATCTGCTACTGGAAGTAGGCTAACTTTTGGTGAATAACGGCTTAAGGTTAGGATTCCTCCCAAATTAATAGGAGAATCATTAATTACCAGTAAAGGTCTCTCTGATTCCTTAAGAAATTGACCTGTTTCTCTGATAAATTGTCCATCCGATTGCGTCCACCAATTTCCAGCTTGAAAAAATCTGACATCAGAAATCAACCCAGCTATCAGCAATCCGACTAGTAGGGATTGAGAGATGTTTTTCTGCCACATCTTTTCTTGGAAAATATGAAAAGCTAAAACATAGGCTACAATAATTTCTAGGCTGAGATATAAAGGCAATTGGTAGCGAACTTGGATGGAGCGAATTCCACCAGAGATTAGATCATATATTACTAACAATAGGCTGGTAAATCCTCCCATTAAAAAAATTAATAGGCTGGTTTTATACTTGAGTGTTTTTATGATGAAAAAAATCAAATAACCAATCAAACTTAAGCTGAATATTAATGCAGTAATACTATAAAACAGAGAACCTTCAAGAGTAAAACTATTAAACGCAAAAATATCTGAAGTTAAATTAAGATCGAAAAATATTCGGGTAACTCGAATCAGAAAAATAGCGATTAGCTCAAAGGGATTATTTATCCATTTTACTGCCGACCCTGAAGTAAGCTCTAGTGCTGTCCTAGTGTGGGGGATGATCGCAATCAACCAAGGCAAAAATATTAAGAAGGCAGCAATACTAACAAGCAGATAATTGAGTAAGGTTTTCGTGAAGCGAAAATGTTGTTGAATAACTACATAAATACCATGACTGATCATTACCAAAACTGTGAATAAATGGGTATATAATCCCAAAGCTAAGGTGAGGGTATACACAACCCAATTTACTTTATTTTCTTGTCTAATAGTTCGCAATAATGCAGCACTAGATAGTAAAATTTCTACGATCCACAAACTGTATTGACGGGCTTCTTGAGCAAAAAATAACTGCAAAGGAGAAACGGCAACCAATGCCATCGCCACCCATCCCACAACGGTCGACTCAAACAACTCTAAACACAGCCAATACACGCTGGGAAATATCAACATACTGATGAGTGCTGATAAACTCCTCATCCCAGTAGGTGAATCTCCAAATACTTGTGCCCACAATCTCACCATTACGTAATATAAGGGGGGATGCTGTGGGTCTGAGGTGATTAAGTAATTCACTGTATCAGCCACACCATGATCTGGATTAATATGCTGGTATTTGTCGAAGATGGTAATAGGAATTGCGCCTTGATAATTGGAAACTTCCTGTTTTAGCTCGGCTACCGTGTGACCAGAAATTGCTACAGATGTCCAAGATTCATCACAGCAGTATATTTTGTGTCCTAGATGGGCAAAGCGAAAGAAAATACCTAACCCGATGAGGATTATTACTAAGATTTTTAACCAATTTGGGGGATTTACTTTTGCTAGTATTTGTAAATTGTCCATTTATTGCGAGAAAGTTGTTGTTATTAGCACCGATTGGAGGGTCTTTTAATAGACTGTAAGGTATCATTTATGGTTTGGAGTCGTACTCTTTGCGCTAACAGCACCTTACGAAATCCTCAGACTCAAATAGGATTGCTATAATCATCATCCATTTTCTTAGCAACCACGACCATATCAATCAAATGCATTTTTTTTAAAGTTTCATTTTGATTAACTTGGTATTCAAGGTCTAATATTTCTGCAACACTTTCTATCGGTTTGATTGGTCGATAGAGGCGGGCTTGAATTTGCGGGTATTCAATATATGTGCCCACCTGCATAGTTTTATGAGTATACAACTCAGAATGGTAAGCTTCCCATTGCTTGATGGTAAATAGCGGTGTAGCAGGAAGTTGATAAAATTCTGATTCAGATTTGAACTCATCCCCAAATGTTTCTTGCAATGTGGGATTAAAAGGGTTGGTAAGGAGGGTTTGGAAAAGGTCAAAAGGCATGTATCGAATCCCTAACCCTGCGGAATGTCCATTTTTACAAATATCAAAAAATTCTTCTCGTGTAATTAAAATATGTTGATGATTAAACTCTTTATTGTCACGAAAGTGATACAGAATGGGAGACTTGCAAGCAAAGATCGCTAAAGAACCGTTCGGCTTAAGAAATTTATAAAAAGCAGCAATACTTTCTTGAATAACATCTAAAGAAATATGTTCAAAAATGTGGGAGCAAACGATCAAATCGAAATTACCATATTGTGATATTGCTTTACTTTGCATCACATCATTCAGGAGATGGACTTTCTCACTTTTTAGTGGTGATGAATAGATTTCTTTTAGCAATCGTTCATATTCATTGGTTTGTACAAAGTCATCATTATGTAATTTTTTTAATAGTTCATTGTCTTGGTTAATTAAACATTTGGCTACTAGTGAAGCGTGTAAGAATCTCCTGAGGTCTGGTTCGACCATAACAATCTTTTTAGCTGTCCATAGGCGAGGAAGTAATCTTCCTAATCCACATCCAGCATCAAGAATGACTGCATCAGGCGTGATCAAATCCTGAATGTTATTAGTCCAAACTTCTTTATCTCTAGCTTTCCAAGCTTCATGAGCCACATCTGTAACCCATTGGTATGGGTCAACTGTATCGTAGGTAGTAGCAGTGATTTTTTCCATTAAAGATACCTCAATGATGCTAAAGCAGAATTTGGTTATCATGTACTAGCAACAGATGTTAAGAGACAGATGTTGCGGTTATAAAAACTTTAAAATAACGGATAGCTGGCTTTAATTATCTTTTTGTATACTTAAATATCTATAATTAGTTAATAAGTTATTACCTGTTTTGCTTAATACAAAAAAGTCTATAAACTAATTTAAATTAGATGTAAATAAAAGCAATAAACCTATGTTTATCCACCTCCCTTAGATATTTTCTTAATGTTCTTGATCAAACGTATTTATTATCATCTTATTGTTTACTATTTCTCCATCACTAATTAATAATTCTTCATTCATTTCTTTCAATACAAAATAATTGTATAAGCTGATTGAGATGATTAAAACAAGTAGCCCTTCAAGAACCATCAAAAAACCAATTCCACGCCCTGAACCAGTTTCAATTACCCGCCCTACAGTACTAGCAAGTAGCCCATCATTAGATAGCATAGGTTCCAGAAGTCCATCGGTTAGGGGACTGGCACTAAGATTACCAAAAGCCCCACCCAAGCCTGCCAAAGTGTAGAACAATGAAAGAACACGTCCCTGAACATTTTGGGGTATGCTAGTTTGCAAAATTGTACTATTAGTACTTAGAATAATGGGCAAGGTAAAAAATGAAATAAAAATGCCCAAGGCGATGGTAGGAATAAAGGGTTTAATGCCAGTGATTAGTAGACCTATCCCATTTAATGCCGAAAATATAAATAGAGCAGAGATAGATTTTTTACCTCCTCCCCAGATACTCATAAGGATGCTGCCAGCAACCATCCCACAGCCGGCAATTGACATTACACTCCCAAATGTTGTAGCTGAAGAGAAAGATAATATTAAGGGATTAATCAAGACAGAAGTCATGCCGTTCACAAAAAAATAAATTGTCATGAATGACAGTAGAATCAGCAAGAAAAAGCGAGAAGAAATATTTTCCCAGCCATAAACAATATCATTGAGGATGGTAGATATTCCCATTGTTGACAGAATACTAGATTCCGGCTGAGGAATATGAATAAATATTAGGGTTAACAATGCAATTAAATAGGTAGACAAATCAATCAGCAGCAAGCCCTGAAGTTGTACATTAGCAATTAGTAGACCTGCCAAGATTGGTGCAACCAGTTGTCCTAATGCTGTGCTGAACTGAATCAAGCCATTAGCTCTCCCCATCTGATTGCTAGGAACCATCAAAGGTAAAGCAGCACCTTTGGCAGTCATTTGAAAAGAGCCGCAGACTGAGGTAAAAAACGCAGAAACATAAGTATGCCAAAGTTGTAGATTGCCAGTCAGTAACAGTACAGCAAGTGTGAGTGTGATTAAAGCCGCAGCTATTTCACTAAAAATAATTGTCCATTTTCGATTCCATCTATCTATTAATGCACCGACAAAGGGAGTGATTAATACACCGGGCAATGTTGTAAAAAATATAACGAGGCTAAGTTGTGTAACAGCATGAGTATTCTGATAAACCCAGATACCTAAACCAAATCCTGTTAGGCGATTTCCAATTTCAGACAGAGACTGCCCCAGCCAAAAGAGGGTAAAATTACGCAGTTCCCGAATTAGTTCAATTAGTTTAGTTACATACATATTTTATAAATTAGATGTATATTTTTTGGCTTGTAAGGTTTCAGGAGGTAAATTAACAAATGTTCTGAGGTTGAAAAAATTGCTTATTATACCATTCTAATATAGAATCATCGACTAAAAGCTCTCTTTAAAATAGTGGGTATTTGTGCTGCCAATCTCCGCCCAGGAGGAGTTAAAAATTGACTAATAGGTGGCTTAGACCAGAAATTTACAGAGATATTTAGCTGGTGATTTGAATTTTCTAGTGAGTATACTTGATGCCACCAAAAAGCAGGAATAAATAAAATTTCACCGAGTTCAACAATACACTCCAAATATTTGGCTTTTTGGAAATTGGGAAATTTATCCAAATCTGGCTTCTCAATATTTATTTGGCTCATGTGGGGGATTTTTGAACCAGCCGGAAAAGGATATAATGAAGATGTTTGTTGCGGGTCAAACAACAGAAAACGCTTGCGATCGCTAACTTGAATAAATAAGTTATCCATTGCGTCATAATGCAATGGAGATGTGTTACCGCCAGAACCAATCCAAATAGTTGGATCGACAAATAACTTTTTATCAAAATATTCTGGAAACTTAATATCTTTTAAGAGTTCGGGAAATTCTGTAGGAATTGACTGTTGTTGGAGATAGTAGAATTTATCAAATTTAGTTTTTGAACTCAGGATGTTGATAAAGTCACTAAATTGCATTCTCTGTCTCAAATTAGCAAATCCATTTTCCAGATTACCTGTAAAAATACTATTTTGAGAAACACTTATCTCAACCTCTTTATCACTGAATAAGCTAGTTAGATAATTCGCAGTCCATAAAGAGAGAGCATTCCAATCATTAATAGCACCAGTGATGATGACGGGTCTTCTAGGAGAGAGAAAATTCCTTTGGAATTCCTCTCTTGTCGGTTGTTCAACCCGTTCAATGTACCTCACTGTGGTTAAATCATGTTTACTCATTAAAAAATTCCTATTTGTAGATTTTTTCAGATCATCCCACACCTAAAAGGGGATGGGATAACACGAAAGACGGTTGACGGTTAACAGTCATCAGTCGACAGTTAAGGGCGGCGGGGCGGCTATCCCGGACACCCCAAAAAGCAAGTGGGCTTCCCGCCGCCTTGGTGAATAACATGAAATTTACTGTTGTCCTTGATTTAAAAACATGACAATTCAGCCTTTTCTCAATCCTTTTTACGTTTTTCTTGCAGAAGTTTAGCCTTTTCTTCTGGTGTCATTTGTTTGAGGCGTAAAAACGCTTTCGCTATTTTTTCAGTGCGTCCCACTTGAGGTTCTCGCGCCAATAAAAGTTGTGCCATTTTTTCAATTCTTCGCGTATCAAAAAGTTCTCGTAATTCTAAATCAATCAAAAATACTTTTCTAATGCGAGCATGAACTTGGGCGGCCAATAAAGAATGTCCGCCCAGTCGGAAAAAGTCATCCATAATTCCCACCCTATCGACTTGCAGAATTTCTTGCCAAATATAGGTTAATGCTTCTTCGATCGCATTTGTCGGCGCTGTATAATCAACTTGATGATCAAACTGATTTGGTAAGGGTAGAGCAAGGCGATCAACTTTATTATTAGGTGTTAGAGGCATCGCATCTAGAAACACCCAAGAGTCAGGCAGCATATAATCGGGTAGTTTTGCCAACATATATGATTGCAAAGTTTCGAGAGGGGGTTTTTCAGCTTCAGATTTGACAACTAGATATGCAACAAGCTTTTTACCTGCTACAGTATCGTCAATAGCTTGGACAATAGCTTGTGCGATCGCAGGATGAGTTTCTAAAATGGTTTCAATTTCCCCTAGTTCGATACGGAAACCACGGATTTTAACTTGGTAATCGATGCGTCCCAAAAATTCAATTTCACCATTGGGTAGCCAACGCGCTAAATCACCAGTCCGATATAATCGCTCACCGGGATTTGTGGCTAAGGGATTGGGAACAAATCTTTCCGCCGTCAAATCTGGTCTTTGGCGATAACCTCGTGCTAATCCTGCTCCCCCAATCAACAACTCACCTACAACCCCTTCTGGAACAGGATTACCAGCATTATCCCAAATATAAATTGATGTGTTGGCAATTCCCCTACCTATGGAATGTGCATCCTGTTGCAGCTTAATTTCTTTGACAGTAGACCAAATTGTGGTTTCCGTTGGGCCGTAAACATTCCACAGATTCACCTGAGAGTTGAGAAGAGAGGCGGCTAAATCAACTGGCAAAGCTTCTCCACCGCAGAGGATGCGAAAACTATCATTTGGTTGCCAACCAGCAGCCAAGAGTAATCTCCAGGTAGTTGGAGTGGCTTGCATCACCGTGGCTTGGGATGTTTGCATTAGTTGAGCTAACTTAAATCCATCTCTGGTAGTTTCCTTGTCAGCTAGGACTAATTTTGCACCGCTAATTAATGGTAAGAAAAGTTCTAGTCCAGCAATATCAAAAGAAATTGTAGTTACTGCAACCAGGGTATCAGCAGCAGTCAGTCGCAGTTTTTCTTGGAAACTGAGGAGGAAATTCACCAAAGATTCATGCTGAATTTGTACTCCCTTGGGTCGTCCAGTGGAACCGGATGTATAGATAACGTAAGCTAAGTGGTTGTTACCAGCAACCGCAGGTGGTGCGGTATTTGGTTGGATCGAAACCGAATCTAGTAACAGAACTTTTGCTGATGATGCTGGAAGCGCTGACACAAGTTGATCTTCGGTGATGATTACAGCCGCCGCGCTATCTGCAAGCATCCACTCCAGGCGATCGCGCGGGAAGGTAGGATCTAGTGGTACATAGGCCGCGCCTGCTTTCATAATTCCTAACAATGCTATTAGCAAACCTGCATGACGCTCTAAACAAACCGCCACTAAGGTTTCTCGCGTCACACAAAGTTGCAGTAGTGCGTGAGCAACTTGGTTAGATTTGCGTTCTAAAGCTGCATAGGTTAGGGAGGGGAAAATAGCGATCGCATCGGGAGTTTGAGCGGCTTGCTGACTGAATAATTTATGTATTGGAGTATTGGAGTAATGGGTAATGGGTAATGGGTAATTTACCTTACCTAATTCCGCTTTCGATAACAAACAAATTTCACCGATGAATTGCGGTTTTTCGGTAACAAAACTGGTCAATATCTGGGTTAGATGATGTAATATATCTCCTCGTGTTTTTGCACTCCCAATCTGCTGCCCAAAAGCGATTTTCAGCGTTAAATCATCTCCTGGTAAGGCATATAGACTGATGGGGTAATGGTTTTTCTCCAAAGATTCAACAGAATGGATCGCCAGTTCTCCGGGATTTTGACGCAGGCTTTCTTCCACTGGGTAATTTTCGTAAACCACAATGGATTCAAACAACGGTTCTCCTCTCTTAATGTCACTCCATCCTTGAATATCTACTAAACGAGTGAAGGAATATTGATTAATTGCCGAGATGCGATCGCGCAATTCTATTAACCACGGTTTTAAGGGTGTGGCTGCATCTAATTTTAGACGCAAGGGTAAGGTGTTAATAAATAAACCCACCATCTCTGCAAAACCCGATAATTCGGTAGTACGTCCCGACACGGTGACACCAAAAACCACATCTTCAGAACCACTATATCGGCTCAAAAGAATTCCCCAAGCCGCTTGCACTAAAGTATTTAACGTTACTTGATTCTTTTGAGCAAAGGTTTTGAGTTGGGTGTAAATTTCCTTGGGGATAGTAGTTTGTAAGGTTTGGTAATCATCAGAGGAGTGTTTTTTAATACCAAAAGTAGTTGCTTCCCGGAAACCGCTTAATTCTTTGCGCCAGAAAGATTCTGCCAAACCAGATTCTTGTTTGTGTAACCAAGCAATAAAATCTCGGTAGATGGGTGGTTGTGGTAAATTTGGGCGTTCTGTTTTAGCTTGGTAAAATGCGATCGCATCCCGGAAAACTAGCGGTAATGACCAACCATCCAAAAGGAGATGATGGTGAGTCCAGAGAAATTGCCATTTCTGTTCTTGGGTTCTCACTAACGTCATCCGCATCAGTGGGGCCCTTTCTGTTGAAAAGCTTTGGTGGCGGTCTGTTGTTAACAGAATTGACCATTTCATTGCTACTTCATTAATATCGCATCCGCGCCAGTCTTCGTAGACAAAGGGCAAATTGACCCGGCGGTGAATGCGTTGCAACGGTCGGGGTAAATCGCGCCAGACAAAGGAAGCGCGTAAACTAGGATGGCGGTTAATACAAGATTCCCAAGCCTTTTTAAAAGTTTCTACGTCTAGAAAACCCTCAATTTCACCACTCACCTGTTGCAGATAAATATCTTTTTCTGATTCATAATTTGCATGAAAAAGTATTCCTTCCTGAACAGGGGATAGAGGATAAATATCTTCCACATCGGTAGTTCGCGCCAAAGCAATAACCAGTTGTTCTGAATTAAGGTTAGCGAGGGGAAAATCAGCAGATGTTAAACTGTATTCTTGATGGCGGCTAGTTGCTAACAAAGTCTGTAAATGTTTAGAAAAACTATCTGCTAAACGGCGAATTGTTTCTTCTCTATGTAAAGCTTTGCTAAAACCAAACCGCATTTGGAGTTTGCCATTAGCAATTAAACTAGTAATTTCTAGTTGAAAAGCCCGCCTATTTTGTGGGTGTCGAGATAGCCCGACATCTTCGTTAGCTGGAGTAAAGGATGCTGCTTGGGAAAGGTTTTCATCAAATTGCCCCAAATAGTTAAACAGGATGCCTTGGGGAATTGGCGGTAAGATAGATGCGAATTCTGATTTTTGAGAGAGGATACCGTAAGCAAAGCCATTATTTGGCAAGTTCCGCAACTGTTCTTTGACGCTTTCTAAATTGCTGAATTTACTCTTTTGAGATTTCTCTAATTTGTAGGGGAAAAGAGATGTAAACCATCCCACAGCATCAGAGACATCAATGGCAGTAAAATCGCTTTCTCGTCCGTGACTTTCTAGGGCAATTAATATTTTTGATTCACCTGTCCATTCTGTCACCACTTCTAAAAGAACTGCCAGTAAAACTTCCTGAATCCTAACTTTGTGAGTGCGTGGTAGTTCATAAAGGAGACTATCAGTTTCATCTTCGCTAAAATTGCATTCTATTTGAGTAGCAGAAATTTCTGTGTTCTCTGCTATGCCATCAGGAAAATCAAGGGGTAATTCTGAATTAGCTACTTGTTGGGTTTTCCAGAAAGCTACTTCTTCTTGCCAATCAGAATTTTCAGTTAGGGTGTGTAAATGTTGAGTCCACTGTGGAAAACCGACACTATGAGCAGATAAGGAAATTTCCTGTTCCTTTTGTAAAGCATTACAAGCGATCGCTAAATCCTGCAAAATGACGCGCCACGAAATACCATCAACGATGAGGTGATGAATAATTAGCAGTAACTTATCGGATTTATTCTCATCAGTATGGAAGTAGACGGCGCGAAAGAGAGGCCCAGTGGCTAAATTAAGTTGTGCTTGAAATTGACTGGCAATTTTTTGTAATTCTGTTTGAGAAATAGCAGTCAGGTTAACAATATCAAAATTTAAAACATGACCATCATCATCTAACCATTGTATCCACCCAGTTTCGGTTTGGCGGAATCGCAGGCGAAAAGCTGGGTGACTTGCGGCAATATAACTTAATGCAGTTTGAAAATGTGACGCATTAAATCCCGGTTTGACATCCAATAAAACCGTCTGATTCCAGTATTCAGGATGTTCTAAGGATTGCTGGAAAAACCATTGCTGAATAGGAGTTAGCGCTACTTCACTACCTACAGAAATTGATAAAGCATTGGGTAATTTTGCTGTTGTTTTAATATGAGGTACAAGTGCTGCAACTTGGGGATTGTTAAACAAATCTTGTGGCGTGAAATAAAGTCCAGCATCCCGTGCTTTAGCAATAATTTGCAGGGCAAGAATCGAATCTCCTCCCAGTTCAAAGAAGTCATCTTTAATTCCCACACGGGATACTTGTAGTACTTGCTGCCAAAGTTTAGTTAAAATCTCTTCAGTTTTGGTTTGTGGGGCGATATATTCCTCACGGGCTATGATATTCTCTTCATCAGGAGCGGGTAAAGCGTTAAGGTTAATTTTCCCATTAGGCAGTAACGGCCAAGCATCGAGACTGACAAACACCGAAGGAATCATATAATCAGGGAGAAGGGCAGATAATTGCGATCGCAAAACTGTTTGCCAGGATGTCGGTGGTGTTTTCAGTTCCAGATAAGCAACTAGTCGATTGGGTTTACCAGGAGTAGCAATAGCTTTGGTGACAGCCCGAACTACCCAAGCTTGTTTTTCTAAAGCTGCCACAATCTCGCCAGTTTCGATGCGGAAACCTCGAATTTTGACTTGTTGATCTGCACGTCCTAGAAACTCAATCCTACCATCAGGTAAATACCGGGCGCGATCGCCTGTGCGGTACATCCGACTGCCTGCATTTTCAACAAAAGGATCGGGTAAAAAGCTTGCAGCGGTCATGCTTGGGGCATTCCAGTAACCACGAGCTAATTGGGAGCCAGCCACAAATAATTCACCCGGTGTACCAATAGGCACAGGTTGCAGATGAGAATTTAGGATATATAAACGAGTGTTGCTGACTGGTTTGCCAATAGGAATAACCTCAGTAATTTCCTTTTCTCCACAACAATGAAAAGCAACATCAATAGTTGTTTCCGCCGGGCCATAAAGATTCACCAATTTAGATGCAACATCTCTAAACTCATCCCACACCCGTCTTTTCAGCGCTTCACCACCGCTAAAAACTAAACGCAGACATGAACATTCAGAAAATCCCGGTTCACCAAGGAGCATTTCTAAAAGACTCGGTACTAATTGCAGCAAAGTCACATTTTCTTGCTGAATAGTTTTGACTAGATACGCCGGATCTTTATGACCTCCCGGCTTCGCCATCACGAGTTTAGCCCCCACCATCAAAGGTGTCCAGAATTCCCACACCGAAGCATCAAAGCTAAATGGTGTCTTTTGCAAGACTACATCCTCACAATTCACCCCAAAAGTCTCTAAAAACCAAGCTTGATGCTGGGCCAAAGCCCGATGGGAAATCGCAATACCTTTCGGTCGTCCAGTAGAACCAGATGTAAATATGATATAGGCGATATTGTCAGCCAAAACCTGAATTTGTAAATCTTCAACAGATTGAACTGCAATTTCTTCCCTATAAATATCAACACAGATAACTTGACAAAAATCATCCAAAAACTTTGCTGTACTCTTATTCCTCTGCGCCCTCTGCGTCCTCTGCGGTTCGTTTTTCCCATTCCAAATTTCTAAATCAGAACGAGACAGCAGCAAACTAACATTAGCATCCTCCAACATCGACTGAATACGCACAGCCGGATAATCAGGGTCAATTGGCACATAGCAACCACCTGCCTTCAGAACCGCCAACATAGCGCAAACCATGTCTAAAGAACGTTCCAAACAAATACCCACAGGCTGTTCTACACTAATACCAAACTCACCCAAAAATCGCGCCAACTGATTAGCTTTTTGATTCAATTGGGCATAACTCCAACTTTCTCCCTCACAAATAACAGCGATAAAATCAGGATTTTCTGCTGCTTGTTGGGCGAAAATTTCATGTATTTGGTATTGGGAATTAGTAATTAGGAATTGCGAATTTTCAATTGAGCTATCTATACTTAATTCACGATGAGCCTGTGGATTTGCAATTAGCAACTCTAAACTTTTTTGGCAATATTTAGCAACATTATTGATTTGCTCATCATCAAATTGTTGACGATCATAGGTGATATTAAACGAAAGAAGTCCCGCTCCTACTTCCTCACTCCAACTGACAGCAAAAGGAATATTTGTTTCATCCAAAGACTCCGCCTGGATTAATTCTACTTCCCGCCAATTGAGCAGTCCTTGATAAACGTGAAAATGAACAAAATTGAAGGAACTTTCATATAAAGGTTGATTCCCATTTAACCTTTGCAATTCTGCCAAAGGAAACCGACGATTTGGCATTAACTCTTGTTCAGCCCGCCAAGTTTCTACAATTAAATCAACCCAAGAACCTCTTGGTAAAGACAAGCGTAATGGCAATGTATTTAAGAATAGTCCTAAAACGCGATCGCTATCAGTTTCTGTCGGTCTACCACTGCTCACCAATCCAGTAACCACTTCTGTGTCGCCAGAGCAAAAACCAATAACTTGGAGATGAACTGCTAGTAATAACGTTTTTAGAGGAACACCCAATTGTTTAGATAAAGCTTTTAAGTTGTGGGAAATTGTTTCTGATAAAGTGAGATCAAATTTCCCCATTTTTGTTTCTAGGGGAACGACACCCGGCCACCTTGGTACTTTCGTGAAGGGAATTTCCGCCAGTTTATTTTGCCAAAACTCTCGCTGATTACTATCAACCAAAGCTTGTTTTTCTAAGGTAATAAACCTAGAGTATTTCAAAGCTGGTGGAGTTGGTGGCGCAGGTACACCCCGATCAAGTAGATATAGGTATAAGCCTGTTAATTCTGATAAAAAGTTAGCTAAACTCCATCCATCCATGATGGCATGATGCAAAGTAAAAGATGCTTGCATCACATTTTCATCGAGTAGATGAATATGAAAACGCATTAATGGCGCACTCTTGTAATCGAAGCGATTTTCCCGTTCGTTGGCAATAAATGTTTTTACATAATCATCTTGTGCAGAGGGCGATAAATTAGTTAAATCCTCAAAAACAACTTTAGGAGTTACTTCTTTAACAACTGCTTGAATCGGTTGACTAAATTCAGCTAAATAAAATGCCGTCCGTAATATTTGATGTCTGGCAAACATTTGGGTATAAGCTGTTTCCCAAACTTTGAGATCAAAAGGTATACGAATTCGGAAGCTGAAAACATCATGGTAAGTTGTAGAACTTTGTGAATATTCACCATGAAAGAGCATTCCTGCTTGCAGTTGTGCCAAAGGATAGGCATCTTCAGCCCAATTTTGGAGCTTTTCTTTATCTGCAAGTGAAATTAAAGCGAAGGGTTCTTCATCAATCTTATCGCTGTCTACTACTTCTGATTCTGCCAACAATGTGGCTAAATCCAACAGCACAGGATGGGCAAAAATTTGCTCTAACTTTAAGTTCAATCCTTGAGTTTGTGCGAGCGAAACAACGCGAATACTGCGGATAGAATCGCCACCCAAAACAAAATAATTATCAAATCGTCCGATGCGATTTATACCTAAAACTTGTTGCCAAATGTCAGCTAAAATTTCCTCGATGGGTGTAGCGGGAGGAACAAAGGCAACTTCAAGATTTTCCCGTTTAATTTCTGGTGCGGGTAGCGCCTTGCGATCAATTTTACCGTTGACTGTCAGTGGTAATTGTTCCAAATAAACAATCTGCGACGGTATCATATAATCTGGCAAATGCTGCTGCAAATAATTTCGCAGTGTTTCGATGGTTGGTTGCTTTCCAGGAGTACAAACTACATAAGCAATTAAGCGTTGTTGATTGCTTTCCAGACTTTTCACGGATTCTGGAAAACTTCTCTCCAAACCTTTCTCCTGCAAGGAGAGAGGCTTTGAATTCTCCCCCTTCCCTTGTAGGTGGGGGGTTAGGTTTCGCGTTAGCTTTTCCACATGACCTGAATTGTCAAGATTGCTTTGGGCTTCAGAATGAACTAAAACAATAGTTTCCTGCACGTCAGGGAACTGGGAAATAACGGCTTCTATTTCGCCAATTTCAATGCGGAAACCGCGAATTTTCACTTGATAATCTATGCGTCCTAGATATTCCAAATCGCCGTTAGGGAGAAAACGCCCTAAATCACCAGTACGATACAAACGAGATGGTGAATCTACTGAAAAAGCATCTTCCACAAAGCGTTCTGCGGTTAATTCTGGTCGATTAAGATAACCACGCGCCACTCCAGCCCCCCCAACATAAATTTCACCAATTACTCCAGTTGGTAGGGGATTACCATCAGAATCCAGGATATAGAGACGTAAATCGGGGATTGGTTGACCAATTAAGCTACCAGATGAGTCATCTATATCTTTTTTGCTAATAACTCTATAGGTGACGTGGACTGTTGTCTCTGTAATTCCGTACATATTCACCAAGCGCGTCTGATTTTCTCCATGACGTTCAAACCAGGGACGCAAACTTGGTAAATTCAGGGCTTCGCCGCCAAAAATGATGTACCGTAGGGGCGAGACAATCTCTCTCACACTCGATTCTGCTGCTAGTAATTGAACAAAAGCAGAGGGAGTTTGATTCAAGACAGTAACTTGCTCATTGTGAAGCAGCTGAAGGAAGCTTTGGGGGTTACGGCTGACACAATAAGGAACGATTACCAGTCGCCCGCCATAAAGCAAAGCTCCCCAAATCTCCCAAACGGAAAAATCGAAGGCGAAGGAATGGAAGAATGTCCAAACATCCTGCTCGTTGAATTCAAACCATTGCTGGGTGCTGCGGAATAGTCGGGTAACGTTGTGCTGGGTGACTAACACGCCTTTGGGTTTCCCTGTCGAACCAGATGTGTAGATAATATAAGCTCCTGAGTCAGGGTCAAGAGTATCTTCTATCAAAGGTTCATTGCTTTCAGTTAAATAGGGCGCATCTTCCCCATCCAGACAAATTTTGAGTGTGGATTCTGGAAGTTGGGGACTGATGGTAGTTGTGGTGAGAATTAATTCCGCTTCACAGTCAGAAATGGTAAACTCGATGCGATCGCGAGGATAAGTTGGATCAACAGGAACATAAACACCCCCTGTCTTAACTACACTCAACATAGCTATAATCAGTTCTGGAGAGCGCTCCAGACAAATCACCACGCGTTTATCTGCACCAATACCTTGCTTTTGGAGATACCGAGCAAGATGGTGAGAACGACGGTCTAGTTCTTCATAGGTAAAGCTTTCATTCTCAAATGTCAAAGCAATGCGGTCTGGATATTTGCTTAGAGTTTCTGCAAACATTTCCCTGATGGTAATTGGTGATTCGTAATTGGTAATTAGCCTGTTATTAATTACCGATTCCTTATGACCAATTAACGATAAAGACTGCAAAGGTGCTTGAGCATTATTTGCCATGTTAAACAGTAGATGGCAGAATTGCTCTAGCAATAATTCCATAGCCACCGCATCAAAGCGACTCGCATTGTAACTCAATTTGAGTGAGAGTCCATCCCCCGGAACAACCACTAAAGTCAAGGGATAATGGGTAGTTTCAAAGAAAGACGACTCAGGAACATTCAACCCAAAATCTGCTGTTTTTAACGATTTATCAACCGGAAAATTTTCAAAAGCCAGCAAAGTTTCAAACAGTGGTTGTCCTCGTGGAACATCACTCCATCCTTGAATATCTGATAGGCTGGAATGTTCAAACTGACGCATTAAAGCTGTGCGTGCTTGCAGGTTTTGCAACCAAGAATCAAGGGTTTTTTCGCCAGATATTAAGACGCGAAACGGCAAAGTGTTAATAAAAGGGCCAATCATCCCTTCTACATCTGGTAGTTCTGGGGGTCGTCCCGCTACTGTAATTCCATAAACTATGTCTGTATTGCGGCTATAACGGTTAAGTAATATTGCCCAAGCCCCCTGAATCACAGTGTTGAGAGTGACGCTACAATTACGGGCTAATTTCTGCAATAAATCAGTATTTTCGGGCGATAATTGATGTTTTATTTCTCCACTTTCAAAAGCACTACTTAGCTTTGCTTTGGACAACATTAATAAGGGAGTAGCACTTTCAAAGCCACTCATATATTCACGCCAAAAGGATTCACCTTCTTGGGGATTTTTCTGTTTTAACCAAGCAATAAAATCACCGTAAGGGCGCACATTTGGCAGGGAAATTTCTACATTTTCTTTAGCTGCTTTGTGCAACATCAAGAATTCACGTAGTAGTATCGGCCAAGACCAACCATCCAAAATTAGATGGTGGTGACTCCAAACTAAATCCCAGCAGTCTTCGCCTAGACGAATTAAGGTTACCCGCATCAAAGGCGGACGATTAAGAATAAATCCCTGTCGTCTATCTGATTCGAGAAATTCTCTCAGGCGGGTTTTTTGGGCGGAGTTACTTAAACCACGCCAATCTTCTTCTGCTATCTTAAATACGAGATTGCGGAATACAACTTGTACGGGTTCAGTTTGCCCTTTGGTGATAATCGCAGTCCGTAAAATTGGATGGCGGTCAACTAAAGTTTGCCATGCTTGGCGGACTGCAACTACAGAAACATTTCCTTCTAAACGGCAATGGAATTGCTCAAAGTAAATGCCAGATTCTGGTTCGTATAGGGAATGAAATAATAATCCTTTTTGTAAGGGTGTGAGGGGAAAAATATCTTCAATTTTATCTTTTAGGTTCATATTATAATAATCCTGTTTTAATAAAAAAATAATACTTCACTGAACTGGATTGTTTTTTATATAGATGCGGAGCGGTTATTCTAAATCTTCTAAAATTGAATCTAGTTCATTTTCCGATAAATCAACTAAGTGAAAGTCAGTAGCACTATAAAATGAGGAATTGGTGGATGTTGAATCTGTTAAGTATAAGCGGAGGTTGTTCAGATAAATTTCTGCAAGGTTATTGATAGTCTGTCGATGATGAATCTGCTGGCTGTAAGACCAGTCTACTTGCAAGCATTCATTTTGGATGCGAGCATTAATTGCTAATAAGTGGGGACGTTCTTGTTCAGCAAATAATCCTGTTCCTGTAGGAGCATTGCTGATATTGAATAGGTTATTGCTTTTTGACACGTTGTCAGTTGGCCCTAAATAATTGAAACTAATGCCAGTTGGTTGTACAGTGTGTAGCATTTCCTGTAAAGCTTGATTTTGGCTGATGTAACGCAGCAACCCGAAGCTGATACCATGATGGGGAATTCCTCGTAATTGGGTTTTAATTTCTTTAAGCAACACATCCTGATCTGCATTTTTGATCGGTTGTTTTAGAATAATTGGATAGAGAGATGTAAACCAGCCAACTGTTCTGGAAAGATCCAATTCACTGGCTAGTTCTTCTCGTCCATGTCCTTCTAAATCGATCAGCCAACTATCCGATTTGTAAGTGTCGGTTAGCGTTTTTAGTAATGCAGCTAGCATGATTTCTTGCACGCCAGCATGATAGGTGGCGGTTGCTTGTTTGAGAAGAGTATTTGTTTCTTTTGGGGACAATTGGCAAGATATTATGGCTGTACTATCTACTGTGTTGCTTCCAGGGATGACTGGATAATCAACAGGTAATGGGGTGACAGAAGTAGAGAGAATATTTTGCCAAAATGGAATGTCTTTGATGAATTCATTTGAGTCAGCCAGAATTTGCAAAGATGTAGTCCACTCTCGATAAGAGGATGTTTTCGGAAGTAAGGAAATAGGCTGGTTATCTATAGCTTGTTGGTAGGCTTGGTTTAAATCTTCCAGCAGAATCCGCCAGGATACGCCGTCTACAATTAAATGATGTCCGAAGAGAAACAGAACGTTTCCATATTCGGTGATATTTGTGGCATATAACACTCGTAACAACGGCGGGCGGTCTAATTGGAAACTCCTGTGTTCTGCTTCCACGATCGCAGTTAAAGTATTTTGCTGTATTTGGGGCGGATAGTTGCTAAGGTCTTCGAGTCGCAACGGGGGACTTTCAGCCAGCCCAGAGTAAGATTGCTCCCATTGTCCTTGATGTTCAGAGAATTTTAATCGCAAAACATCATGGTGAGCAACCAAAGCATTTAATGCGATCACTAATGCATCGATTTTCAATGGTTCCTTAATATTCAAAGCGATCGCTTGGTTCCAGTGATGCGGATGAGTCCAATTTTTAGCAAAAAACCAATGCTGGATGGGTGACAGAGGAACAGTACCAGTTAATGGCTCATCAGGGCGGCGCGACTCACCGGGTGCTAATGGTTTAGCTCTCGCCGCTAGTCGGGACAGGGTTTGAGCTTCAAATATGTCTTTGGGGCTAATCTCCCAGCCAGCAGCACGGGTGCGAGAAACGATTTGCAAGCTAATGATCGAGTCTCCCCCCAACCCGAAGAAATTATCATCGGGATTGACGGTTTCTAACCCCAACACTTCTGTCCAGATTTGGGCTAATATCTCCTCTGTTTGAGTTTTCGGTATGGTTGGGGTTGTTGGTATTTCGTGTGCGGGAAGGGCTTGACGATCAATTTTGCCGTTGGGGGTGAGGGGCCATTGTGTGACTAACACCACAGCACTGGGAATCATATAAGCTGGTAAAACCTCTGCTAAATAATCCCGTAATTCGTTGGTAGTAGGTGGGTTTTCCTTGGGTGTGAGAGCATAAGCTACTATCCGCTTGCGTCCTGGGAGGTCTTGGCGCAGGATTACCACTGCACTGTCTACCGTGGCGTATCTGGTTAAAGCAGCTTCGATTTCCCCTAATTCAATCCGATAACCGTTAAATTTTACCTGAGCATCTTGCCGACCCATAAAGCGGATGTTTCCTTGCAAGTCGTAAACGCCGCGATCGCCTGTTTTGTAAAGTCTAGCTCCCGGTGTTTTGGCTAAGGGATGGGGTATAAATGCCTCTGCTGTTAAGCTGGGGCGATGTAAGTAGCCTCGTGCTAAACTGATTCCCCCAATATAGATTTCTCCAGTTACACCCAAAGCCACTGGTTCTAAAAAGGAGTCTAGGAGGTAAATTTCGACATTAGCGATCGCTTTCCCAATGCTGGGTTCACCGAGTAAATGGGAACAATTCATCAAGCTGGCGCAGACTGTTGCTTCTGTGGGGCCGTAGGCGTTAAAACAGGCGCGTTTCTCTCCACCCCAGCGCCGGAGTAAATCTCCAGAAGCCGCTTCCCCAGCCACAATCAGGGTTTGCAATTGCGGTAAATTTGCAGGTTCAATGGCGGCTAGCAGCGATGGGGGAAGGGTGACATGAGTAATTTGCCAATTGGTTAACGCTTCCCAAAGAGCAGAACTAGGAGAACGATTTGCCTTTTCTTGCAGATATAGAGTTGCGCCGCTACCCAAAGCCATAAAAATCTCAGAAATTGCAGCATCAAAATTCAGAGAAGCAAATTGATAAACGCGACTCTCGGCTGTGACACCGAAACTCGCAGTTTGATTGCATACCAGATTTTGAATACCTGCATGAGACACTAAAACGCCTTTCGGTTTACCTGTGGAACCAGAGGTGTAAATAATGTAGGCGAGATTTTCTGGTCTAACTTTTAAATTAGGACGATTAGAAACATGAGGTATTGATAATTTCCCCTCATCTCCAATAATTATCAATTTAATATCACCTGGAAATAATCCTGGTGGTGGGGCTTCTTTTGTGAGAATCAGACGAGTTTGGCTATCTTCTACAATGAATTGCAGGCGCGTTTCGGGATAACTGCGATCCAGGGGGAGAAAAGCCGCCCCCGCTTTCAACACGGCCAGCAGGGCAATAATAAAGTCTAGGTCAGGGTGAAAATATAAACCGACAATTGATTCATAGCCAATGCCGGTTGAGATTAAGGTAGCAGCTAATTGATTGGCACGTTTTTCTAATTCACCATAGGTAATTGCATCATCGCCACAAACTAACGCCACAGCATTAGGATGTAAATCCGCCGAGTCTTCAAACAACTGATGAGCCGTGCGGAAATTTCCCAAAGCAATAGCATTAGTATTTCCTTGATTTATCATCCGCTCTTGTGCTGATAAAGCCTGGATTTTACCTAAGACAAAATCCGGGTTTTCAGCCAGATTTATCATAATATTTCGCAGGCGTGACAGCAGAATTTTCGCAGCTGTTGCAGACAGTAATTTTGTTTGGTAATTCAGCTTTAACAGCAATCCATCATCTGGAATTACACCGACTGTTAAGGGGTAATTAGTTCGTTCATAAAACTGGATATCATCAACTCGGAAATTCTGTCCCTGTTCTTTTAAACTTTGGTCAACGGGGTAATTTTCAAAGACTAAAATACTTTCAAATAATGATTCTCCCGCCGACAGTGGAATTCCTTTTTGGATATCCGTCAGCTTGCTATATTCATATTCTCGCATCTGCACATGATGCTGTTGAATATTTTCTAACCAAGCGGCGACGGTTACTGTTGGATTGAGGCGAACTCGCATTGGTAAGGTGTTGATAAATAACCCCACCATATTTTCGACTTCTGCAAGTTCCGGCGGTCGTCCAGAAACGGTTACACCGAATAGTACATCTTCTCCCGCACCATGTTTTTGTAAACAAAGTCCCCAAGCACCTTGAGCTAGAGTATTCAATGTTAATCGATGGTTTTTTGCCATCTTTTGTAATTTGGCAAATTCTGCCTGACTTAGGCGTAATTCTACTTCTGCATAGGCAGTTAAATTAGTTACTAATTCCTCTTCTGGCAGTTGCCAAGATAGGCGAGTGGATGTATTAATACCATCCAGAGTTTCCTGCCAAAATTGCTTGGCTTCTTCACGATTTCGAGTTGCTAGCCACTGAATATAATTGCGATAAGGTGGAACGGGAGGTAGGGAATGGGGAACTCGTTGACAGGTTGATTGATAAATAGCGAGAACTTCTTTAAATATTAATGGTAGTGACCAGCCATCAAGGATGATATGGTGATGACTCCAAACCCACTGCCAGGTAAAATTATCTAACTGAATGACGCTAAACCGCATCAATGGGCATCTATCCAATAAAAATCCATTTTGACGATCTTCTATCAGATATTGCTGAAGTTTATCCTCTTGCTGTGCAGGTGAGAAATCGCGCCAGTCTTGTTGTAAAATGGAGAATTGGATAGCTTTACTAACAATTTGCAGAGGCGAATCTTGATTTTCCCAAACAAAGGCGCTACGTAAAATTGGATGTCTATCTACAACGGCTTGCCAAGCAAAATTAAAATTTTCAACATTGAATTTACCAATGATTTTGCCTGTTACTTGTTCAAAGTAAATTCCCTCTTCTGGGTTATATATAGTGTGAAATAGCATCCCTTCCTGCAAAGGAGATAGGGGATAAATATCTTCTAACTTGGAATATTTCTCTTGCAGAATGTCTATATAAGATTGGGGAATTCTAACTAAAGGAAAATCTGATGGTGTATATCCACCTATACCTATTTTTGTACAATGGTTAAGGATATCTAGAAGATTTTGTTGAAATTCACCAGCCCATTTAACAATTGTTTCTTGGTTATGCAAGCTGGAACTATACAACCAATCAACGCGCAATTCTCCTTCTACAACAATACTGTTAATATCAATGATGTGGGGGCGCAAGCCTTCTGGATTTCGTATTACTTCTATCTCTTCATTCAGTAAGCGGAATAACGTATTTTTGCCACTTTCACTTCGCACTTGACCAAGATAATTAAAACTAATGGGTGCTGGGAAAGTTTCAGCAAAACTATTAGCAGTTTCGTTATTGAGATATTTTAAAAGACCATAACCAAACCCTCGCTGGGGAATGGAACGCAGTTGTTCTTTGACGGTTTTAATTATATCTGTCTCTAGATTACTGGCTGGCAATTCTAAACGCAGAGGATAAAGAGTAGTAAACCAGCCAAGGGTGCGAGTAATATCTAAATCTGAGGATAATTCTTCTCTCCCATGCCCTTCCATGATAATTTGTAATGTTTGCCCTTGGGTAATATTCCTCAAAGTTTTACCTAAAGCGGCGATTAATAATTCTTGGGGTTGGGTGCGGTAAGCTTTATTGGCTTTAGTAAGAAATATCTGAGTTTGTTCTTTGGTTAATTTCAAGGAAACTGTTTTAACAGATGACTCTAAGTTGTCTGTCAAAGAGTTGGCGAAATCTAGAGGTAATTTTGCCGTTTCTCCTTTGATAGTATCTAGCCAAAACTGTGTTTCTGCTTGGATATCTGTTGAGTTGGCAAAGGTGTGGAGAAATTGACTCCACTGTTGGAAAGATGTTGGAGGTGATGAAATTTGGCTACCACTAATTGCTTCTACTAAATCCTGAAGTAAAATCCGCCAAGAAACACCATCAACAATCAAGTGATGAATAACTATTAAGAGTCGAGATAGGCGATTTTCTCCCAAATTAAACCAAACAGCACGAGCCAGGGGACCGTTAGTTAAATTAAGCGATCGCTGTACTCGTTCCCCAACTTCCCGCATGGTAATATTTTGTTCAGACTCTGTTTCGAGAGCTAAATCAACTATTTCCCAAGAAAAGGCGGCTTCGTTTTCTGTATAAAACTGTCGCCAAACTCCTTTTTCTTCTTGAAACCGTAATCGCAAACTATCGTGATGTGAGGAAATAACTTGAATCGCGGCTGCAACTGTTGGCGCTTCTAGGGATTGATGGACTTCCAAAAGTATGGCTTGATTCCAATGGTGAGGATTGGGAAGATTGAGGTTAAAAAACCATTTTTGGATGGGACTGAGGGGAACTTCACCTGCAACGATCGCAGTTGGTAGTGCTGGCGATGCCTGCGGCGGGCGAAGCCATCGCATCATTTGCGCTACAATAGCCAACCGTTGGACTGTTTGTTCCTGAAATATTTCTTTTGGCGTTAATATCCAACCTTGGCGGCGCATTTCGGTGACGACTCGCAACGCCAAGATGGAATCACCACCTAAATCGAAAAAATTATCCTCAATCCCTATAGAATCTAAACCTAAAACTTGCTCCCAAACGCGACAAATTACCTTTTGAGCATCAGTTTGTGGTGGTATTAAACTGCGTCTAACAGTAGCTTGATTCCAATTTGGTGCAGGTAATGCTTTGCGGTTAATTTTACCTTGGGCGGTCAAGGGCATAGCATCCAACAACATAAAGGCCGCCGGAATCATATAATCGGGTAAACGCTCTTTTAGGGCTGTCCGCAACTGATTTTGCTCGGTTTGACCGTTCGGTACAATATAAGCCACCAAACGCTGATCGTTTTCAGCTTCTAAGTGGACAATAACTACCGCCTCTGTGACTTGTGGGAGTGCGGCTAAAGCGGCTTCAACTTCCCCTAGTTCAATGCGAAAACCGCGTACTTTCACTTGCAAATCGCAGCGTCCCAGATATTCAATATCGCCATTCGGCAAGCGTCGACCCAAATCCCCTGTACGATAGAGTCTAGCTCCCGGTTGTTGGCTATATGGATCGGGAATAAACCTTTCTGCTGTCAATGTTGTGCGGTTGAGATATCCTCTAGAGACACCCATACCACCCACATAGATTTCTCCTGGGACACCAAAGGGTGAGGGTTCTAAGACATCATCTAGTATATAGAGAGATAAGTCTGGGATGGGTACACCAATGACGCTACCGCGATTTTGTAAAATATCCTCTTCTAGAATGGGACGATAAGTAACGTGAACGGTGGTTTCTGTAATCCCATACATATTGATTAAACGCGGATTGCGAACGCCATAGCGTTCTATCCACGGCTTGAGGCTTTGTAATTCTAATGCTTCCCCACCGAAAATAATTGCTCGTAAAGCGAGTGTGTCTGCAAATTCTCTATCAGCTCGAATAAGTTGGCGAAAGGCGGAAGGAGTTTGATTGAGGATGGTAACGCCTTCTTGTTGTAAAAGGGTGCGAAAGGCTTCGGGAGAACGACTTTCTAAATAAGGAACTACAACTAATTTGCCACCATATACCAAGGCTCCCCAAATTTCCCAAACGGAAAAGTCAAAAGCGAAGGAGTGAAACAGTGTCCATACGTCATTTTCATTAAAGTCAAACCACGCTGCTGTATTTTGCATGAGTCTGACAACGTTGTTGTGAGTTACTACACAACCTTTTGGCTCTCCTGTAGAACCGCTGGTATAAATAATGTAGGCTGCTTGATTAGGGATAATTTGGGAAGCAAAGTTTACATTTGGTGAGATTTCTATCTTGTCAATCACCAATAATTCGGTTCCCACCACCGGAATTGCAGATACCAAAGCTTCTGTTGTTAACAACAAAATAATACCACTATCTTCCGCAATAAAACGTAGGCGATCGCTCGGATATTGAGGGTCTAGCGGTACATAAGTACCACCTGCTTTGAGGACTGCAAGTAAGGAAATTACTAACTCTGCACTCCGTTCTAGAAAAATGCCTACTCGTGTTTCGCTAGTTACTCCTTTTTGTTGTAAAACAGCAGCTAGTTGGTTGGAGCGTTGGTCTAATTCTTGATACGTTAATTTTTTGTCTGATGCAATCAGAGCAATTCTATCGCTATGAGTGCGGGCGCTTTTAATAAAAAGTTCAACTAAATTTGTTGGCTCGAATTTTGTATATTCTGATGTATAACCTAAGGCTAAAAGTTCCTGTCGTTCGCTGGTTGTTAACAGCGGTAAAGCGTTAATGCTAATATCAGGGGTATTAACGGCAGCGATTAATATTTGTTGATAATGAGTTAGTATCCGCTGGGCTGTTTCCGGTGTGAACAAGTCGGTATTATATTCCAGTGCTACTAGCCATCCCTCAGCAGCAGGTTCTAACATCAAACTGAGGTCGAATTTAGCACCACCATTATCTATATAGATAGGTGTAACGATGATTCCTGGTAACTGAATTTCGCCGATGGGTGCATTTTGCAGGGCGAAAAGGGTTTGAAAAATGGGTGAACGACTAGGGTCACGCTTAATTTTCAGTTTCTCTATCAGGAGTTCTAAAGGGACATCTTGATGAGTGTAAGCTTCAACGCAGGTTTGGGATATTCGGCGCAGAAATTGGCAAAATGAAGGTTGACCAGAAAGATCGCCGCGTAGGGGTAAAGTATTAACAAAACAACCAATGAGGTGATCAATTTCATTACGTTTGCGATTGGCGATCGCACTACCGACTATAATATCGGTTTGACCAGAATAACGAAATAGTAAAACTTGATAAGCTGCTAATGCTACCATAAAAAAGGTAGCACCTTCTGATTTCGCTAATGCCTCTAAAGAAGCAGTGAGCGATGCTGACAGAGGTTCGCGCAACACTGCGCCATTAAAAGTTTGTGATGCTGGACGTAATTTGTCTAAAGGTAAATCAAGCACCGGCAGAGGTGATTTTAGTGCTTGTTCCCAGTAAGCTAATTGTTGTTGGATTGACTCTGCTTGCAGCCAATTTTGTTGCCATTCAGCATAATCACCGTATTGAATTGGTAATGCTGGCAAAGAAACTTGTGAACCTTGAACAGCAGCACTATAAAATTCGGTCAGTTCCTTAACAAATATTCCTAAAGACCAGCCATCACTAATAATATGATGCAGATTCACCAAGAGAATATGCTCTTGTGCTGATATTTGATACAAAATCGCTCTCATCAATGGCCCTTTGACGAGGTTGAAAGGGCGACGCGATTCTGTTTCTAAGATTATTTTGAGATTTTCTGCTTGTTTATCTAAAAGTGATTCTATTATTTGATATTCGAGATAAAATTCCTGTTCTGGATGAATTAATTGAACAGGTTCCCCATTTTCTAGAGCAAACGTTGTTCGGAGAATTTCATGCCGATTGATAATTTTACGGAAAGAATCTTCTAGGGCTACTCGTTCAAGATTACCCAATAAACGCAAGGCGATCGGAATATTATATGCAATGTTACCAGAAGAAACTATTTCCTGATACCAAAGTTGCCTTTGAGTGAGAGATAGAGGCAATACATAAACTTCCATAAATCAAATTCGTTTGTGAAGAACAGAATTGATATTAATAATTAGCGGAGGTTTCACTTTGGGATAAAATCTTTAACCAATACTCTTCATCAACAGTTTGGTTGAGTTCTAATGGCTCGGTTAAAGTTGACTCTGGTCGATTAAAGTCGATAAGTAAGACGATTCTAGTTTTATCAGATTTATTCCAGGCTTCATGCTCAAATGTATCGTCAAAAATTAAACACTTACCTTCTTGCCAACTTCTAGTTTCACTGTCTACCCGAATCGCACATTCATCGGGCACAACTAAGCCCAAATGACAGCGCAAAACAGCTTTAGTTGCGCCAAAATGAGGGCCGATATAGGTTCCTGGAGCTAAAGAAGAAAAACCCGCCGTTGTCATCCCTGGTATCATCTCAATTAACCGAGTTGTCTCAGGGCACAATTGGCAGTTTTCCTCAATCTTATTGCTAAAAGCATATAGTCCAAAAACTTCCCATCCTTGGTTATAAATATTTTTTTCTGGCCAATCAATAAAATTTTTCGGCTGGAGTTGCTCTAATTCTTTTCGAATTAGTAGCCAGTTGGCTTCTAAATCTGCGATAAATGCAAACTGATTTGATTCAAAAAACATTTTGCAGTATCTTGTTCCTTGATTTTATTTGTTTATATTTTTATAGACTTCTTGGAAAAATACTCAAAAAGCTGGAATGTTTATGTAGAGCGTGAAGTTAAACCCAGATTGGTGCAAAATGTTAAATTATCTTGCGATTTTCTTTGTTAACTTATATCTGGCTCCGAATATCATTTCTGATTTTTGGACTTTTGCAAGGCGTCTAATGACATCTCAGTTGCTCATCATACCATGTTCTGTAAAATACTATGCAGTTAAAAAATGTTAAAGCAATAGTGACCGGGGCTGCCAGTGGAATCGGACGTTGCATCACTCTAGAGTTGGCTCGTGCTGGTGCCCAAGTGGTTGGCGGGGATTTGGATGTGGATGGGCTGAAAGCCTTGGAAGCAGAAGGTATTGGTTTACCAGGAAATATCTACGGGTTACAGCTTGATGTAGCAAATGAATCAATTGTTAAAGAATTTATTCTTCTCGCTTTTGAAAAGATTGGAGATGCTAATACCTTAGTTAATAATGCGGGTATCCTTCGTGATGGGTTACTAGTTACACGCGACGAAGAGGGGTGGTTACGTAAACTGCCGACGGCACAATGGAAGCGGGTAATTGATGTGAATTTGACCGGTGCTTTTTTCATGTCGCGGGAATTTGCGGCTGTAGCTATTGAGAAAAATATTTCCCCAGCTTTAATAGTAAATATCTCTTCTGTAACTAGGTCAGGCAATCCCGGACAGTCAAATTATAGTGCCTCCAAGGCGGGATTAGATGCAGACACACGGACATGGGCTTTAGAATTGGCATCCTTCGGATTTAGGGTAGCCGGCATAGCACCTGGATTGACGAATACCCCAATCCTCAGTCGGGTATCTCCAGAAGCCTTAGCAGAGATGACTGCCAAAATACCTATCGGCCGCATAGCTGAACCTTATGAAATCTGGCAGGCGATGCGTTTTATTATTGAATGTGATTACTTTACTGGTAGCGTCATAGAAGTGGATGGTGGTGCCCGATTTTAACCTTTGTGTTATCCCATCCGCTTTTAAGGGTGGGATGAGCTTAAATGCTTCAATTTAGGTCACGGATAAAATAAAAGCATTAAACAAGAATCTCTTTGCCTGAAAGCTAGGGAATATCGAAATCCAAAAAAATTACATGAATGCTGAAGACTTCTTAAACCAAGGATTAAACTACAATTTGCAAGGGGATTATCAAGAAGCAATCGCAGCTTACACCCAAGCAATCAAGCTCAATCCTAACTATGGCGAAGCATACCATAATCGAGGGATTATTCTAAGTGGTCAACTCAAAGATTATCGCAGTGCGATCGCAGATTTTAATCGCGCTATAGAAATCAATCCCAATTTTGCCACAGCCTACTGTCATCGAGGTAATGCACGTTACTTTTTAGCCGATTATCAAGGAGCGATCGCTGATCATAACCAAGCATTACAAATCGATCCCAATCTGGCCGAATCTTACCACAGTCGGGGTAATGCTTACTTTGCCTTAGAAGATTACGACAAAGCGATTGCTGATTATATCCACACGATAGAAACTACTACTCAATTAGCTAATAATATCAATATTGATATTGCTAATGCTTATCATAATCGGGGTGTAACTCGTTTTGAACAAGGTGATCGTCAAGGAGCAATTGCAGATTTCCAGCAAGCTTTACAGTGGCATCCCCATTTTGCCGCAGCTTACAGCAATCGGGGTAATATTCACCATATCTTAGAAAATTATCCCGAAGCGATCGCTGACCACGACCGGGCATTAGAATTAGATCCTAACTTGACGGAGGCTTATCATAATCGAGGTAACGCCCACTACGCTTTAGCAGACTATCAAAATGCGATCGCAGATTACAACCGCGCCCTAGAAATAAACCCCAGCTTTGCCCAGGCATATTACAATCGGGGTCTGGTTCTTGCTCATCTCAAAGAATATCACCGAGCAATTGAAGACTTTAACCAAGCACTAAAGTTGAATCCTGATGATGTGCAAGCCTATTGTGAACGGGGTCTTGTCCGTAGTACTCTTGAGGATTATGAAGGTGCGATCGCAGATTATGACCAAGCTTTACAAGAAAATCCGACTTTAGCTTTAGTATATGGCTTTCGGGCCAATGCTCGTCGCCGACTAGGAGACTATCAAGGTGCAATTGAAGATAGCAATCGCCTATTACAACTCAATCCTAGTTTAGCTGAAGGATATTGCGATCGCGCGGCGGCTCGTCGTTCTTTAGGAGATCATAAAGGAGCAATTAAAGATTATGATCGGGCATTAGAGATTAATGATAATTTAGCCGCAGCTTATTATGGTCGGGGTATTGCCCGTGAAGCCCTGCAAGATTTACAGGGAGCAATTGATGATAATAGCCAAGCAATAGAGCTTGTTCCTGAATTTTCTCAAGCGTACTGCAATCGAGGTAATGCTCGTCGTCTTTTGGGGGATGAACACGGAGCGATCGCAGATTATAATCAAGCATTAAAAATTAATCCTGATTTAATTGAAGCATATTACAACCGAGGTTCTACCCACTATGCTTTAGAAGAATATGAAAGTGCGATCGCAGATTACACCCAAGCTTTGCAAATAAATCCCCAATCTGCTGCATTTTACAGCGATCGCGCTAATGCTCGCTATGCCCTAGAAGATTATCAAGGGGCAATAGAAGATTACAGTCGAGCGATCGCGATCGACCCCAGCTTTGCTGAAGACTGGTACAATCGAGGCCGTAGCCGTTCTCTGTTGGGAGACTTACAAGGAGCGCTTGCAGACTTAAACCAAGCCTTACAGCATCAGCCAAATTGGGCTTCAGCTTACATCCTTCGGGCAGATGTCTATCAAAATCTGGGAAACTCTCAAGCAGCAATTGCCGATTTCCAAAAATCCGCAGACTTGTATTACCAAGAAGGAAATATCCAGTATTATCAACAAATTATTGACCTAATTGAACAGCTTTGATGAGGGGATTGAGGATTGGGGATTGGGGATTGGGGATTGGGGATTGGAAAAAGATAAGGAAGAAACTTGTTCAATATTTCTCCCTTGTCTCCCTCATCTCCCCAGTCCGCAGTCCCTACTCCTCAAACCGAAAGCGTTCCATAAAGCGGCGGTCAATGCAATCTTTGTAACGCCACAAGAGTTTGTGAGGTGGTAAAGTGATCATAGCTCGTGTTGCGTAGGCGTAGCCCGTCGCAGACATCGCTCGTCCGTCTCCCGTACCAATTAAACTCAAATATTGTTGCTGTGGTCTATAGGGTTTGAGCGGCTTACCTAATAAAATTCGCTGCAAATTCTCAAATAAAGGCTTACCTTGCCTAACAGCAAACACCCCAGCTTTTGGACGCGGATAATTTACCATTGTGGCAATGTCACCAGCAGCAAATACCTGCGGGTGGGTTTGAGATTGCAACGTGTCCTCTACCAGAATAAAACCTTGCTCATCAGTTCCTAGTCCAGTGATTTTTAACCACTCAGGTGCTGAAGCTTGTGTTACCCAAAAAATTTTATTACACTCTACAGTCAAACCAGATTCACATTTAATCTCAAATATTTCTTTAGTTTCCTTGTGGTTTATAGGTGCGATATTACACACAGTTTCTCCAAGATGGAGCTTAATACCTCGCTCAGTGAGAATTTGCTGAATTTGATGCCGCACTGATTGATGGTAATTGGGCATCAGTTCTTGTCCACGCTGGAATAAATGAACTTCCAGATTTTGAATTGGTTGTTGAGTTTGACGTAAAATCTGATCTAAATGAGATTGCATCGACAATGCCAATTCTACACCGCCAGCGCCACCACCCACGATCGCAATACTAATTGGTTCTTGAGGATTTTTACCTACAGCCTCAATTAGTTCATCCCAATGTTCCAATAGCTGCGATACTGGTTTAGCTGCGATCGCATATTCTGCTGCACCTGATACAGACACTGTGGCCGGAGTGCTGCCAATATCAATAGACAGCACATCAAAATCTACCACCAGTCCGTTAGCACAGAGAACTTTGTGATTTTCTAGGTCTAGGGCAACTACTTTGTCAATATACAACTGGGCTTGAGCAAAGTTCGCTAAAGGTCGCAAGTCAATATGACATTCATCGTGGCTGTAAAATCCAGCAATGTGTCCTGGTAACATTCCAGAGTAGGCTGTCTTTTCGGCTGCGGTAATCAACGTCAAACGGACACCGGGTAAAGGCTTTCTCCCAAACATTTTCAGGACAATCGCATGGCTGTGACCGCCACCAATCAGCACTAGGTCTTTAACTATCGGTTGTAAGTTTTGCTGCATTGAATTACTTAATAACAATCCTATTTGAGTTAACTCAACTGTATTGCTTGATCATTAATGGTTTTTCACAAATGATTTATGACTGCTCTATCACTAATTAGGTATCAATCAAAATCATCATGATTAGGGTTAATTGATTGTGAATAATGAAGAGTGGTGAGTACAACTAATGATAGAGGAAGGTTGGCAGCATATATATTGATGTCTAATTACTCAATAGTTATGTTCTATATTTTGTTTGTTGCATTAGCATATTCAAATACTGACCATGCATGAAACAATAACATACACGACTTTTTTTAACCCTACCTCGACCACTTAAAAATGTTGACAGTAATTATTAATGCTTTTCATGGTATAAAAAATATTTTACCGACAAATAACAGTCAGGTATCAAAAATATATCTGAAGATACAGGATTTTCAGAAAAAAGTTAATAAAATTCCGAATTATTCGCCAAAACAACGTTTAAGAATAGCAATTGAACAACTAGGAGATAACACAAGAGAAACCAACTTAGCTGTAATTAATGATTTAGAGCGAATTGCCCATGACTTTCCACAGTATCACTGGATAATCATAGAGATTCTTACTAATTTTGTCCGAGAGAATGCTCCTTATATACCCCAAGCGGAAATAACCAGCAACCTGCCAACAAAAGTTTGTGTAGATATTCAAGCAGCCCTTACTGTTATCGCCAGAAGAGATATAAACAAAGACCCAGAAAATGAGCAACTTGATTTGAGTCACACGGATATGAGAGGAGCAAACCTAAATAGGGCGAACCTAGAACAGACAAATCTTTATCAAACTAATCTGTCTGGGGCTAACCTCACAGAAGCCAATCTCGCGGGAGCAATTCTCAGTGCAGCTAATCTAGAAGGCGCTAACTTATATTTAGCTAACTTAGAAGGGGCAATTCTTAGTGCAGCTAACCTAAAAGGAGCTAACCTAAAAGGAGCTAACCTGCATTGTGCAAGCTTATATCTAGCTGGGCTGCATGGAGCAGTTCTCAATGATGCCATACTCGATGGGGCAAACCTCAGAGAAGCTAAATTCTCTGAGTAAAATATTAATCCCGCAAGGTGAAAAAGTAAGCTTTTGAGCGATTTTAAATGATTGTTCAATTTTCGCCCTACTTTAATAGTATATTCGATGTCATTACCTAGTTAAATGGGTTGCATGACACCTATTATAATTTTCTGCTAAGTGCTATACTATTTTTCCGCAACATCTAAGTAATAATTCTAGGTTGTAAGGAAAATCTTTACCATGTCTTCTAAAAAGACAGACGCTCTGTTGAATTGGTTGATAACTATAACAGTTATATTTGGCTTCTCATTGACTGTAATTTTCTTTGTATTGTCCAGTATTAAAGAATTGTCAATTCAAGAAAAAATTCAGTATAGAAACCAAGCATTAACAACTACTGCAATAGTTTTTCTCGCATCGGCAGCAATGTTTAATACTTACTATGCAGCAAAGCGTGCCCAAGCGATGCAGAAAAATGCGATCGCAGCTGAGAAAAACCTCGAAATTGGCATTCTGAATGCCAAACTAAATCAAGACAGATTGATTTCAGAACGCTTTATGGGGGCAATTGCCCAGCTTGGGCATGATAAAATTGAAACCCGAACAGGGGCAATTTATGCATTAGAAAGAGTTGCTCAGGATTTTCCTAAAGAACACTGGACAATCATGGAAATCCTCACTGCCTTTGTGCGAGAGAATGCACCTATCCAGCAGGTGAGGGTAGAGCAACAACAGTCGGAATATTCACCAGCACCCTACTCAGGTAGGCGTAGAGGTGGGTCGCGTCCGACACAGCAGTTGGAGCAAAACCTCCATGAAGAATTGCCAGTAATCCGCACTGATATTCAAGCAGCCCTAACTGTCATCGGTAGGCGTAATTTACTCGAAGACCCAAAAAATCAGAAACTTGATTTACGTCATATCAACATCAGACGAGCAGACCTGCTAGGAGTTAATCTGCAACAAGCCGACTTACGTGGTTCTGACCTGAGTGGGGCTGACCTGCGTGGAGCCGATTTGAGTGAAGCGGACTTGAACGGCGCTAAACTTGTTAAGTCTATTCTCTATGAAACCAAATTACCAAAAGCCAGTTTATGTGGAGCAAACCTCTGTTGGGCTAATCTCAACCGCGCTAATCTCTGTGGGGCAAACCTGCGTTCAGCCAACCTCTCTGGAGCAAGTCTGCGTGTAGCTAATTTGCAAGGAGCAAATCTCTATAAAGCTAACTTGCAGCAAGCGACCCTGAAATTAGCCAACCTCTCTGGGGCAAAGCTGTTTTTAGCTAATTTGCAAGGGGCAAAACTCGGTAAAGCCAACCTACACCTAACGGGTTTGATTGGTGCTAACCTTTCTGGGGCTAACTTGAATGGTGCAAACCTTTCTGGGGCTAACTTGAATGCAGCCAAACTCCACCAAACAGAAGTCTATTTTGCCAATCTCTCAGAAGCCAGCTTAACGGAAGCTGACCTGCATCAAGCAAACCTCATCGGAGCCAATCTGTATAGGGCGACCTTTTATCAAGCTAACCTGACTCAGGCAAACCTTATGGGAGCTAACTTTTCAGAAGCTGACCTCAGTGATGTCAAACTGGAAGGGACAATTTTAACAGGGGCTAAAAACTTAGAGTTGCAGCAGATTAGAAAAGCACTTGGCGATCGCACCACTCGTCTACCTGATTATATAGAAGCACCGACAGATTGGCGACAATCAGGTTGAGTATCACAGCATCATTAGTTATTTGGGCGCATTCTACCAGTTTCACTTAATGCTATAGTTTTTACCAAAAGTTCTCGTAATAATTATTCTATGTACTTTTAATTAATTCATTAAACCCTCTCTCTTGTTCTTTCCTTTGCGTTAGCCTGCGACAAGCCGCTGCGTGTCTAAATAAAAAAATAAATCGTCCCTTTTTGAAGCCGAAAATCTAGGACAAGAGCAGATTGAAAAGTTAATTGGCGATCGCACAACAATCTTACCGGAAAATCTTCAACCACCTAAACATTGGAAAGCTTAAGTTTCACCCTTTTAACCTCAAAGTTGAGCCTTTGAACCTGAACGTTGAGCCTTTGAACCTGAACGTTGACCTTCTGAACCTGAACGTTGATCTTTTTAACGATACAAGGTTAGCTAGACTAACAGCAAAACCCAGCTTACTGCTATACCTTAGAAATATTCCCTAAGCAAGAGATAAAAGATAGGACAGGTGTCCTATCCTAGTCATTCTATGAAAATAGGAAAAGGAGATGCCTGTAATAAAGCGGCTGGAAAGTTTAGATTTAATTCGGGATCTTCGGCAGCAACTCAATCTTTCTCAAAAACAGTTTGCTGCTAAATTAGGGGTTTCATTTAAAACAGTCAATCGTTGGGAAAATAGGCATACAGTGCCTTCACGGATAGCCCTAAAACTAATAGAAGAAATGTTACGCCAGATGGGTGAACCCGGCAAAAGCCTGCTGAACCAGTATTTTCCAGAAGCAGAGTAGAATTATGGCTTATAAAATGAGGGCACCTGAATCTAAAAACACCTTTGCTGGCGGTAGAGAGAAGGGCGCAATCATTCGGGAGCAACTGCTGTACTATGTTATTTCTTTGCTATCCGTTGCCTTAGCACTGGGGGGAACCCTGCTGCTTAATCCATATCTTGCTCCAACACCTGCTGCGCTGTTTTATGTTGCGGTGATGGTGAGTGCCTGGTACGGTGGCTTGGGCCCGGGGTTACTTGCTACCGTTTTGTCTACTTTGGCAATCAACTACTTCTTTTTTAAGCCATTCTATCCGCAGAATATTACAAATCTAAGTAGATTAGTACCATTAATTGTGTTCATGCTGGCAGCAGGGTTAATCAGTTCGCTCAACGAATCACACCGCACAGCCCAACGGAAAGTTGAAGCAAGTCTGAAGTCACTACGCGAAAGCGAGGCAAGGTTTGGTCGCTTAACAGAGTCCAATATTATCGGGGTAATTGTGGCTGATCTCAATGGCTTAATCATTGAAGCCAATGATGCCTTTTTGCAAATGCTCAATTATACCCGCGAGGATTTGCGCTCTGGTCGAATCCGCTGGGGCGAGATCACTCCACTCGAATACATTGAGGTGAGTGAGCGATCAATTCAAGAACTTATGATTACTGGGAGTTGTAAGCCTTTTGAGCAGGAATACATCCGCAAAGACGGCTCTCTAGTCCCCGCCCTACTTGGCTTTGCTAAACAGGGAGATAGGACAATCATTGGTTTTGTGCTTGACTTGAGCGAACAGCAAGCTGCACTACGCGATCGCAAACAAGCCGAAGCAGAAGCCCGGCATCGCACCCGCCAAGCCGAAGAAGCCCAGAGTATCCTGCAAATGCTCTTAGAACACGTCCCAGAGGGAATTACAATTACCGCCGGCCCCCCAGATTTCCCAATTATCGCCAACAGCAAACTCGCCCAAGAGCTTTTGGGTAGACCTAGTGAATCCCTCGTTGGCATGACTTCCAGCTACTACGCCCAGTCCTACGGTCTGTTTCTAGCTGATGGTGTAACGCGCCCTACCCCAGAACAACTCCCTTTGTACCGTGCTACGCGCTACGGTGAAACAATCCGCGATGAGGAGTGCATCATTGAACGTCCTGATGGAACCCGGATTACAGCCAGCGCTAATGTAGTACCCATTCTGGATTTCCAAGGTCAAATTATCGGTGCAATCAATTGCTGGCGGGATATCACCAACCGCAAGCGCATCGAGGAGGCACTGCGGCAACGAGAAACAGAACTTCGCTTAATTACAGATACGTTGCCAGTTCTGATTTCCTTTGTAGATTCAGAACAACGCTACCGCTTCAATAACCGAGCTTATGAAGAGTGGTTTGGGCATTCGACGGCAGAAGTTTATGGAAAGCATCTTTGGGATGTTTTGGGTGAATCCGCTTATGAAGTAGTTCGTCCCTATGTGGAACGAGTACTTGCAGGAGAGCAGGTCACTTATGAAACTGAAGTTCCTTATAAAGATGCTGGCACACGCTACATTCATGCTATTTGTGTTCCTCAGTTTAATCAACAGGGAACCATTGAAGGGTATGCGGCATTGATTACTGACATCAGCGAACAGCAAGCTGCGCTGCGCGATCGCAATCAGGCAGAAGCAGCGTTGCGTGAAAGTGAAGCCCGCTTTCGCCAGATGGCAGATACCGCTCCCATACTAATCTGGATGTCCGGCACTGACAAACTTTGTAACTACTTTAATAAACCCTGGCTAGATTTTACCGGGCGGACTCTAGAGCAAGAAATGGGCAATGGGTGGGCTGAAGGTGTTCATCCTGATGATTTTCAGCGTTGCTTAGACACATACACCAATGCCTTTGATGCCCGACAGAATTTTCAAATGGAATATCGCCTCAAACGCAATGATGGCGAATACCGTTGGCTTTTCGATAGTGGTGTGCCTCGGTTTGCACCAACGGGAGAGTTTCTCGGCTATATCGGCTCCTGTGTTGATATCCACGATCGCAATCTGGCACAAGAAACGCTACGTGATAGCGAGGAGCGATACCGAATTTTAACAGAGGTGTCACCGCAGGCTATTTGGATGGGCGATCGCCATAATGGTATTACTTATTGCAATCAATACTGGTTTGATTACAGTGGATTGACAATGGAGCAGACTGCTGGGTATGGCTGGATTGATATCATTCACCCTGAAGACCGCGATCGCGTTTTTAAAACTTCGATGCAGGCTGTTGCTAACGGTACAAACTACGAAGCAGAAATTCGCTTCCGTCGAGTTTCTGATGGTAGCTATCGTTGGCATCTTGTGCGGGGTTTGCCATTTCGAGATGCAGCCGGACAGATTATCAAGTGGGTGGGCGTCGCTAGCGACATTCACGATCGCAAAGTTGCTGAAGCCGCCCTGCAACAACTAAACGAAATGCTGGAGCAACGGATTCAAGAGCGCACCATGCAACTCGAAGCCGCCAATAAGGAACTCGAATCCTTCTCCTATTCAGTCTCTCACGACTTGCGATCGCCCTTTCGCCACATCGCCGGATTTATAGAATTGCTTCAGAAGCGACATAGCTCAACAACCTTAGATGAAACGAGTCAGCGCTATTTGAAAATAATTGCAGAAACTGCCAAACAAGCAGGAACATTAATCGATGAGTTGCTCACATTTTCTCGCATGGGGCGCACCGAAATGCGCTACATCGACCTCAATATGGAGCAACTAGTGGAAGAAATAAAACGCGATTTGCAACCCCAAATCCCAGGACGCAGAATCAATTGGCACATAGAGTCACTGCCAGAAGTGCAAGGTGACCCCTCCATGCTGCGGCTCGTTCTTCGCAACCTCATAGACAATGCCGTAAAATATACGCAGACTCGAAACCCAGCAGAAATTACTGTTGGCAGTACTGACAATGAAAACGAAGTTGTCTTTTTTGTACAAGATAACGGCGTAGGCTTTAATATGCAATATGTTCACAAGCTATTCGGAGTATTTCAACGCCTGCATAGCGACCCACAATTTGAAGGCACAGGTGTTGGATTGGCAAACGTGCAACGGATTATTCATCGGCATAATGGTCGAGTCTGGGCAGAAGCCATAGTTGACAGTGGAGCCACCTTCTATTTTTCACTACCTAAGTTGACGAAGAAGGAGGGCGAATGAAAGAACTCAAGCGAATTCTGCTGATTGAAGACAGTGCCAACGATGCAGAATTAATATTGGCTGCCTTGTCGGAAAATAATCTTGCCAACGAAGTGGTGGTGGTACGTGATGGAGAGGAAGCACTAGATTATCTCTATCGCCGGGGGCTATTCCGGTTGCGGATGGAGGGGCATCCTGTAGTGGTGCTTCTCGATTTGAAACTTCCTAAAATCGATGGACTAGAAGTGTTGGCAGAAATAAAATCTGACCCAATCATGCGAGTGATTCCAGTCGTGGTATTAACTTCTTCCCGTGAGGAGCCAGACTTAGTTCGGTGCTACGAGTTAGGCGTTAATGCCTATGTCGTCAAGCCTCTTGATTATCATGAGTTTGCTGATGCTATCAAAGGTGTGGGACTGTTTTGGGCAGTGATTAATCAGCCACCCCTTGGCGCTCTACCTTCTGTACCTCATCGTCAACAGGAGAGGAACTGATGAATTTCCTCCGTTTCCTGCTTTTGGAAGACAGTCTGTTAGATGCAGAGCTTGTCCAAGTGATATTAACCGAAGGGGGAATTAATTGCGAACTAATCCGAGTTGAAACTGGTGCTGACTTTTTGGCTGCTCTGGAAAAAGAGACTTTTGATTTAATTCTTGCCGATTATGCCCTGCCTTCTTTTGATGGCATTTCTGCTCTGGAAATTGCCCGAAATCGCTCTCCAGAAATTCCTTTTATCTTTGTCTCTGCGGCGTTGGGTGAAGAATTAGCGATCGAAGCCCTGAAGAACGGTGCAACTGATTATGTGTTAAAGCAACGACTAGGGCGGTTAGTTCCCTCAGTACAACGGGCATTACGGGAAGCCAAAGAACGCCGGGAGCGCCAGCAAGCAGAGGAGTCGCTACAGAAGAGTGAAGCCAAGTATCGCAGAATTGTTGATACCTCTTATGAGGGAATCTGGATGATTGACTCTCAATCACAAACAGAGTTCGTGAATCAACGGCTCTGTGAGATGTTGGGTTATCCGGCAGAAGAAATACTCGGTCGTTCTATGTTTGATTTTATCGAACAGATTGATGGAGTAGCAGCCCAAGAGAAAGTAGAGTGGCACAAGCGAGAAGGGAGTGATCTTAAAGAAGGTCGATTGAGATGCAAAGATGGTTCGTACATCTGGGCACTGATTTCTGCTAAAGCTATTTTTAGTGAACAAAATGAGTTCTTGGGCGCGATCGCTATGCTAACTGATATCAGCGATCGCAAACGCACCGAATCAGAACGCGATCGCCTTTTGCAACTTGAGCAAAGAGCCAGGGAGGAAGCAGAGGCTGCTAACCGGATAAAAGATGAGTTTTTGGCGGTACTTTCTCATGAATTGCGATCGCCGCTGAATCCGATTCTTGGTTGGGCAAAACTGTTGCAGAGCCGTAAATTTGATGATATATCGCTCAAAAAAGCCCTTGAAACCATTGAACGCAATGCCAAATTACAAGCTCAACTAATTGAAGATTTGTTAGATGTTTCTCGCATTCTCCAAGGTAAACTCAATCTCAACATGATACCAGTCAATCTGGCATCCACCATTGAAGCGGCAATGGAAACAGTGCGTTTAGCAGCAGAGGCTAAAACCATTCAGATTGAGACGACGCTTGATTTGAAGGGGAAAGTTTTGGGTGATTCAGCCCGCTTACAGCAAGTCTTCTGGAACCTTTTATCGAATGCTGTCAAGTTTACATCGGCTGGGGGAAAAGTAAATGTGCAATTGGAGTGCATCGACGCTCATGTGCAGATTACCGTCAGCGATACAGGTAAAGGCATTCACCCCGATTTTCTACCTCATGTGTTTGACTATTTCCGTCAGGGTGACGGTACAACAACTAGAAAGTTTGGTGGGCTAGGGTTAGGTTTAGCGATCGCTCGTCACTTGGTTGAGATGCACGGTGGAACGGTTTGGGGCCAAAGTCTTGGCGAGGATCAAGGAGCTATTTTCACAGTTAGGTTACCCCTGCTCAAGGAAAGTGTAACCATCGACGATGACCCGAATGCTGATTCCTCAACTGCCGTTTTTGCCTCTTCTCCCCTGATGGGTATACAAATCCTGATTGTAGATGACAATGCTGATACCCGCGACTTTTTCAGCTTTGTCTTGGAACAGTTTGGAGCGATCGTCACCGCAGTAGCATCAGGAGATGAAGCGTTACAAGCACTAACACAGTCAAAACCAGATATCTTACTCAGCGATATTGGGATGCCAGAGATGAACGGCTATATGCTGATAAAACAGGTGCGTGCTCTGGAAGCAGAAGCAGGGGGAAAAAAGATTCCAGCGATCGCTCTGACTGCTTATGCAGGCGAAATCAATCAGCAGCAAGCACTTCAAGCAGGCTTTCAACAGCACATCGTTAAACCTGTAGCACCAGAAGAATTGCTTATGGCGATTTCCAATTTAGTCACTTGTGCTTAGGTGTTTATTATAAATCTGAATCATTATATAAACCTCATTAACACCACAGATTTTAAACTATTCTTTACAGGTAATACAGGCGTTTTCAATTGCGTGAAATAGCTTCGTTTCATGCACAACAATGTTGTGTTACCACCGCTAAACCCCACAGTTCAGGGGATATTTGATAAATAAGGTGTCATAGATTTTATAGATGATCGCTATGAAGTAGATTCAGGGATCTGTCAAGTACTTCCGTGTTTGTACGCTATCAGATATTTACAGTTGCTCTTAAAATCGACCTAAATTTATTTACGTAAGGAGTCAGATATGAAGACTTATGACATGTCTTTCATAAAGGCAAATGGACTCACGACTTTGTTGGTATTTATCTCAATTATATTTCTTTTTTCATTAACTCTAATTTTCTCATTCTTTGAAAATATTGCAGGATTTTCAAATCAAGAAAAACTAGAATATATTAATCAAGCATTAACAACTCTCGCAATAATCATTGGGGGATTGGCATTAATTATTAATGCTTACTATACTTCCAGACTTTCTTTTGGTGAAAATCAGAGTGTATTAACCAAATTCCTGGGTGCGACACTAGCTTGGGACAACAACATCGAAACTGGCATTAATAACACCCAAAAAACTCTAGAAGAAATTGTTCCAGAACGTTTTTCTAAAGCAATTGAACAGTTGGGCAATGAAAAAATTGAAACGCGGTTTGCCGCAATTTATGCTTTAGAACGAATTGCCAAGGATTCTCACAAAGACCATTGGACAATTATGGAAATTCTCGCTGCTTTTATCCGCGAAAATGCCCCGGTGAATCCAAAATATGAGGACGAGTCACAGAACTCATCAAAACTTCCTACAGATATTCAAACAGCTTTGACTGTCATTGGACGACGTGATTCACATAAAGATCCGGTAAACCAGAAACTAGATTTACGCAATACAGACCTCAGTAATGCAGATTTAACAGACGCTAACCTCTCTAGGGCAATCCTCGTAGGCGCTAACTTGCAATGGGTCAATTTTACACGAGCAAATCTGTCTGAGGCAGACTTATCAATCACCTATCTTTGTGGGTCAATTTTCTATGAAGCCAACCTGCAAAAAGCAATCCTCCCAGAAGCCAATCTCCAAGGCGTAGTCCTCAGAAAGGCAAACCTTTCCAAGGCAATCCTTTATGATGCCAACTTGGAAGGGGCAATCCTTTGTGATGCCAAATTAGAAGAAGCAATCCTTTGCGGTGCCAACTTAGAAGGAGCAATTCTTTGTGATGCCAACTTGGAAAGAGTAAACTTTGAAGATAGCAACCTCCAAGATGCAAACCTGATTGGCAGTAACTTGCAAAACGCCAAACTTGCTGGAGCCAACTTAGAAGGTGTGTTACTCAGTACAGCCAATCTGCAAGATGCTAACCTCCAAGAAACTAACCTCTCTAGGGCAAACTTGAACGGCTGTGAAAACCTAGAATTACAGCAGATTGAACAGGCAATTGGCGATCGCACCACAATCTTACCGGAAAATTTTAAGATACCCCAACACTGGAAGTATTGAAGGAGGCAGAAGGAAAACTGCCCTCTGTTCTTGATAAAAATCTCAGTTTCAGCATCTAAAACTCAATTACACAGTAGGGGCGCACAGCTATAGCTATGTGCCCCTACTGCGTTGAATTTAATACCTAAAACTAAAAAATTGCCAAAAACCTGATAAATATTCTCTATCAGCCTAAATTTTCCGCAATTTAAATCATTAACAATTATGAAACGCCGAGAGGTTCTCAACACAGCTGCGATCGCCACCGCAACTGCTGCTACCATAGTTTCTTGTAGCCAAACTGGTAAATCCCCTAGTGTGCAAGCAGGGCTACCAAATATCCGTTGGCGCATGGCCACTAGCTGGCCCAAATCTTTGGGTACTTTTATCGGCGCAGAAACAGTTTCTCGGCGAGTTGAGGAAATGACCAATGGACGTTTCCAGATTACGCCCTTTGCCGCCGGAGAGTTAGTACCAGGATTGCAAGTCTTGGATGCTGTACAAGCCGGGACTGTTGAATGCGGTCACACATCAAGTTACTATTACATTGGTAAAAGTCCAGCATTAGCCTTCGCCACCTCCGTACCCTTCGGTTTAAACGCCCAACAGCAAAATGCTTGGCTTTATAACGGTGGTGGATTGGAAGCCATACACAAAATTTATACCAACTTCAACGTGATTAGTTTTCCTGCTGGTAGTACTGGCGCACAGATGGGGGGATGGTTCAAAAAAGAAATCAAATCTATTTCTGATCTTAAAGGGTTGAAAATGCGAATTCCAGGATTAGGCGGAGAAGTCATGTCCCGCTTAGGGGTGAATGTGCAAGTATTACCTGGAGGCGAAGTTTATCTAGCATTGGATAGGGGAGCAATTGATGCTGCTGAGTGGGTAGGCCCTTACGATGATGAGAAACTCGGTTTAAATAAAGCTGCCCAATTTTACTATTACCCCGGCTGGTGGGAACCAGGGCCAACCTTAGATGTGTTAGTTAACCTAACTGCTTGGAATCGCCTACCCAAAGAATACCAAGAGGTTTTGAAGACAGCGACTATTGAAGCAAACTTGAATATGCTTAGTCAGTACGATTCTTTGAATGGGCAAGCAATGACACGGTTACTGGCTAGTGGTACAAAGCTAGTTCCTTACAGTCAGGATATTATGCAAGCAGCCCAAAAAACTTCCTTTGAGTTGTTTGAAGAAAATGCTAGCAAGGATGTGGCTTTTAAACAAGTTTACGAACAGTGGAAAGCATTTCGACAGCAGATTTTTAATTGGAATCGCGTTAACGAATTAAGTTATGCCAACTTCGTCACTTCCAATAACATAAGTTAACAAGGTAACTTAGAAAATTCTTTGCTTTTCTCTCTGCGCTCTCTGCGCCTCTGCGGTTCAAAAGCAATTTATTTAACCGCAGAGGCGCAGAGGACACAGAGGAAAGAGAAATTATTTGCCAATTTTACCCACTTTTATAGTCCTAACTCCTAACTATTCAACTAGCTTCCCAAAGATGGTAAAAAACTGACAATTCCCGGAAAAATAATAATTAACATCAGTACCAAAAGTTGCAACAAAATAAACGGTATTGCACCGCGATAGATATCCTTTGTAGTTACTTCCGGTGGTGCGACACCGCGCAGGTAAAACAGGGCGAAGCCAAAGGGAGGCGTGAGGAAAGAAGTTTGCAGATTTGCGCCCAAAATTACGCCGTACCAAACTAAGTCAATACCCAAGTTTTGGGCAACTGGTACAAATAGGGGGACGACAATAAAGGCAATCTCGAAAAAGTCGATGAAAAAGCCAAGGATGAATACCACAGCCATGCTGATAACCAAAAAGCCGGTTTTACCGCCGGGGAGATTAGCGAGAACATCGAACATGAAGCGATCGCCATTTAATCCCCGAAAGACTAAACTAAAAGCTGTGGAACCAAACAGGATAAAAACCACCATGCTGGTGATTCGCAAAGTGGCATCACAAACTTGACGTAGAGATTCTAAGGTAAGTTTACGGTTAGCAGCCGCCAGTGCGATCGCACCACCACAACCCACTGCACCCGCTTCTGTCGGCGTAGCAATGCCAAAAAATATACTTCCCAGCACCAATAAAATCAGTATCAAAGGTGGTATCATCACCTGAATTACTCGCCTTCCCAAAGCTTTCCCACCAATTTCTCTGACATCAGCAGGTAAGGCTGGTGCTAAATCTGGCTTCAAAAATGCCACAATTAGCACGTGTAGGGCAAATGCACTTGCCATCATCAAACCGGGAATCACTGAACCGAGGAACAAGTCGCCCACCGACACACCTAACTGATCACCCAGTACTACTAACACCACACTCGGCGGGATAATTTGCCCCAAGGTTCCTGACGCAGCTATGACACCAGTAGCCAATTCTTTGTTGTACCCATAGCGCAGCATAATTGGCAGAGAAATCAAACCCATTGCTACCACTGTCGCCGCTACTACACCAGTTGTAGCTGCAAGCATTGCACCTACCAATATCACAGCTAAAGCCAGTCCACCACGCAAGCGTCCCAACAAAATCCCCATCGTTTCTAACAGCCTTTCTGCTATCCCAGATTTCTCCAGCATTGCCCCCATGAAGATGAAGTAAGGGATAGCTAATAAGGTATAGTTTGCCATGATGCCAAAAATCCGCTGTGGCATGGCAGTAAGAAATACTGGGTCAAATACACCTAAGCTAATTCCTAGGATTCCAAATAAAATTGCCACACCACCCAATGAAAATGCTACCGGATATCCCAGCGACAACAGCACCAAAGCACCAGCAAACATCAGTGGCCCCAACCATTCATAAGCCAATGTCATGATTTTCCTCCTGAGGTTCTATTCTGCTTTGGAGAATTGCCAAGTTTTTGATCGCCTGAGAAATTCCCTGGAAAATCAGCAGCACAAAGCCGACAATAATCATCGCTTTAATGGGGTAACGAGGCAACCCACCAGGATCAGATGAGGCTTCCTTGATTTGCCATGAAGCCACAACGGCATCCCAAGAAAAAATGATTACGATGATGCAGAATGGGATGAGAAAAAGTATCGTCCCTAGTAAGTCTGCAAGTGCCTTTCGCCGAGGCGGCCAATTACTGTAAAAAATATCAACACGGACGTGTTCGTTATGCTTGAGGGTATAAGCTGCTCCCAATAAGAAAACTAAATCAAAAATATACCATTGAGATTCTATGTAAGCGTTGGAAGTGAAATTATTACCACTAATTCGTCCGAGATATCGCCCGACAACATTCCACACACCAAGTAGGATCATTACTAGCACCAGCCAACTGCTAAATCGACCAATGCGTTCAGTGCAATTATCAATAATTTTTGATATTCTTAATAATTTTTCCAATGGTTATTTTGCCTCTTGCATTGATGTCAGAGACTTCTCTCGATCCCATAAGAGATACTTAGAGCTTTTTTGTTCAGAAGTCCCTAAATGTAGTTTACAGCCCGATAGTCAAGAATCTGATCCTTTCAGTAGAAAATGTTTCTATCTATCTTATTTAACGATTTAAATCTCTTTAACAGGAGTAAAGGTTGGAGTTACTAATAATGCTACTAATAACGATCGCGCACTGAAGTTCTGGGTAGCAAATGGGTTAATAAACTTAAAAAGCAATTCATAAAAAGTAATTTTAGGAGTGAAATATATCACTAAAAATAATAAAATTATCAAATTTAAATAGATATTTAGTAATTGCGATTTATTTGTTTTTGATGACAAAAAACTTTTACTTTTGACTGAATTTACCTCTGATTGTTGGCACTGTTACAACCCGTAATTTTGAAACCGTTTACTATACCTGAGTACTTTCAAAAAAACAAAGTAGTTCGTCAGTAACATAAATCTCTTAATATTCGAGATTGACTTTTTGTTATCCTATCCAGCTAAATTGCACTAGGTTGATAAATTCTCAACGAATTCCACTTTTTATGAACTCTGAATCGATAAATTAACAATACTAACAGAGGTAACGAGAAAAGCTTAATCTATTTAGTTTTTTCTGCGCCACTAGTTAAGAGGTAATCTATGGTGCGAAACTCAAAGCTAGGGTACAGACCGTTCCCTAAGTCTATTCTGCGTCCATCCGTTGCTATAGGTATAATTGCATCTTTATTGGTTGGCGGAATAAGTTTTTATATAGTAAAACGCTGGCAAAATTATGCAAATTTAGAGATCCAAGTGCCAGCAACACAATTGCCACAGTTAAAAACGGTAACAGCTTTAGGATGGATCGAACCAGAGGGAAAGGTAATTAAACTCTCTGCTGCGGTGTCTACGGAAGGAAGTCGGGTAGAAAAGTTGTTAGTAAAGGAGGGGGATAGGGTAAAAGCAGGACAGGTGATTGCGATTTTGAATAGCCACGATCGCTTGCAAGCAGAATTAAAAGAGGCGCACGAACAAGTAAAAGTAGCCCAGGCAAACCTAAACCGCATCCAAGCAGGTGCTAAACGTGGTGAAATTGCTGCCCAAAAAGCTGCGATCGCTCGCCTAGAAGCAGAACGCCAAGGTAATATTAATACCCAAGTAGCGACAATTGAACGATTCCAAGCCGAAGTGCGCAACGCCCAAGCAGAAGACGAACGCTATCAGCAACTATATCAAAAGGGCGCAATTTCTGCCTCCCAACGGGATAATAAGCGTTTAAGCTTGGAAACTGCCCAAAAAAGTCTGCAAGAAGCACAGGCACAGTTAAATCGTACCCAATCAACTAGCCAGCAACAGGTAAAGGAAGCCACAGCCACACTCGATGAAATCGCTGAGATACGCGGAGTAGATGTAGAAGCTGCCCAAGCAGAAATCAATCGTGCCGTAGCAGCCATGAATCTGGCAAAAGTCAATCTTAAACAGGCCGAGGTGCGATCGCCCCAAAATGGACAGGTATTCGAGATCCATACCCATCCTGGCGAATTAGTATCAAATGATGGCATTGCTGATATCGGACAAACTAGCCAAATGTATGTAATCGCTGAAGTCTACGAAAGCGATATTGGCAAAGTGCATTCAGGGCAGCAAGTGCGAGTACTTGGTGATTACCTCCCAATTGAATTGCAGGGAATCGTAGATCACAAGGGCTTGCAAGTGCGACGGCAGAATGTGATTAACACAGATCCCGTCAGTAATATCGACAACAGAGTAGTAGAAGTCCATATCCGACTAGATGAAGCCTCCAGCCGAAAAGCTGCCACCTTAACCAATATGCAAGTTAAGGCAGTAATTGAACTTTAAGCTCATCCCACCCCTAAAAGGGGATGGGATTTCACAAAAGACTGATGACGGTTGACAGTTAACAGTCATCAGTCAACAGTTAACGGCGGGGCAGCTATCCCGGATACCCCTTGTTCGCACAGCGTCTCGTAGAGAAGAAGTGTGCTTCCCACCGCCTTGGTGAAACCATAGGGTTCTGAGGTGGATGAACGAGTCCCCAATTTCCAGTCCCTAACCCCCAGTACCTAGATTATGGGATTGATCAAACAACTGCGACGGCGAACCCCTCTTGGATGGCTGCAACTGAGTCATGAAAAAAGCCGTCTTTTGGTGGCATTGTCAGGCATTGCCTTTGCGGATCTTCTCATGTTCATGCAACTGGGCTTTCAGACTGCGCTGTATGACAGTAACACGAGACTGCATCGCAGTTTGCAAGCAGACATTGTTTTAACGAGTCCCCAAGCCCGTAACCTGCCAAGCTTGTCTACATTTTCTCGTCGGCGACTTTACCAAGCAATGGATATACCAGGGGTGAAGTCGGCAGAACCAATGTATTTCAACAACACAATCTGGAAAAATCCTCAAACACACCGTGAGACGGGGGTGTTAGTTATCGGCTTTAACCCAGACAAGCCAGCCTTTGACTTACCAGATGTTAACCAGCAATTGCAAGCGATCAAAATGCCGAATACCGTCTTGTTTGATCGTGGTGCAAGAGGAGATTATCAAAAAGCGATCGCTCAAATTGACCAAGGTAAAACCCTAACCACTGAAATAGAACGGCGCACAATTACCATTAGTGGCTTATTCCAAGTCGGGGCTTCCTTTGGCGCTGATGGCAACCTGATTACCAGCGATCAAAACTTTTTGCGGCTATTTTCCGGGCGACAGTCAAGTAGTGTCAGTCTAGGTTTGATTAAGGTAAAACCAGGCTATGACCCGAAAAAGGTAGCAGCAACATTGAAAGCTTACCTCAGAGATGATGTCAGAGTTTTAACCCACAAAGAATTTATTGAATTTGAAAACAACTTCTGGAGAACAAATTCTCCAATTGGATTTATCTTCAGCCTGGGTGTATCGATGGGCTTTGTGGTGGGCGTGATTATCGTCTATCAAGTCCTTTCCACTGATGTTAATGCCCATGTTCGGGAATACGCCACCTTCAAAGCAATGGGATATCGCAATTATTACCTGCTAGGTGTGGTGCTTGAAGAATCGTTGATATTAGCAGCACTGGGTTTTTTCCCCGGTTTGGGAGTATCCTTAGCACTTTACCAACTGACTCGCAGTGCCACAAATTTACCCATGTACATGACTGCAATTCGGGCATTGCAGGTATTAGTGCTGACTATCATTATGTGTACAATTTCCGGTGCGATCGCAACCCGCAAACTCCAAGCCACCGACCCCGCTGATATGTTCTAAAACTGGGGGACAAGAAACAGGCAAGAATTTTTACAACTCCAAACTCCAAACTCCTCCACTCCCCAAATATGCTTCCCGTCATCTCTATTAAAAATCTCGACCACCACTTTGGTTACGGCTCACTCCGCAAGCAAGTTTTATATAATATCAACTTGGAGATTAACGCCGGCGAAATTATTATTATGACTGGGCCCTCTGGTTCTGGAAAGACAACCTTGCTGACCTTGGTGGGTGGGTTGCGTTCTGCCCAATCTGGTAGTTTGCGGGTGTTGGGACGAGAACTTTGTGGTGCTAGTGCTGAACAACTAGTACAGGCGCGACGGCGTAACGGTTATATTTTCCAAGGGCATAACTTGCATGGTAGTTTAACAGCGCTCCAAAATGTCAAAATAGCTTTGGAATTGCACCAACATCTTGACTTAAAAAAGATGCTAGCTAGATCAGCCCAAATGCTAGAGCAGGTAGGATTAGGAAATCATTTGCATTACTATCCTGATAAACTGTCTGGGGGACAAAAACAAAGAGTAGCGATCGCTCGCGCCTTAGTCATTCATCCTCAAATAATCCTAGCGGATGAACCCACCGCCGCCCTTGACAGTCAATCGGGACGAGATGTAGTCAATCTCATGCAAAAACTGGCAAAAGAACAAAGCTGTACCATCTTGATGGTTACTCATGACAACCGCATCCTAGACATTGCCGATCGCATCGTTGACATGGAAGATGGTAAGCTCAAGTCAAAAGTAAAACTATCAGCTTAGAGTTGATAGTCTTTATGAGCTTCAAAACTCGGAACGAAAAAATTTTAGGTAAAATCACTGTTATTTTACATCTATACCAACACTAGTAATATCTGTTACGAGTGTATAAACGGCGATTAAGAATTAGATAAACCGAAAATCCTATAATTTCACACTATATATCAATAAAACTTATCATAGGGTGGGCATCTTATCCGCCCTACTTGTGCTATTAAATGTTCACCAGCTTACTAAAGTTAGTTTTACCTAAATTTTATGGGGTTATTTATGACACTTTCCTGCTGGGTTAACTGGTTTAGGTGATTTTCCTACACCAACTTTTGCCTAACAGCGTAGTACGAGTGTCCAGTTGAACAAGTGTCCAGTTGATTCCAAGATTTTCTTCAAGTATTATTATGTAATGGCTAAACTCCAGGAAGTTTCATTTGTTGCCTAACAAATGATATACCTATGGCAAGCCACGAGAGCGTCTTTGCCATCAATCTAGTTAAATTTTAAGATTATTGCCAATGGAATACACCTTGGTTATTAAAACACCAATTCACTAAATTACAGTTACAAATCATTCTCCCTTGTCTTTTCCCCCCTACCCCTGTCCTAACCATAATTTCCTGGAGGATTTCCAAAATTTATAGTTTTCATCAACATCTGCTGCAAACAGGAAACACTAGTAAAAATAAGCTAGTCTATTTTCCAACACAAACAAGGGATTTTTGTAGCTCTATGATTATTGAGAATAGCACTAGTAGTTCAAACAAAAAGTTGCTCGGTTTTGATGTAAAAAGTTTGACAGCGAATCGCCGTGCAATAAATGTGTTAAAGGGAATATTTGCTGTTCTCCCTCTCACCTTGGCATTGCCTGTAGATGCTTTACAAGTAAAGGTGACTCCAACTAATCCTAAATTAGGGGATACACTCTCGGTGGAGATTAATCTAGATAATCCTGAGAATGGTACAAATCCAACAGTAGCAAGTGGTAATAATACATACCCAGCTTTTGAAATTGCGCCCAATCAGTATCGGGCCTTTGTTCCCACAACACCACTAGAAAAAGCTGGAACTAGAACACTTAGGGTTACGGGAGATGGTCAGGTGCAAAACTTGGCAGTGAATGTGCTTAATCGCAAATTCCCCGTACAACGCATTACTTTACCACCTGGCAAAGCCGGAGTGGGTGCCACAGAGCTTGAACTTAAGCGGGTGGCAGCTTTTAAGGCGTTACAAACACCAGAAAAGTATTGGAATGGAGTATTTCTGAAACCAAATGCAGGGCGGATGAGTACAACCTATGGTGTACGTCGCTACTATAATGGTACATTTGCAAAGGACTACTATCATCGTGGTCTTGACTACGCTGGTGCTGCCGGTTCATCGGTAATTGCCCCAGCCGCTGGACGAGTTGCTTTGGTAGGTAGGGTATCCCAAGGGTTTCGGGTTCATGGTAACGTAGTTGGCATTGACCACGGTCAAGGAGTAACCAGTATTTTCATGCACCTGAGTCGTATTAACGTTCAAGAAGGTGATGTTGTGAAAGCTGGTCAACTAATTGGTGCAGTAGGTTCAACAGGTGCTTCCACTGGGCCACATTTACACTGGGGTCTGTATGTCAACGGACAATCTGTAGATCCAACACCTTGGCGAACTAAGGTCGTTAATTAGTAGAGACGGAGTTATCGCGTCTGTGCATGATTTGTGTTTTTTTTGCTGAGAATTAGGCAAAATAAATTGGATTGATACCGTCCCTACCTTGCTTGGCTAACATAAATGATGATAAGCATTATGAGTATCGAAAAAATTGTAGAACAAGCTCTCCAGGATGGTTATTTGACACCAGCAATGGAAGCAGAAGTCGGTAGAATCTGTGACAACGCCTCAGAACTCTCAATTGAAGAGTATATGGCGCTAGATCGCCTGATGGGTGCGCTATTAACTGGTGAGGTAGTGGCGGTACCTCGGAAACAATTCATTAACGTTATGGAAGAATTGGTACTGACGGAAGCGATCGCACGAGTCGCAGAAATTGAAGCCACCAGTGAAAGTTCTCTAGATGTTGGAGATATTGCCGCTTACGCTCTCAATCGTCTACCACCTTTGTATGCTACTACAGAAGAAGGTGCTAACTTCCAGCGCCAAACGGCTCAGGCACAACTGCAAGACTTAATTTCTCAGCAAGTAAGTGAGGCGATTAATCGTTACCTGGATCGACCCAATTTCTTCCCAGAACGGCAAGCCTTAGGCAAAAACACTGGCAATGAGGTTGTACGCCAAGTTAGTGCTTTACTTCAAACATACGCACCTAGCTTTGAGCAAAAATTATAACTTTAATAGTCATTAGTCATTAGTCATTAGTCTAAAACAAATGACTAATGACTCTATAATTAATCACGTACTAACACTGTTGTACCTAAACTTACTTGCTCATACAACAATCTAACATCAGAATTACGCATTCTTAAGCAGCCGTGGGACACAGCCGTTCCTACTAGATCAATCTCTGGTGTGCCATGAAAACCAATTTCATTGCGTCCATCTGACCAAAAACCAATCCATCTGTCTCCCAAGGGACTATCCGTACCAGCCTCAAAGACTTTGCCTGTAATTGGGTGACGCCAAATTGGATAGTGTCGCATGTGGATCACCTGGAAAGAACCTGTGGGCGTTTCCCAACCTTTCTTACCTATAGCGATTGGGTAGCTTGCTATCACTTCATCTCCTGCGTATACATAGGTGCGGCGATCGCTTAAATCAACTACTACTTGCGTCTTAGCATCTGCAAGCCTATTAGATGGTATTTGTTGGGCTGAAGCTTGAGACCATAAAGCTTTTGGCCAACTATCCACAACTGGATTTTGTCTTTCTGCTTGTGCCACCACCCGCATCTTAGTTGGTAGGTTGGTTGCTTTAGCTACATTATTCTTAATGGTTTGGGGCTGAGTTTGAGGCTTAATAGTAGAAGGCTTGAGTGTAGAAGCCTTCCGAGTAGTTGCTTTGGCTACATTCTTCTTAATTATTTTCGACTTAGTTTGAGGCTTAATAGTAGAAGACTTGAGTCTAGAAGCCCTGCGAGTAGTTGCTTTGGTTACATTCTTCTTAATTATTTTCGACTTAGTTTGAGGCTTAATAGCAGAGGATTTTGGTGTAAACGCCCTCTGGGCAGTTGAGCCTTGGGTAACTTCATCAGGTGGCACAGATGCACCCAGCGCAATTTCCCCTAAACTCACTTGAGAAAGATTCGTGTAGACTCCCTTAGGGCGGCTTCCCTTGGGATTGGTTCGGGTAGAATCTCGCCGCATCAAAGTAGATGCAGACTTATCAGACTGCCGTTCCGCCGTAGTAATGCGCCAATGGACACCTAAAGATAAAAATGCTGTGCCAAAACAGAGTAACATTACCATCCGCCCTACAGATTCATTTCTTACCATTGCCATTGCCTATTGTTTATCCCTGACATATCCAGCCGAGCAATTGGATGTGTTCATCATCCTATTATCAAAAATTTATCAATACTTATCATTTCCGTTATAAATCTGCCAACACCTCTGGGCAAACTAAGACTATGCGAATTGTCCCAGCGGCAAAACTTCAAGTAAGCAACCTCATTCCTCAAAAGTTCTGGAGGTTGTAAGCCAATACTTAGACTTTCTGGTGGAACTTTTGAAATGTAGCAATCAATCATTAGTGGTGTAGGTAGGAGAAAAACCATGTTTGAAAAACTTTTGCTAGCAGTCACAATTACATTTTCCCTTAATTTATTTTTTCAAGTTCGCGTACCAGAGCAACATACCTCTGGTGCTACCTACGGGTTACAACCAGAACAATCAGTAACTATTCTGGTAACAAAATCAAAAAAATAAATCACCATTATAGTAACCACAGCAACCCAACTTCCAGAAATTATTACCTGAATTTTAAAGGTATCAAGAAGTTAGAATTACAAAATTTTTATCTTCATCCTTATAACCAGATTTAATTATCTTTATCAAGCGTATATACTCAGTTGCGAAAAGTACCAAAATGTGCATATTGCTGCGCCTTTATTCGTTGATGGGTGCAAGGGCAACTATGCGAACAGTATAAGGAAAAAGTGGCTCCCCTTATTGCTATAAATGTATCCAAAATTATATGCCTCAGTGTTCCAGTCATAAATCCGTCACCTTAGCATGGAACTTCTGTCCCATTAGCAGGTCTAATAGATAGGGATGATTTAGAGCCAGTACGATCTATGAGTCAGTCGATTACTGTATCCTGGTCAACGGTTGATGCAAAGTATCCAGAAGCATCAGTGCAAGTTGACAAACTCCCTAATCACGATTTAATTTTGCGCTGTCAAGCGGGACTGCGACCAGATCGTGTTGCGTTTGCAGAACTATTACGCCGCTATCAAAGTCAAGTTGATAGAGTTCTATATCACCTAGCTCCAGATTGGGCTGACAGAGCCGATTTGGCTCAAGAAGTTTGGATTCGAGTGTATCGGAATATTAACCGATTACAAGAGCCTGCTAAATTTCGGGGCTGGTTAAGCCGCATTGCCACCAACTTGTTTTACGATGAGTTGCGGAAACGCAAGCGGGTTATGAGTCCTTTGTCACTAGATGCTCCCCGCTCGTTAGAAGATGGCGAGATGGATTGGGAAATCGCTGGCGATACCCCAGGACCTGAAGAAGAGCTGACAACTCGAGAATTTTATGAGCAACTGCGGGAAGCGATCGCGGATTTACCAGAAGTCTTTCGTACTACCATTGTCCTCAGAGAAATCGAAGGCATGGCATATGAAGAAATTGCCGAAATCACTGGAGTTTCCTTAGGAACTGTGAAGTCAAGAATAGCCAGAGCTAGATCGAGACTGCAAGCTCACTTGCAGAATTATCTAGACTCCTAATTTACAGTATCTTGCCTCTGTCCAATGGCAGAATTTAAGCATTGATTAAGAATTCCCAGAAAGATGTAGATCGCTTCTGCCCTAAGGAGGAAAATTGGCTAATTTATCCGAATTTCCCGCCCAGTTTACCCGTGTATGAATTGGTAATAATGTTAAGATGACTACTGATTCTCAGTTTTACGACCGTTCTCCTTTGCAACTTCCTCAAGATTTGTCAGATGGAATGGCCAAGCATACCAATGAATCAACGGGTCTTATGGATATGGTGAAGCGCGATCGCTTCGAGTTATTGAGTGCTTACCTCGATGGTGAAGTCACAGCCCCCGAACGCAAGCAAGTAGAAGAATGGCTGGCAAATGATGTCTCAGTTCAATGCTTGTATGCCCGACTGTTAAAACTGCGCCAAGGCTTACGGACTCTCCCAGTGCCAACAGCCCAACAGTCACCAGAAGAAACAGTTCAGCAAGTATTGGCACGTTTGCGCCGCCGTTCCCGTTTAAACTGGATGGTCGGAGGTACAGCTGTTGCTGCTTGTGTAATCGGTGCAGTATCAGGTTTATTACCTATTGGTTCGAGTCCGACACAACTGGCACAACGACCACAAAAAGAACCGATCCAAACGTCCTCAGCGTCTATAATTCCACCTTCCACTCTGATGGTGGGACTAAATAACCCGGTAATTGAAATTCCTAAAGCAGCAGTAGCTTCTCCAAAAAATTCAATCTATCCGGTACAGCCGCAACGGCACGACTCCAAACAGGACATAAACTAATCGCATAGTTAACAGTTCACAGATCATAGCTGTACTTTGTGGTTAAACCACAGCCACTCCACCAGCCGTCAGGTTGGAGGAAGCCCCCTAATTGGTCAACTCGGTCTAAAGTCATTAAATAAACCCAAGCCCAACCCAGAGAGAGCGACTGTGGCTCATAAACCTCGATAATTTGTCGATTATAGAGGTTTTCTACTGGTTGTCTATTGGGCTGGTAATCTTCCAGCACATCTAGCTCATTTAAAATCCTTGGGTTGGGAAAAGAGAGTAAATAACCGTGAACTTGTCCATCCCCTAGCGTCATTGCTGGGTAGCCCATTGGCATAGCAAACAATTTACCTTGTACAAGAGCTAATTTGACATCAACTACTTTGCCATCACAATATTTTTTATAGTTAGCTTCACCTGGTTTCAGTGTGCCGTAGACAAAAACCGGCACTAAACCAGAAAATTTTATATCTAACTCAGCCATATAAACCTTCATCAAATGACTCTTGCTATACCTGAAAGGCTCGCAGTTTGCGCCTAATCAGGCTGATGCTCCCTCGCACTTACTTATATATAAATCTGTGAGTAGTTGACCTACAATATAGGTTGACCTAACAGGTTAACCTAGACAGACCCAGTAGGAGAATTTTTGGTGGATTCCCGATATAACCCAGCAGCAATTGAGGAAAAATGGCAAAAAACATGGGTAGAACTTGGCTTAGATAAGACACCTACAGCTAGCAAAAAGCCAAAATTTTATGCTTTATCCATGTTCCCTTATCCATCGGGCAGCCTACACATGGGTCACGTCCGTAATTATACTATTACGGACGTGATTGCCCGTCTCAAGCGAATGCAAGGGTATCGGGTAATACACCCAATGGGTTGGGATGCCTTTGGCTTGCCAGCAGAAAACGCCGCCATTGACCGTGGTGTACCGCCAGCAAAGTGGACTTATCAGAATATGGCCCAGATGCGGCAGCAATTGCAGCGTCTTGGTTTATCCATTGATTGGGAATGTGAACTTGCTACCTGTTCACCAGATTATTACAAGTGGACACAATGGATTTTCTTGCAGTTTTTGCAAGCGGGGTTGGCTTACCAAAAAGAAGCAGCAGTGAACTGGGACCCAATTGACCAAACTGTATTGGCAAATGAGCAAGTCGATAACGAAGGACGTTCTTGGCGCAGTGGGGCAATAGTTGAGCGCAAATTGTTGCGGCAGTGGTTTTTCAAGATTACCGACTACGCTGAAGAATTACTCAATGACTTGAATAAGTTGACAGGTTGGCCGGAACGCGTCAAATTGATGCAGGCAAACTGGATTGGCAAATCCACAGGCGCTTACTTGGAATTTCCCATAATTGGGATAGATGAAAAAATCGCCGTGTATACCACGCGCCCAGATACCGTTTATGGTGTCAGCTACCTAGTTTTAGCGCCAGAACATCCCTTAACAAAGCGCGTCACCACAAAAGAACAACAAGCGTCGGTAGAAGTTTTTATTAAAGAGGTTTCCAATCAAAGTGAGTTGGAACGTACTGCTGAAGACAAACCTAAGCGGGGTATCCCCACAGGTGGAGTGGCAATTAACCCATTTACAGGGGAAGAAGTGCCCATTTGGATTGCTGACTATGTACTGTATGAGTATGGTACTGGGGCAGTGATGGGTGTACCAGCACACGATGTCCGGGATTTTAAGTTTGCCAAAAATTACGATTTGCCAGTTGATTTTGTCATTGTTTCTCCAGATGATGTTGCAGGTTTTGACTTAACTCCAACATCAGAGATTGATGAAGTTACACAACTCATCCAAATTGAATACAATCAGGCATACACTGAACCAGGAATTTTAATTAATTCTGGGTCTTTTACTGGTATGACTTCCACAGATGCTAAACAAGCAATAATTGAATACGCCGAACAACAAGGTTTTGGTAAAGTGCGGGTGCAATATCGCTTGCGGGATTGGTTAATTTCACGGCAGCGGTATTGGGGCGCACCGATACCTGTAATTCACTGTCCTAACTGTGGGATAGTACCAGTTCCTGATAAAGATTTGCCAGTACAGTTGCCAGAAGAGGTGGAATTTACTGGACGTGGCGGTTCACCTTTGACTCAGTTGGAAAGCTGGGTAAATGTGCCTTGTCCGACTTGTGGCACTCCAGCGAAGCGGGAAACTGACACGATGGATACTTTTATTGATTCCTCGTGGTATTTCTTGCGGTTTCCTGACGCGAAGAATGAACAACAGGTTTTCGATTCCAGTAAAATAAACGACTGGATGCCAGTTGATCAGTATGTAGGTGGGATTGAACACGCGATTTTACATTTGTTGTATTCGCGGTTCTTTACTAAGGTTTTGCGGGACAGAGGCTTGTTAAACTTTGATGAACCATTTCAACGCTTGTTAACTCAAGGTATGGTACAGGGTTTAACTTACCTAAATCCGAATAAGGGTGGTAAAGATAAATGGATTCCTTCTAATTTAGTAAATTCAGCCGACCCCCGTGACCCTCAGACAGGCGAACCATTACAACGTCTCTACGCCACTATGTCTAAATCAAAGGGTAACGGTGTAGCACCAGAAGATGTAATTGCTAAATACGGTGTAGATACAGCGCGAATGTTCATCTTGTTCAAAGCGCCGCCAGAAAAAGACTTGGAATGGGATGAAGCCGATGTGGAAGGACAATCCCGCTTTTTAAATCGGCTTTGGCGTTTGGTAACAGATTATGTTGCTGCTGGGGTATCCCGTAAGAAAGCCCAACTCGCTGATTTAACTAAGGCAGAAAAGGAATTGCGGCGGGCGATTCACACAGCTATTCAAGCAGTTACGGAAGATGTAGACGACGAATATCAATTCAACACAGCTATTTCAGAATTGATGAAGTTAAGTAATGCCCTAAATGATGCCGACGGGAAAAATTCACCAATTTACGCAGAGGGTATTCGGACTTTGGTGGTATTGCTAGCACCATTTGCACCACATATTGCTGATGAATTGTGGCATTTATTGGGTGAAAGTGATTCAGTTCACACTCAAACTTGGCCGTCATTTGACTCGGCTGCTTTGATAGCTGATGAAATCACTTTAGTGATTCAAATTATGGGCAAAACTCGCGGTGCGATTCAAGTACCAGCACAAGCAGATAAAGCAGCGTTGGAGAAATACGCCCGTGAGTCAGAGATTACCCAACGTTACATTGAAGGCAAAGAGATTAAAAAGGTAATTGTGGTACCTGGGAAGTTAGTGAATTTTGTAGTCAGCTAATAGTAGAGGGGAGAGAACACAGTCTGATATGACGTACTGAAAATCTGAAACGTCTATTCCCTCTAGCCCTACGCAAGTTGCTTAAGGGAGGATTATCCTTTTAATCCGCTCTTTAGCAACTAAGTAAGTAGGCGAGAATAAATCAAAGTAGGTTAAGTAATGTAAAAATTTTGAGATGAGTTTTATAGTGTAATACAGTTCAGTTAAGGCTAAAACTCTGTTATTAAAGTCAATTTTTTAACGAACCGCCAAGGCGCAGAGCACGCAGAGAGAAGAAGCAAATGCTTAACTCAACCGTATTGTTTTATAGTCTACCCCTTTCCATTTGGGGAAGAAAGCTATGCATAGCATCTCATAGAGAGCGGCTCCAGCCTTCATTTGAAGACTAAAGTCCTAACTCCTCACACATGCAAACCTTTAATTATAGGCTCGCATTTATGACGGCACTGATGCTAAAGCCATGAAGCATGTGTTGCAAAAAGTATTGTAACAATAGTTTTTTTTCTTTAGTGTATGTGTATTTAAAAACAACTGTATTATTGTCCAGAGAGTAATACTGTTTTATTTATACACGAAAAAGCGCTTGAGAGTTTTGCTCACTCAAGCGCTTCCCCGTAAAAGCTTATACCAACTCACTCGTTTGATGCAACATTTGAAATCTGCAACACTCCCTTGGCAGGGAGTATTGCGGGGATAACTTGTGACAAACATGTTGTGAAATGGTATCACTCCTTGCACTAACTAAGAATATCTCTTTTGCAAGAAAATCGGGGATCTGGTGAGTGACAGTTTATGAACTGACACTAGTTAAAAACGACTCACCATGAATGGTAACTAAAAAGACTAAGCATGATTGTAGCGATTTTGTAAGTATAGTATAAAAACTTATGGTTTATTAGCCATTGCCTACGGCTGAGTGCAGTTTCAAAATGTGCAGCAATTAGTAGCATAAATATTTCAATTTTGGCGAAAATGCACTGTAAACCATCAGTAGATAATTGTCATTAAGTAAGTGAAAGATGCCTTGGATATCGCCATAGAAGCGATTTAGACTAAAATAATTCATCACCTCCTCAATGGATAAAGGTATTCTTTAGTATTATTTAGAGGATGGCAACTTAAGAAAAAATTATCGACCGAAGCAGATTGAAAAGTTTGGGTTAGGTATCTTCTATCTCTTAGCAAACGGTGACATCCAAACCTTCCGCATAGTATAGGCGGTTACTTCCTCCGTTGAAGCAAAACACAGCTTTTTCACCAACGATTCCCGCTATATTCAGAACAATTTCGCTTGTTTCTATAAAAACAATAGAGGCAGATTATGGGTAAGATTTAAGAATTTATCATACCTGTGCCTCATCTAGATAGACCTTTCACCCTTAGCTAAAATAGCCACTTCCCTACGAGCACAAGCCTTAATCTTGCGTCTAGGTGTGTGGTAAGATTGCCTGGAACAGAGGTTTTATTTAAGTTGGAGTCTCGTATAAATTGCAAAGGTCAAGCTGACCGTTCATTAACTCCCACGATACTTTTCCTATGGATTTGGAAAATATACAACAAGTCTGGTGACAATCTGGGTGTAATTTTTAGATAAATATCTAGAATTTGCTACCAGAATAAACCAACTTCACACAATTTTGACTTTTATTTGACTTTTAGGATAGACACATGAACGATAAGCTGATGCTAATGATTCCAGGCCCAACCCCAGTGCCAGAAGCTGCCTTACTGGCATTAGCCAAGCATCCGATTGGACACCGTACCAGTGAATTTAGCAATATATTGGCAGAGGTGACGGAAAACCTCAAGTGGCTGCATCAAACTCAAAGTGATGTACTGACACTGAATGTCAGTGGTACGGGTGCTGTAGAAGCTGGAATAATTAATTTTCTCTCTCCAGGCGATCGCATTTTAGTTGGTTCTAATGGTAAATTTGGCGAACGCTGGGTAGAAGTTGGTCAAGCCTACGGTTTAAATGTAGAAGAAGTTAAGGTGGAATGGGGAAAACCCTTAGACCCCGCAGTATTTGCTGAAAAACTCCAAGCAGATACCCAAAAGCAAATCAAAGCCGTAATCATCACCCACAGCGAAACCTCTACAGGTGTGTTGAATGACCTAGAAACCATCAACCGCCACGTTAAAGAACACGGTGAAGCTTTAATAATCGTTGATGCCGTAACCAGCTTGGGTGCGTTCAATCTACCCGTGGATGCTTGGGGCTTGGATATAGTCGCCTCCGGTTCCCAAAAAGGTTATATGATTCCACCGGGATTGGGTTTTGTCTCTGTCAGCCCCAAAGCTTGGGAAGCATACAAAACTGCAAAGCTACCGAAATATTATTTGGATTTAGGCAAATATCGCAAAGCCACAGCCAAGAATACAACTCCATTTACTCCGCCTGTGAACTTGATTGTAGCGCTGCACACCACGTTACGAATCATGAAAGAGGAAGGTTTGGAGTCAATATTTGCTCGACACGAACGGCTTAAGAATGCTACCCGTGCCGCCATTCAAGGGTTAAATTTACCCCTGTTTGCAGCAGATAGTTCCGCCAGTCCGGCGATTACGGCTGTAGCACCACAGGGAATTGAATCGGATAAGATTCGGTCATTGATGAAAAAACGCTTTGATATTGCCCTGGCAGGTGGTCAAGATCATTTGAGTAACAAAATATTCCGCATTGGTCACTTGGGTTTTGTGAGCGATCGCGATATTCTTAGCTGTATAGCATCTTTAGAAGTTACCCTAAAAGAACTTGGCTACGAAGACTTCACGCCTGGATCTGGTATAGCGGCAGCAGTTAGAGTGTTTACACAATAGTCATTGGTTATTGGTCATTTGCAAAAGACAAATTAAAAGAGCGAGTTAAATTATCAACTCGCTCTTTTAATTTGTATATAAATGAGTAGAAACCGCCAAAGTAATAAATCTATAAATCAACCTTTTCACAAGGTAGAGTGGATGTGACATGCCCCAATTCTCCTAAATTATATTAAGTTGCTCTAAATAGTATTATTTGCTCTGGAGACAGTCGGATAGCTTCTTTGACACAAAACAAGACTAATTTTGGCAACTTAGTATGATACTAACTAAATTGATATAAATAGTATTATTTGAGATTCTGAGAATAGCCTTTTGGTAGAGACTTTTAATGCAAAATCCAAAATCCAAAATTGGTACGACCTATGCCGTTTCCAGCCAATCATAAATCTGTTCTAACTGCTCTAAAGTAATTAACCCATACTGCCAAAGAATCATTGCCAAAGGCCCTGGGTCTTGCTCCCGATGACGAAGCGCCACTGCCAGCGATGCCGTAGAAATTGCCAAATCTTCTTGCAAAAAATGAATCAGTCGAGAATATTTTGATGGTGACATTTGTATCTCACCTCCTTGTGCAGAATGTATTGTCATATATTAGTTCACCATTGCTAGGTAGCCAGTAGCCAGTATTTCATCTGTCACTGTGCCGTTCTCGGCTATATACCCCAGCACAGTTTTTTTTGATTTGCCTTCAAGAGAGGCTTCTCATAGAAGGTCTGAGAAATCAGAATTTTCGTACAGATCACCTGCTCTATTTTCAAGCAGTATTTTTACCTAGTTAAATTGGTTTCATCTTGTTTACTTTTGTGCTTTATTTAATCACACATGTAGTAACAAAGATTCCATAGCCTATACTCTCTTATTGACGACTATTTACACTTACGCCCAAGGGAATATTTTTGCCAAACCTTAAGACCGCGATTTCAGGTTAGAGACAGTAGAATTTTACATTATTACCACAGTTTTCAAATAGTAGCGTTACAAGTGACTGTTTTACCACATAAAGTGACATTTTTTACAAAAAAAACACATACTTAGACAGTCTAGGTTCTTAACAGAGTAACCACCCAGATATTTATCCCCACAAGTACCAGAGCCTCAAAACTCAATTTTGACTATATCGCCCACTTTCAACTTCAATTCGGCAGCTCTTCCAGAGCGAAGTTCAATCACCTTATCGATTGGTGTATTGGGACCATAGGTCGGACAAGGCTCACTTGCACAAGGAGGTGCAGCAGCTTGAATATATTTAACTACACCGTTATGTAAAAATACCATATCTAAGGGCACAGGTACATTCTTCATCCAGAAACTAACTGGTTGTGGTGAAGGGAACCCAAACAGCATCCCCCGGTCATCTGGCAAAGCTGGTCGATACATCAACCCCATCGCTTGCTGTTGTGGCGTCTGCGCCACTTCTAACTGAATTGTTGTGCCATTAGGAACAATGGCTTTAGCAGAAATTGGTAGTTTTTGACCTAAACTCTCTGGTGCTGGATTTTGAGAACCAGATATGAGGCTGGGAGGTTTAGCTGTTGTTGGCGCGGAACAGCCCATCAGAAAAATACTCAGCAACATTAAGAGCAAACTTAGCCTACGACTCATAGTTATTTCTGATTTTGTAATTTAGATTTTAATTTTACAGAATTTAAGCTAGAAAACCCACGGCTTTTATTCGTACCGTAATACATAGCTGTTTTCAACCCCAATTAGACAAGGGGCAAAATTCCCTTGTTAAAAATAGGCAAACTTCCGCCTTACTGTACTAAGATTCTCTCAAAACGTATCCTACGCCTCGCACTGTTTGAATGAGGCGCTTTTGACCTTCATCTTCAATTTTTAGGCGCAGATAGCGGATGTACACTTCAATTACATTCGATTCACCCAGGAAGTCATAACCCCAAACATTTTCTAAAATTTGTTCGCGGGTTAACACCTCACGGGGATGTTCCATTAAGAATTTTAATAGTTCAAATTCCTTCATTGTCAAGTCAATTGCCCGTCCGTTGTGTATGGCACGGCGAGTTGCTATGTCTAAAATCAGATCCCCAAAGCGTAATTGCTCCGTGGTATCCACATCGGGTTTTAAGTAGAGGCGAATTAACTTCAAAAAGTCTTCTGAGCGGTAAGGCTTGAGGATGTAATCATCCGCTCCAGCTTCTAGACAAGCTACACGATCATCGACTGTATCCCTTGCCATTAAAATCAATACAGGCGATCGCATACCAGTGCCTCTCAGATTTTTGCACAATGAGAGTCCTGATTCTCCTGCTAGCATCCGGTCTAAAACAATTAAAGCAGGCTGGCGATCGCGACAGTGTTGTAAACCACTGGTCGCATCATGAGCCAAAATTGATTCATAGCCGGCTTCTTGCAAATCACAAGAAAGCTGATTTGCTAGGCTCTCATCGGTTTCAATCACCAAAACACAGGGACTTTGAGCAACTGTCATAACAATTTGGGATATTGGATTTGGGATTGTAAAGATATTCCAGCGAAAATCTTTACATCAGTTAAAAGTGCAATTACGAGTTTTTAGTGATGGAGCAATCCTGATTTGACGTGCTGCTAAGGATCTTTTAGCACGTTCAGGCATCAGCCATCTAATTCTCAGATGCAATCTTAATAACTAAATCCAAATACCATCCCTACACCAGTAATTCTGGAAGGAAATCACCAAACTGGGTAGAGGGGAGAAATCAATTCAAAATTCAGGAACTCTTGCCTTCTGCCTTCTGCCGACGCTCTCTACGAGACGCTGCGCGTAGCAAGATCCCTGTAAGGGTACGCGGACTCGCTACCGCTGCACTATCCTGCCTCCTGCCTTCTACTAACTACGGCAATTCTACCGAAGTTGGTTTAGCAATATGTGGCAAACCCCAACCTAATTTTTCTCGCAAAATTCGGAAAAACTCAGGTGGTTGCAGGCGAATAAATCGGGCACTATATTGCGATCGCTCCATATATACTCTATCTTCTGGTAGAACATAGCACCCTCCATTTCCATCGACTACCATCACCAGCCGAGGAATGTTGACTGGGTAGATGTTGACCGATTCAGTATCGGGAAATACCAATGCTCTAGAAGCTAGAGAATGGGGACAAATGGGTACTAGCTGTAAAACAGGTACGCCAGGAGTCACTACTGGGCCACCAGCACTCAATGAGTAAGCTGTAGAACCAGTAGGCGTAGAAACAATCACACCATCTGCCGCAATATCTACTGGTGCGTGACGCCCTATGGCAATTTCAAAATGGCACATAGAGGTCAAAGGTTCTCGGTGCAGAACCATTTCATTCAAGCAGAGGGCTTCCCACAGCACTGCTTCTCCCCGAAACACTTTGACGGTGAGCATGACTCGTTCTTCAATTTCATACTCACCCGCCATCAGCTGTTCTAGTGCTTGGGGCAATTGATTTAGGAAGGTTTCCGTCAAAAATCCCATGTGTCCGGTGTTCACTGTTAGCAGTGGAATACCACAGGGGGCTACCTGACGAGACGCTGCTAAAACAGTGCCGTCTCCCCCTAACACCACTGCAAACTCCATATCTGAGTCAAAACCAGGGGGCGTTAGACCGTCAATGGGGGTGTGGCATACAGGACTCTCTGGGTTAGAGTAGCCCAATATTCCACCGATACTTGATGTGATACACACATCCCAACCGGCAGCGGTTAGCTTGTCTTTCAACTCGATAGCGACACGACCCGCTATCGGTTTAACGTCATTGTAGATAATGCCTGCTTTCGGCACACTTAAATATCCAAGTTTAGGCGGTGCTTTGTATTATGTAATCCTTACACATTTTGGTCATGTAGTCATTAATCTAGAGTCAAATATCCAGAGTCTAGAGTGTGAACTACCCCAATCTCTCAACGGACGGGGCTTCCCAATTCACCGGAAATAGCCTCTCTTGTCTCCGTAGTTCTATTGATCTGACATTCCCTCCTCTTGTCAGGAGTCCTGGTTTCCAAGGCCCAAATCTTCCTGTTGCAACACATACCTGATCAGGTTGGTTTTCGCTTATGGCATTGATGGTCAAGATACTAAACCGACCCTACCATCACAATCCCTAGCTTATGAGTACATTGTTCGCGTTAGCGTCTGTCTGCGACACGCTGCGCGAACGCAGAGAAAGTGGGGACTTCAGCAATCCGTTAACTACTAATATCTGTTTTGTAATGACTATTGACTATTGGCTTTTGAAGACTGTTTAAAAGGAGTTTTTTTAGGTTTCTGTTTTTTATTTTTATTTTTCTGGTAATCTACCTCTTTGAGCTTCTTCATAATTCGGCTGAAGTACTCTTGTAGATAGTTTTCTAGGGTTGTGGTTTGTTGCTGATCTAAACCAAAGACTGTATAGACTTCATCCATTGAAGCATTTAACTGTTTACCACTGGCTAATACTTCTGTAAACGCTAGCCTGTCCGCTACGTTCCATCCCCACTGAAAGAACCGCATTAAGCCCCGAACAGCACGAAGCAAGTTTATTGGCATCCGCGTTACCCTCGCGTCTTTTCCAGATAAGCGTTCGCACAGGTTGATGATTTCTTCTGCACTCCATGCACGAGTACCTACTACAGGAAAAGCTTGGTTTTCTGTTTCTGGTACACTCAATGCACGAATTGCAAATTTAGCAATGTCCTGAGTGTCCATGTAGGCAATGGGAGAAGAATTACCAGTCACCCAAACTGGCTGTCCTTCCAAAATAGGAATTCCATACTGGCCAATTAATCCTTGCATAAATCCAGCTAGCCGCAAGATGGTGTAATTCAAGCCAGACTCAGCCAGGAAGAGTTCTGTACACCGCTTAATTTCCATGAGCGGCACTTCTGGGTATTTATCAGCATCTAAAATTGAAAAGAAGATAAAACGCTCTACACCCGCTGCTTTTGCTGCTTGAATCAATGCTACTTTGCCGTCCCAATCCACTTGTTTGATACTCAGTGAATCTGTAGGGCGAGATGTTGACGCATCAATAACTTGAGTTACACCTTCTAATGCTTCGGCTAGTGTATCGGGATAACGCAAATTTCCCGGTACGAGTTCCGCACCCCATTCTTTGAGAAAAGCTGCTTTTTTACTGCTCCGAACAAGACAGCGTACTTTATATCCCTCATCGATTGCACGACGAGCCACTTGTCTTCCTAAGGTGCCAGTGGCACCGACGATTAATAATGTCATGAGGGTTGTAATAAATTTTAATGTTTTATGAAAAGAATGTTATCAGAATAACCTATGCAAACAAAACTTTACATTTTTTCTAAGAAAATGAATTTTTTTGGAGAGACTCATGGGAAAATGGCTGTCCGGTAAACGGACAAGCTTTTTTCCCAGTTAGCGAAAAGTATGAACGCCGACTTGGGACGAACAGAACTTTTCAAGGCAGAGGAAAACCTCTTCCCTCTCAATAGCCTATTACCGTAGGGATTACTCTTCTCCGCCTTGAATTTTCAGTAACAAAGCGCCTAAGCCCCAGCCCACGAAGATTAAACCGAAGGACAATAGAGCTGCATTCAAAATTTCGCCGCCCATTGGTGTGATTCTCCTTATGCAAATTAGTGTGTGTAAACTAGGTCTAGCAGAAGCTTTTCAATAGTTGCTGTAGGATTAGACCTGTGTAAATAATTTTAAACTAGTTTAGCAAGTAATCCCTACTGGTTTGGGGGGCAATCCCTACTGTGGAGCGGGGAAGATGGGGAAATGGGGAAAAATTTGATGCTAATAATTATGAATAAATTTTATGTATCAAAATAATCAAGCTGACTTAGTGAATTTTAGCAAAAAGAATCGCCCGTGTTTGGCGCTGACGTTGGGAGATCCTGCGGGGATTGGACCGGAAGTAATTTTGAAAGCTTTAGCAGATCCGGAAATTAGTAAAAAATACGACGTAACAGTTGTGGGTAACCGGGATTTGCTACTAAAGACTTATCAACAATTGAATTTAATCGAGAATTTAGCATCTTTAGCAAGTCCAGACGAGTTGTCAGTGATTGATGTGCAGTGGGATAGAGAAATTCAAGGTCAAATTATCGCTGGAATAGGTAATGCGGCGAGTGGTGCGGCTAGTTTTGCGTATATGGAATGTGCGATCGCTCAAACACTTGCTGGTAAATTTGATGCTATTGTCACAGGGCCGATCGCTAAATCTGCTTGGAAAGCCGCAGGGTATAATTATCCAGGGCAAACGGAACTTTTGGCGCACAAGTCAGGTGTTGACCGTTTTGGGATGTTATTTGTAGCGCGATCGCCCCATACTAATTGGACACTCCGCGCTTTACTTGCCACCACACATATTCCATTACGTCAAGTAGCCGATACATTGACACCGCAGTTGTTGACACAAAAACTGGATTTGCTGGTGGAGTGCTTGGAGAAAGATTTTGGCATAGAAAATGGGAGAATTGCGATCGCAGGTTTGAATCCCCACAGTGGCGAACAGGGGCAATTGGGACATGAAGAACAAGATTGGTTAATTCCCTGGTTAGAGCAAGAGCGGCAAAAAAGACCACAATTACGGCTAGATGGGCCAATACCACCAGATACGATGTGGGTTAAACCTGGTCAAGCTTGGTATGGAAATTCTTTAGTACAAAATCCTGCTGATGGCTACTTGGCACTTTACCACGACCAAGGCTTAATTCCTGTGAAGCTGATGGCGTTTGATCGGGCAGTTAATACTTCTATTGGCCTTCCTTTCGTTAGGACTTCACCGGATCATGGAACAGCGTTTGATATTGCGGGTAAGGGAATTGCTGATGCTACGAGTATGAAAGCAGCAATACATTTAGCGGCTGAATTGGTTAGTCAAAGATTGGCGGTGGGTTGTGGTTAAAAGTTCTTTGCAATATTTACTAGGAGTAATGCTTACTTGAATTTTGAAATTATCGGAGACATCACCAATATTGAAATAATTGCTGTTGGTAACTCCATTCGTGAAGTAGAACGCTTGCGTAAAACTTATGGTTCAGGACGGTAGCGGAAACTTAAAGGCTTTGCAACCATTAGCTTAGACGACAGAAGTATTTATGAAGCTGAGTTACACTGGTATGAATGGTATGAAGCCCACGGAATTGGTAAGAAAGAAATCAAAATAAAACGTTTTCTATAGGAGTCGTTATGGAGTCAGCGAACACAGAAACTCAATATGTTGTTTGCATTAACAACAAAGATTATCCTGCTTCTTTAGAAATTCGGAAAATTTACCAGACTGTTCCTGATTCTGATGCTGTTAAGCACCAAATGATTAGAGTTATTGATGAATCAGGCGAAGACTATTTATATCCTAGTAATTATTTTGTGTTGATTGAATTACCAAAAGCGGTTGCAGAAGCTTTTTATCTGGCTAGCTAAAATTTAATTATTCGTTTCAATAACTCGAAAATCTATTTCAAAAAATAGCTGTTCTTCATCACCAAAGCTACCTTGAATCATATTTTGCTACTTATTCCTGTTTCATTAATCCGAAATATAAACACCGGAGCATTCGGGTGGTGCTGGTGAGTTTTATTTATAGCAGCTAATTCATCTGTATCAATGAAATAGTCTCCACTCTCAGGTTCAACAGCCATATACCAGTTGTAGTGATTTTTGATTAACTCTGGTTTAACTCGGTCAAAAATAACTTTACCACGTTGGTAAAAAGCCTCTTGTTGAGCTTTCCATTGAGATTTTTTTTATTCTGACCACTGAATATCAGAGAATATTCTTCCCCGACGAACTGTGCGAATAGGCTTTGGATTAATCATTGTTATTTTTCCCAATCTATTTTGAGATTTTACAACTAAATCATCGAAGCTATTTACTCGCTTCAAGTAAAGGCAATTTAACCAGTCATCCCCTTGTTGGGTGACTGGTTTTTATTTTTTTGTGCTTTTTAGGTTAGAGAAAGAATAGGCTAACGCCTGGGAATGAAGAAAAAAATTAAAGAGTTGTACTCCAATAGTCGTGGAGTGGAATAAACTTTAAATATTTTTTTCAAACGCTTCGCGTGAAAGGTAGGTGTAATTAGTTTGATTTTCAGAGTTTAAAAATTTAGGAGTTAATAATGAATTTAGTTACAACTAAAACTATTGGATACGTTCGTCGTGACCTTCAAAGTCTTCATGATTGGACTAATCATCAATTTGCCATGAAGTCAATGTCTTCTAGTCGGGTTGCTTTTGATCGAACTCACAAATGGTTTGGATACGAGGTAATACTACTAAAGCCTAATGCGAAAATCAAGAAAGGACATTGGGATGCGAGGGTTAATCGACTTGGCGATCGCATTCTTCCAGGATGGAATTGTGCCTTACTCTGCCATTATTGTCCAAGTGGTGGTATGACAGAACACTGTGACCACTCCGTTTTTGAACCTCTGGTAGGATCTGACTTTTCCCGTTAAGTCTTGAAAGACTTGCTGGCAAAGGGTTTAAGAAACAGCACAGCAAATACGGTACA